>JAEZGJ010000296.1 GCA_023416965.1 Pseudomonadota bacterium | reverse complement strand
GTCGTCCCGTCCGGCGGTTCGCCATCGGAGCGGGCCGTGATGAGGGACGCAGCGCGGCCGGAGTTGCGGGGGGCGGCGCGGCGACGCCCGTATCCGGTGGCAGGGCGCCGGGTCGCTCGGGACGGGCGGACCATGGGGACCTCCGCGCCTCGGCCCTGATCCTGTCGCGCTGGGCGCCGACGCTGCGGGATTCTCCGGGAGGGGCGGGAGGAACGGCCGGCCTCAGACCCGCCGCCTCGGCGTCGGTGCGGGGGGCGGACAGCGTGTCGGGGATCGGCGGCTCCACGGGGGCGAGGCCCTGCCAGCCGGCGTCGCGACCGACATCGTCGGTGCTGGTGGGCGGGGTTCCCGTGTGCAGGCGCTGGGCGTGCGACGGCAAGCCCGTCCCGCCCAGGACGAGCGCGAGGGCGCCGACACCCAAGACCATGCGGGTGATGTGACCCAAGACCCGATTCTTCCCCGCCGATTTCCTCAACAAGACGTAAAGAGCCGTGGTTAACGTCGGGTTGATGCAGGCGCGCCGCTCGCCGGGAGGATGCGTCCCGCAGCGCGTCATGCTAAGGGGACCCGCCTTCCGCCAGCGCCGCCGGCGCCGGGTTCCAGCCGGATGGTCCGGCCTTCGATACTGAGCCATGGCATCACACGCACCCCAGCCCGAGCCCCGGTCCACCGCCATCGCCTCGGCGCTGCGCACGCTGTCGGTGGAGGCTGCGGGCCTCGCCGCCCTCGAGGCGGCCCTCGCCAACGGGCTCGGCGAGCCCTTCGCGGCGGCCGTCGCCCTCCTCAAGGACGTGAAGGGCCGGGTCATCGTCACCGGCATGGGCAAGTCCGGCCATGTCGGACGCAAGATCGCCGCGACCCTCGCCTCCACCGGCACGCCGGCCTTCTTCGTCCATCCGGGCGAGGCCAGCCACGGCGACCTCGGCATGGTGACCTCGGACGACGCCATCCTCGCCCTGTCCTGGTCCGGCGAGACGGTGGAGCTGCGCGACCTCGTCGCCTTCTCCCGCCGCTTCGGGGTCGGCCTCGTCGCCATCACCTCGGCGGGCGAATCGGCGCTCGGCAAGGCGGCCGACGTGGTCCTCGGCCTGCCGCGCGCCGAGGAGGCCTGCCCCAACGGGCTGGCGCCGACCACCTCGACGCTGATGCAGCTCGCCATCGGCGACGCGCTCGCCATCGCCCTCCTGGAGGAGCGCGGCTTCACCGCCGCCGACTTCCGCACCTTCCATCCCGGCGGCAAGCTCGGCGCCGTGCTCGCCCAGGTCCGCGACGTGATGCACCAGGGCGAGGCGCTGCCGCTGAGGCCGCTCGGCACGCCGATGAGCGAGGTGCTGATCGAGATGACCGCCAAGGGCTTCGGCTGCTGCGGCATCGTCGATCCCGGCGGGGCCCTCGCCGGCATCGTCACCGACGGCGACCTGCGCCGCCACATGAAGGCCGACCTCCTCGCCATGCCGGTGGAGGCGGTGATGACCCGCGCCCCGAAGACGGCGCGCCCCGACCAGCTGGCGAGCGAGGTGCTCGACCTCCTCAACCGCACCAAGATCACGGCGCTCTTCGCGGTGGAGGGCGGGCGGCCTGTCGGCATCCTGCACGTCCACGACCTCCTGCGCGCGGGCGTGGCGTGAGCGGGCAGGATCCCTCGCGCAGGCTGCGCCTCGGCATGGGGCTGATGACCCTCGCCATGCTGCTCTTCGCCACCAACGACGCCATCGTGAAGGCCTATATGGGCCCGCTGAGCGTCGCCCAATCGCTCGGCGTGCGCGGCGTCTTCGCCACCCTCGGCGTCGCCGCATGGCTCGCCGTGTCCGGCACGCGCTTCTCGCTGCGCGGCTACTGGCATCCGCTGGTTCTGGGGCGCTCGCTGGCCGAGGGGCTGGCCGTGTTCTTCCTGTTCCAGGCGCTCTGGCGCATGCCGATCGGCGACGTCACGGCCGTGTCCCAGTCCATGCCGATGTTCCTGCTGCCGATCGCGGTCCTCGTCCTCGGCGAGAAGGTATCGCCTGTGCAGTGGCTGGTTGTGACCTGCGGCTTCGCCGGAATCCTGCTGGTCGCCAAGCCCTTCTCAGCCGGCTTCGACCCGGCGATCGGGCTGGTTCTGGCCACCACGGTCTGTTTCGTCTTCCGCGACATCACCGTGAAGTTCCTCCCCGCCCACATCGCATCGGGCACGGTGACCTTCTCCACCGTCAGCGTCGTCATGGTCGCCGCCCTCGCACTGGCGACGGTGCAGGGCCTCGCGCCCATGGGGGTCGAGCAGACGCTGATGATCGGGCTGGCGGGGCTTCTCCTCGCAGGCGGGCAGGCGGCGATCATCCAGGCCTTCCGCATCGCCCCGGTCTCGCAGGTCGGCCCGTTCAACTACACCAAGACCGCCTTCGCCCTGGTCATCGGCATGGTGTTCTTCGGCGAGCGGCCGGACGCGGTGACCTTCACGGGCATGGGCCTCATCGTCGCCTCCGGCATCGCCATCGCTGCCGGGCTCGGCCGCCCGAAGGGCTGAAGGCGGCCTCAGCCCGCCAGCATGCGCAGGACGACGACGGCGGCGACGCCGGTGGCGATGACCCCGATCAGCGGCAGGCGCAGTGCGGCGAGGATGGTGACGGCCCCCGCCAAGGTCTCCGGCCAGCCGGTGGCGAGCAGGGTCGGGGCGATGACGGCGGTCAGCACGGCGGGCGGGATGGCGTCGAGCGCCGCCTTGGCGCGCCCGGACAGGGCAAGCCTTCCGCCGAGGAGGAGCCCGGTGAGGCGGCAGCCATAGGTCGCCAGCGCCATGCCGAGGATGGCGAGGAGAGTGGTGGCGTCGAGGCTCATGGGGCTGCCCCCTCTTCGTCCGCGCGCCAGGCGAGGACCGCTGCCGCCAGGCCGGCGAAGGCGCCGGCCAGCACGTGCCAGGGCGAGCCGAAGGCGAGATGGGCCGCGGTCGCCGCGGCGGCGCTGGCGAGGACGACGATGCCGGCGCGGCGGGTCGTGACGAAGCCGGCGACGAGGCCGATGAAGATGGCGGTGAAGGCGAAATCGGCGCCGAAGCGGCGGGGGTCGCCGAGGAGCGGCCCGAGCACCGTTCCCGCCCAGGACCAGGCGACCCAGTTGACCCTGAAGACGGCACCCGACCCGAAGAAATAGGCGGCGGTGATGCGGCGGCTGGCGGCGCGCCGTTCGGCGAGGGCCCAGTTCTCGTCGGCCAGGACATGGAAGGCCAGCAGCCTGCCTCCGAAGGGCAGGTGGGCGACCTTCGGCGCCAGCGAGGCGCTCATCAGGATGTAGCGCGCGTTGATGAGGAAGGTGGAGAGGACGAGGGCGGCGATGGGCACCGGCGTCGTCCACAGTTCGATGGCGGCGAGCTGGGCGCCACCGGCGAAGATGAGGGCGGAGGAAAGCGCCACCTCGAGCGGCGACAGGCCCTTTCCCGTGGCGATGGCGCCGTAGAGCAGGGCGATGGGCGCCGCCGCCACCATGGCGGGGAGAAGCTCGATGAGGCCGTCACGGAATTCGGAGGCGGGGGAGGCAGGCACGTCGGACATCGCACCTGCTTGTCACATGCGGGAGCCGGTCTCTTGAACGAAACCGGCATCGGCCGGGTTCCGTGACGGCTTCCGTCCTCAGGCGGCCACCGCGCGGCGATAGGCGGCGGGTGGCACGCCGATGCGGGCCTTGAAGGCGCGGGTCAGATGCGCCTGGTCGGCAAAGCCCACCTCGGCGGCGACCTGGGCGGGGGCCCGGCCGGCCCGCAGCCGGTCCTGTGCCCGGCGCACCCGGACATCGACCAGATAGGCGTGGGGGGTGATGCCGACGCGGCGGCGGAAGACGCGGATCAGGTGGTCGCGCGAGAAGCCGGCGACGGCGGCGAGCTCCGTGAGGCTGAGGTCCTCGGCATAGCGGGCCTCGATGAGGTCGCGCACGCGGCGCACCGGCCCCGCCTCGTCGCCGACCGCCGCGAGGGTTCCACCGGCATGGAGCACGAAGGCACGGGCATAGGCGCGCAGCAGCAGTTCCTCGCCGGCGAGGCCGTCGGCGCCCGATTCCAGCGCCTCGTGGGCGGCCGAGAAGAGCCTGGCGCCGTCCGGATCGTGGACGACGGGGCTGCGGAAGAAGGGCGCGGCGGAAGCCGGTCGGCCGGACACCGCCTCCGCCACCATCCGCATGAAACCCTCGCCCGGATAGCTCATGCGGTAGGAATAGCCGCCATCGGCAGGGGCGCCGTCATGGACGTCCTGCGGCATGACGAAGACGAGGTCGCCGGGGCCGGCATGGCCCTTGAGGCCGCGCGCCGACACCGCGTCGCGTCCGGTCTCGATGGTGCCGACGACATAGGTCTCGTGAATATGCGGCGGATAGACGTGGGTGCGGAAGGTGGCGCTGAGGCAGTCGATGCCCTCCAGCCTCGCGGCGGCGAAGAACCGTGCCGTCTCGCCTGACGCGAGGGGGCCAAGGCTCATGGCGGCGTGCTGGGAACGATCGTCCATGGCCGATCCCTATCACGGCGGGCGCGGCGTTCTTGAAGGAAATCGGCACGGCCGTGGCAGCATCCGGTGCCGCGATCCGGGTTGCAGCGCCATCCGCCGTCCGGCCGAGCCGGCTTTCGCCTTTGGTCCTCTTGATTTCGTCGACCGTGCGTTCAACTATCCGCTCGACCCCGGTCTGGCTCCCAAGGAGCGGGACAGGGGCGACACAGAACCCGAAAACGGGTCGTGAGAGGGAACGCCGCTGCGCCCGCGGGCGCGGCCGTCGAGGAACAGGGAGGACGCCGGCCGTGGCCAACCACGCCGACGCGAACGCCGTTACCGGCGTCCACGATACATTTCCGAAATACCTGGCGCTCAACGCCGTGCGGTTCGCCGACCGGCCGGCCATGCGCCACAAGGATCTCGGCATCTGGCGCACCTGGACCTGGGCCGAGGTGGCGCGGGAGGTGCGCGACTTCGCGCTGGGACTCGGCGAGCTCGGCCTGAAGCGCGGCGACAAGGTCGCCATCGTCGGGCGCAACCGGCCGAAGCTCTACTGGTCGATGGCCGCCATCCAGTCCTGGGGCGGCGTGCCTGTGCCGGTCTATTCGGATTCCGTCGCCGACGAGATGGCCTATGTGCTCGAACATGCCGAGGCCTCCATGGCCGTGGTCGAGGACCAGGAGCAGGTCGACAAGCTGCTCTCCGTCTCCGAGCGGCTGCCGCACCTCGCCCATGTGATCTACGACGAGCCGCGCGGCCTCAGGGACTACGACCACTCGCGCATGCACTCCTTCGAGGAGGTGCAGGAGATCGGCCGCAAGGCCGGCGCCGACCCCTCGAAGGTGAAGGCGCTGGAGGAGGCGATCGCGCTCGGCAAGGGCGGCGACCTCGCCATCATGCTCTACACGTCGGGAACGACCGGGCGGCCGAAGGGCGTGATGCTGTCGAACGACAACGTCATCGTCTCGGCCAAGAACGGCGGGCTCTTCGACGGCCTGACCGAGACCGAGGAGACCATCGCCTACCTGCCGCTCGCCTGGGTGGGCGACAACATCTTCTCCTACGCCCAGTCCTACGTGCTCGGCTTCTGCGTCAACTGCCCGGAAAGCGCCGAGACGGTGGTGGAGGACCGCCGCGAGATCGGCACGTCCTATGCGTTCGCGCCGCCGCGCGTCTACGAGAACCTGCTCACCCAGACCATGGTACGCATGGAGGATGCCGGGCCCTTCAAGAAGAAGATGTTCGACTACTTCCTCGCCGTAGCCAAGCAGTGGGGCGAGAAGATCCTCAACAAGGAGCCGGTGCCGCTCTGGGCGCGGCTGCAATATGCGGTGGGCGAGGTGCTGGTCTACGGGCCGCTGAAGAACCGCTTCGGTCTCACCAACATCCGCGTCGGCTACACGGCGGGCGAGGCGATCGGGCCGGAGATCTTCAAGTTCTTCCGCTCGCTCGGCATCAACCTGAAGCAGCTCTACGGCCAAACGGAAGCGAGCGTCTACATCACCGCCCAGCCCGACGGCGAGATCTATGCCGATACCGTTGGCAAACCGAACATCGACGTCGAGGTGAAGATCGACGACAGTGGTGAGGTGCTCTACCGCTCGCCCGGCGTCTTCCTCGGCTATTTCAAGGACCCGGAAAAGACCGCCGAGACCAAGACGCCGGACGGCTGGGTGCGCTCCGGCGATGCCGGCTTCTTCGACCCGAAGACCGGGCACCTGAAGATCATCGACCGGGCCAAGGACGTCGGCAAGCTGCGGTCGGGTGCGCTCTTCGCGCCGAAATACATCGAGAACAAGCTGAAATTCTATCCCAACATCAAGGAGGCGGTGGCCTTCGGCCAGGACCGCGACTTCGTCACCTGCTTCCTCAACATCGACCTGACCGCCGTCGGCTCCTGGGCCGAGCGCAACAACGTCTCCTACGGCTCGTACCAGGAACTGGCGGGCCACCGCGAGGTGCTGAAGACGCTGAAGGACCATGTGGACGAGGTGAACCGGTCGCTGGCCGAGGAGCCGCTGATGGGCGGCGCGCAGATCCGCCGCTTCCTCGTGCTGCACAAGGAACTGGACGCCGACGACGGCGAACTGACCCGCACCCAGAAGGTCCGCCGCGGCTTCATCGCCGAGCGCTACCAGCCGCTGGTCGAGGCGCTCTACGACGGTTCGAAGCGCGGGCGCATCCGCACCGAGGTGACCTTCGAGGACGGCCGCAAGGGCGTCATCGAGGGGGACGTGGAGATCATCGACATGACCGTCCATCCGGTCGCCGGCCAGGCGTTCAGGGAGGCCGCGGAATGAGGGCGCCCTCCGCCACCGACATCGCCGCCGGCGAGGTCATCCTTGCCGTCGACATCGTCTCGCTCGGCTTCGGCGGGGTGAAGGCGCTGACCGACGTCTCCTTCGACATCAAGAAGGGCGAGGTGCGCGCCATCATCGGGCCGAACGGCGCCGGCAAGACCTCGATGCTCAACTGCATCAACGGCTTCTATCACCCGACCTCGGGTCGCATCACCTTCAAGGGCAAGACGCGGCCGAAGATGCGACCGCACGAGGCGGCGGCCGGCGGCATCGCCCGCACCTTCCAGAACGTCGCCCTGTTCAAGGGCATGTCGACGCTGGACAACATCATGGCCGGCCGCACGCTGAACATGAACCGCAGCTTCTTCTGGCAGGTGCTGCGCCATGGGCCCGCCATGGACGAGGAGATCGCCCATCGCCGCTTCGTCGAGGAGATCATCGACTTCCTCGAGATCCAGCACATCCGCAAGGTGCCGGTCGGCAAGCTGCCCTACGGCCTGCAGAAGCGCGTCGAGCTCGGCCGGGCGCTCGCCATGGAGCCGGAGGTGCTGCTGCTCGACGAGCCCATGGCGGGCATGAACCTGGAGGAGAAGGAGGACATGTGCCGCTTCATCCTCGACGTGTCGAACCAGTACGGCACGACGATCGCGCTGATCGAACACGACATGGGCGTGGTGATGGACCTGTCCGACCGGGTGGTCGTGCTCGAATACGGCCGCAAGATCGCCGACGGCACGCCCGACGAGGTCAAGCGCGACCAGCGGGTCATCGACGCCTATCTCGGCGTTGCGCATTGAGGAGCGGGTGATGACCGACGCAACCCTGCCCGCCACGGTGGACAAGCCGCTCCGCAAGGACCTGATCGGCTGGGCCGCCTTCGCGGCGGCCCTCGCCCTCGTCGTCCTCGGCGGCGTGACCGGGCTGATCCCCGAGGGCTCCCTGGCCTACCGCATCTTCATCGGCCCCTTCGTCGAGATGGTGACGATCCCCGACCTCTTCGTGCAGACGGTCTGGGAGGGCTTCGTCGGCGGCGTGCTCTACGCGCTCATCGCCCTCGGCTTCGTGCTAATCTTCAAGGCCTCCGGCGTGTTCAACTTCGCCCAGGGCATCATGGTTGTCTTCGCCGGCCTGACCCTCGTCGGCGTCTACGAGAAATTCGCCGCCTTCGGCTTCTCCGGCATGCTGGCCGCCTATGCCGCCCTCGTCGTGGCGCTGGCGGTGATGTTCGCTCTCGCCGTGGCGGTGGAGCGCGTTGTGCTGCGGCCGCTGGTCAACCAGCCGGACATCATCCTGTTCATGGCGACCTTCGGGCTCACCTATCTCCTCATCGGCCTCGGCGAGACGATCTTCGGCGGTTCGCCGAAGGTGATGATCGCCGCCCAGCTCGGCCTGCCCTCGGGGTCCATCGATCTTGCCATCCTCGGCGGGCGGGTCAGCCTGCAAATGCTCGACATCGCCGCCGCCGTCATCGCCATCGTCATGATCGCGGTGCTCGCCTTCTTCTTCCAGTACACCCGCATCGGCCGGGCGCTGCGCGCGGTGGCGGACAGCCACAAGGCGGCGCTCTCGGTCGGCATCTCGCTGAACCAGATCTGGATCATCGTCTGGTTCACCGCCGGCATCGTGGCGCTGATCACCGGCATCATGTGGGGGGCGCGGTCGGACGTCTCCTTCGGCCTGCAGACCATCGCCCTGAAGGCGCTCCCCGTTCTCATCCTCGGTGGCTTCACCTCGGTTCCCGGCGCCATCGTCGGCGGCCTCATCATCGGCATCGGCGAGAAGATCGGCGAGTTCTACTGGGGCCCGCTCTTCGGCAACGGCATCGAGAGCTGGCTCGCCTATGTCATCGCGCTCGCCTTCCTGATGTTCCGGCCGCAGGGCCTGTTCGGCGACAAGATCATCGAGCGGATCTGAGGAGCGTCACCCGTGTTCTACCGCGAAGCCGGCCAGTACAAGACCTCCTACAAGGCCGACATGTCGGTCTTCCCGCTGCTGCAGGACCGCATCGGCATCGCCGCGATCCTGGCGATCGCCTTCATCGCCGTGCCGATGTTCGCCTCCGAGTTCATCATCCTGTCGGTGATGGTGCCCTTCCTCGTCTTCGCCCTGGCGGCGATAGGGCTCAACATCCTCACCGGCTATACCGGGCTGATCTCGCTCGGCACCGGCGCCTTCATGGGGGTCGGGGCCTATGCCTGCTACAAGCTGACGACGCTCTTCCCGGACGTGAACATCATCGTCTGGATCATCGTCTCGGGCTTCTTCTCGGCCGCCATCGGCGTCGTCTTCGGCCTGCCGAGCCTGCGCATCAAGGGCTTCTACCTGGCGGTCGCCACGCTCGCCGCGCAGTTCTTCCTGCAATGGTGCTTCGTGCGCATCCCGTGGCTCTACAACTACAACGCCTCGGGCGCCATCGAGGTGCCTGAGCGCACCCTGTTCGGCCTCGCCATCACGGGCGCGAGGTCTTCGCCGGAGGTGCGCTATCTCGTGCTGCTCTCCATCGTCGTCTTCCTGACCTGGATCGCCTCCAACCTCGTGCACGGCCGCATCGGCCGCTCCTGGATGGCGGTGCGCGACATGGACATCGCCGCCGAGGTGATGGGCATCAAGCTGCTGCCGACCAAGCTCCTCGCCTTCGCCGTCTCGTCCTTCTACTGCGGCGTCGCCGGGGCCTGCATGATGTTCCTCTGGTACGGCGGCGGCGAGGCCAACGACGCCTTCAACGTCAACCAGAGTTTCATCGTCCTGTTCATGGTCATCATCGGCGGCCTCGGCAGCCTGATCGGCTCGTTCTTCGGCGCCTTCTTCATCTCGACCCTTCCGACCATCCTCAAGTTCGGGGTGCCGGCCATCGGCATTCCGCTCACCGGCGCGGTCGCCGAGCACCTGACCCACATCATGGTGGGCGCGCTCATCATCTTCTTCCTCATCGTCGAGCCGCACGGGCTCGCGCGACTGTGGCAGATCGCCAAGCAGAAACTGCGTGTCTGGCCGTTCCCCTACTGAACGGCCGGCCGCACCAAACCCCACGAGACCTGCCGGCAAGGCGGGCACGACAAGAAGAGAACCCGGACCGCAGCGTCCGGACTTCCAAGGAGGACTTCCATGAAAGGCTTCAAGTGGACGATGGCCGCCGCCTTCGCCGCAGGGCTCGCCTCGGCGGCGCCCATGCCGGCCAAGGCGCAGGCCCAGGACAGCATCTTCATCCCGCTGCTCAGCTACCGCACCGGGCCGTTTGCCTCGTCGGGCATCCCGATCGCCAACGGCATGCGCGACTACCTGGAGATGATCAACCAGCGCGACGGCGGCATCAACGGCGTCAAGATCGTCATCGAGGAATGCGAGACGGGCTACGACACCAAGAAGGGCGTGGAGTGCTACGACTCCCTGCGCTCGCGCAATCCGGTGGTGGTGAACCCCTATTCCACCGGCATCACGCTGCAGCTCATCCCGCGCGCGGCGGTCGACAAGATCCCGATGCTGTCCATGGCCTACGGCCTCTCGGCCTCGGCAGACGGCAACACCTTCCCGTGGATCTTCAACCCGCCGGCCACCTACTGGGACGGCGCCTCGGTCATGGTCTCCTACATGGCCCAGCGCGAGGGCGGCTTCGACAAGCTGCGCGGCAAGACCCTCGGCCTGATCCATCTCGACGCGCCCTACGGCAAGGAGCCGATCCCGGTCCTCCAAGCCATGGCCGAGAAATACGGCTTCACCCTGAAGCTCTATCCGGTGGCGGCCGCCGACATGCAGAACCAGAGCGCCATCTGGCTCAACATCCGCCGCGACCGGCCGAACTACCTCTACAACCAGGGCTGGGGCGCCATGAACCCCACCGCGGTGCGTGAGGCGATCCGCAACAACTTCCCCATCGACCGCCTCGTCGGCGTCTGGTGGGCCGGCGGTGACGACGACGCCCGCGCCGGCGGCGCCCAGGCGGCGGGCTATCGCAGCCTGAACTTCCACCAGGCGGGCACCGAGTTCCCCGTGATCCAGGACATCCTGAAGCACGTGGTGGACAAGAACCTGTCGCGGGTGGATGCGCGCTCGCGCGTCGGCGAGAACCTCTACAATCGCGGTGTCTACAACTCGATGCTCATGGTCGAGGCGATCCGCCACGCCCAGCAGCTCACCGGCAAGAAGGTGGTCACCGGCGAGGACGTGCGCCGCGGCTTCGAGACGATGAACCTCACCGAGGCGCGGCTGAAGGAGATCGGCATGGAGGGCTTCGCGGCTCCCGTGCGGCTCACCTGCGCCGACCACAACGGCCACAACCGGGTCTTCGTCGCCCGCTGGGACGGCACCCGCTACGTGCGCGACAGCGACTGGATCGAGCCGATCCGCGACGTCGTCCGCCCGCTGATCGAGGATGCGGCGAAGAAATACGCGGAGGCCAATGCCGGCTGGCCGCGCCGGACCGAGACCTGCGACCAGCGGTCGTGAGCCTCTGAACGACGACGGGGGCCGCGGTTCGCCGCGGCTCCCGCCCTGCACGGCCCGATGCGGCGGTGCCGACAACCGGATGACCCCATGACCGCCCAGACCCAAGCGACGACGGCGCCCGCCCCCGCCCAGGACCTGATCCTCGACGTCAGCAATATCGAGGTCATCTACGACCACGTCATCCTGGTGCTGAAGGGCGTCTCGCTCGTGGTGCCGCGCGGCGGCATCGTCGCCATCCTCGGCGCCAACGGGGCGGGCAAGACCACCACGCTGAAGGCGATCTCCAACCTGCTCCATGCGGAGCGCGGCGAGGTGACCAAGGGCTCCATCGTCTTCGAGGGCGAGGAGGTCCAGGCCCTGTCGCCGAACGATCTGGTCCGCCGCGGCTGCATCCAGGTGATGGAGGGCCGGCACTGTTTCGGCCACCTGACGATCGAGGAGAACCTGCTCACCGGCGCCTTCACCCGCCGCGACGGCAAGGCGGCCATCCGCGACGACATGGAGAAGATCTACGCCTACTTCCCGCGCCTGAAGGAGCGCCGGCATTCCATGTCCGGCTATACCTCGGGCGGCGAGCAGCAGATGTGCGCCATCGGCCGGGCACTGATGAGCCGGCCGAAGATGATCCTCCTGGACGAGCCCTCCATGGGCCTCGCGCCGCAGATCGTCGAGCAGATCTTCGAGATCGTCCGCGACATCAATGCGCGCGAGGGCGTCTCCTTCCTCGTCGCCGAGCAGAACACCAACATGGCGCTGCGCTACGCGACCTTCGGCTACATCATGGAAACGGGGCGCATCGTCATGGACGGCGACGCCAAGTCGCTGCGCGAGAACGAGGACGTGAAGGAGTTCTATCTCGGCGTTTCCGAGGGCGACAAGAAGAGCTTCCGCGACGTGAAGAGCTACAAGCGGCGCAAGCGCTGGCTGGCGTGAGGCTGGGGCCATCGGTCGCGGCTGGCTCGCCGCCCCTTGAACTTCCCTCGCGGGCATGACGACTTAAGACGCGCCATGCCCTTCCTCATCCTCCTCGGCGTCGTCGCCCTCCTCGCGCTCATCTTCGGCCCACAGTGGTGGGTGAAGGCGCAGATGCGTCGCCACGGCGTGGAGCGCGAGGACTTTCCCGGCACCGGCGGCGAGCTCGCCGAACACCTGCTAGAACAGGCCGGCCTCACGGATGTGAGGGTGGAGCGCACCGACGCCGGCGACCATTACGACCCGATCGACCGCGTGGTGCGGCTGTCGCCCGAGGTCCATGACGGCCGTTCGGTGACGGCGGTGGCCGTGGCTGCCCACGAGGTCGGCCATGCCGTGCAGCATCGCGACGGCGACCGGCTGTTCCTCGCCCGCATCCGCATGGCGCAGGCGGCGCAGAAGCTGGAGATCGGCGCCGCCATCCTCTTCGCCACGGCGCCGCTGGTGCTCGCCTTCGTCCGCTCGCCGGCCATCGCCGTGCTGCAGATCGTGGTCGCCCTCGCGCTTCTCGGCTCGCGGCTCGCCATGCACGTGCTGACCTTGCCGATGGAGTTCGACGCGAGCTTCGGCAAGGCGCTGCCGGCGCTCACCCGCGGCCGCTACCTGCACGAGAACGACCTGCCGGCGGCGCGCTCGGTGCTGCGGGCGGCGGCGCTGACCTATGTCGCCTCGGCCCTCGTGACGCTGCTCGATCTCACCCGCATCATCCGCGTCTTGCGCTGAGGGGGCCCAGGCGGCATGAAGGCGCCATGAGCCAGGCCATTCTCGACCGCTGGTATGCCGCCCTCAAGGCGGGCGATGCCTCAGCCCTCGCCGCCGTCACCACCGACGACGTCACCGTCCGCTGGAACGGTCCGCCGGGCATCGTGCCCTGGGCTGGCATATGGGACGGGCGCACCAAGGTGCTGACCTTCTTCAGGCGCGTCGCCGAACACCTGGAGATCCTGTCCATCGAGACGGTGGGGCGGATCGAGGGGGACGGCGGTGTCGCCATCGTCCTCGAGGGCCACTGGCGGGTGCGCGCCAGCGGCGAGGAGCTGAAGGTCCGCGCCGTCAACCTGTTCCGCTTCGAGGGCGAGCGGGTCGCGTCCTACGAGGTCTATCCGGACAGCTACGCCTTCGCGAAGGCCCTCGCCAAGGCGTGAGGCGGCGGCCAGGGGGCGCCTCTTGATGGCCCCACCCGCACCCTCCCCGCTGCGGGGGGAGGGAGACTTCGGCCGCCCGGATCGTCTGAGGGGTGGAGCCAGGCACCGCCGTCGCAAGGAAGGCAGGACGCCATAGCCCCCCTCTCCGCGCGAAGCGCGGGGAGGGTGCGGGTGGGGCCCTTTGAGTTTCGCACCGCCGCGCCCACGAAAAAGGCCGGGCGCTGGCCCGGCCTTCCGAATGTCAGCGCAGCGGCGGACGCTCAGTCCTTGGCGCGCTCGGAATAGGAGCCGTCCTCGGTCATGACGACGATGCGGGTGCCGACGCCGATATGCGGCGGGACCAGCGTGCGGACGCCGTTCGACAGGATCGCCGGCTTGTAGGAGGAGGAGGCGGTCTGGCCCTTGGTGACCGGTTCGGTCTCGACCACTTCCAGTGTCACACGCTGCGGCAGCTCGATGCCCACCGCATTGCCCTCATAGACCGACAGCTTCACCTCCATCTCGTTCTGGAGATAGGGCTTGGCGTCGCCGAGGATGTCGTCGGGGACCGCGATCTGCTCGTAGGTCTCCTTGTTCATGAAGTGGTTCCCGTCCCCGTCCGAATAGAGGTAGGTGTAGGGCCGGTCCTCGACATAGGCGCGCTCGACCATCTCGGTGGTGCGCCAGCGCTCGGACACCTTCACGCCGTCGGAGAGGCGACGCATGTCGACCTGGGTCACCGGGGTGCCCTTGCCGGGATGGATGTTCTGGGCGGTGACGATCAGGTAGAGCTTGCCGTCGACTTCGAGAATGTTGCCCTTGCGGACGGAGGAGGCGATGACCTTCGGCACGGGTGTTGTCCTTGGGATGGGGCGGGCTCGATCCCGCGTGATCTGTCGCGCCGTCGCATAGACGAAGTCGCGGCAAAGCGCCACCCCCGCGCGCTATTCGCGGAACCAGACGACCTGCGAGGTGGTGGCGAGGAGCTTGCCCTCGTCGGACCAGAGCTCGGCCTGCTGGTCGTGGAACTGGTCGCCGAAGCGGACCGAATCGGCCCTCGCCAGAACGGGCCGCGTGCCCTGCCGCGACAGTTCCTCGGTGCCCGCGTGGAAATACGAGGTCATCGAAACGGTGCCGGCCGGTGTCCTCAGGCCGCGGACCTGGAAGACGCGGACGATGAAGATGTCGCAGAGCGAGGCGAGCGCCACGTGATCGAGCGGGCGCGGCGGCTGGTCGGCGACCCAGAGGAGCGACTTCGCGCTCTGCGGCGTGGCGAAGGCCTCGCTCGCCATGATCGGCAGGCCGGAGACGTAGCGGAAGTCGTAGGCGTTCAGCCATGCGAGCGGCGGCTTCTTCGTCAGGGACGGGACCTCGCCTGCAGGCGGAGCCTCGGGCATGGTGCTCGCGTGGTGGCCCCAGGTCTCGCTGCGCCGGGCGAAGACCATGGTGGCGTTGGCGGCGATGGTCTCGCCCTGCACCAGCTCGGCATAGAAATGCTGCACCGACCGGCCGGAGCGCACCTCCTTCACCCGGACGGTGAACTCGCCCTCGGCGATGGGCGCGCAGAAGTTCACCGTCTGCGCCACCGGCTCGCCGATGCGGGCGGGGTGGTCGATCGCCGCCTTCAGGAGCTGCGCCGCGGTGATCCCGCCGAAGGGGCCCACCATGTTCCAGTAGGCCGGCGAGGTGCGGCCGGCGAGCCCGCCGTCGGCGGCGGGCGTGAAGGTCGTGGCCGCGTCGAGCGGGTGGAGGGCATCGGTCATCAGGCACTCGGGGGAGGTTTTCTCGTGAAGGCGCGGAGCCTATGAGGGGGGTGGCCCTTCGGCAATGACGCCGAAGGTCATGGGTCCTGACCGATGACCGTTTCACCCTGGTGGGATGCCGACCGCCATGCCGACCGCCGGCCGTTCCTGCTCGCACGCGGGCAGATCAAGGCGGCGCTGCGCGACTGGTTCGTCGAGAGGGATTTCACCGAGGTCGAGGCCGGCATCCTGCAGGTTTCGCCCGGCAACGAGACCCATCTCCACGCCTTCGCCACCGAGGCGGTGAGCATCGACGGGCGGCGGGCGGACCTCTACCTCCACACCTCGCCGGAATTCGCGGCCAAGAAACTGATTGCCGCGGGCGAGACGCGCATCGTCGATTTCGCCCGCGTCTTCCGCAACCGCGAGCGCGGGCCGCTGCATCATCCCGAATTCACGATGGTGGAATGGTATCGGGTCGGCGAGACCTACGAGCAGCTCATGGCCGACTGCGCCGAGCTCATGCGCCTCGCCTGCGCCGCGGCGGGGCGGGATGCCCTCGTCTGGCGGGAGGCGTCCTGCGACCCGGCGCTGGAGCCGGAACGGCTTACCCTCGCCGAGGCCTTCGACCGCCATGCCGGCATGGACCTGCTGGCGACTGTCGGGGATGCCGGCGAGACCGACCGGGCGGCGCTGGCGGCCGAGGCCTCGCGCGCCGGCATCCGCGTTTCGGAGGATGACGGATGGGCCGACATCTTCTCCAAGGTGCTGGTGGAGCGCATCGAGCCACAGCTCGGTTTCGGGCGGGCGACGATCCTGTGCGAATACCCCGTCAGCGAGGCGGCGCTGGCCAGGCCGAAGCCCGGCGACCCCCGCGTTGCCGAGCGGTTCGAGCTCTATGCCTGCGGCGTCGAGCTGGCCAACGCCTTCGGGGAACTGACCGACGCGCAAGAGCAGCGCCGACGTTTCGAGGCTGCCATGGCCGAGAAACAGCGCATCTACGGCGAAACCTATCCCGTGGACGAGGATCTCCTCGCGGCCCTCGCCCGGATGCCGCCGACGGCGGGGATCGCGCTCGGCTTCGAGCGGCTGGTCATGCTGGCGAGTGGCGCCCGCCGCATCGAGGACGTGGTCTGGACCCCGGTGCCGGACGTCTTCAGCCGATGATCGGGATGCGCGGTGCCGCCTCCCGCGGGATGCGTCCGGTGAGCCGCGGGTCGTCCATCACCTCGATGGCCCGCCTGTAGGGGGTGAAGCCGCAGCGGCGGTAGAAGGCGAGCGCCGCCGGATGATCGAGGGTGCAGGTGTGCAGCCAGACCCGCCGTGTCTCCGGCCGCCAGGCCTGGCGGAGCGCGGCCGCCATCATGCGGGGGCCGAGGCCCTTGCCCGTCGCCTGCGGCACGAGGCCGAAGAAGGCGATCGCGACATCGGCGGGGTCGCGCCGGTCGAGTTCGGCGATGCCGGCATCGCCGTCGGCGACGAAGAGTTGGTTGCCGGGGTGGGGGTGGATGGCGGTCTTCCCCGGCCTTGCCATCTTCATC
>JAEZGJ010000290.1 GCA_023416965.1 Pseudomonadota bacterium | reverse complement strand
CGCCGGGGCCTCGCGCAGCGATCCCCGCCTCGTCGCCATCTCGCGGCCCCTCCGCGCCGTTTCAACGGCCTGCGGCCCGCTGCACCGGGCGGCCTGACGCGTTCCGCTTGACAGCCGGGCGCCGCCGCCCTAACAGTTAACTCTATGGTTAAGCATCAAGGCCTGCCGCTCAATCGCACCTTCCAGGCTCTCGCCGATCCCACGCGGCGGGCGCTGCTGGCCCAGCTCGCCTCCGCCGAGGAGATGTCGGTCAGCGATCTCGCCAGGCCCTTCGCCATGTCGCTGCCGGCGGTGATGAAGCATCTCGACGTGCTGGCCGAAGCCGATCTCGTCACCCGGACCAAGTCCGGGCGAACCGTCCTCTGCCGGTTGAACGCTGCTCCGATGGAGGAGGCGGTGAACTGGCTCACCCACTACCAGATCTTCTGGACCCGCCGGCTCGACCGGCTGCAAGCCTTCCTGGAGGAGGAGTCATGTCCGCCCACTCCCGACCGATCGACGCTCCGGCTCGCCACGGCGACACCCTCGCCGACGCCAAGCCCAGCCTCACCCTCCGGCGATGGCTCAACGCCTCGCCCGCCCGGGTCTACGCGGCGTGGACCGACCCGCGGAAGCTAGCGCAGTGGTGGGGGCCCGGCACCCCGGACGACATGCTAGTGACCGATCTCGACGTCCGGGTGGGCGGCGACTTCCACATCGGCTTTTCCTATGCCGGCGAGCGCCACGACGTGCACGGCACCTATCAGGAGGTGGTGCCGGACGAGAAGCTGGTCTTCTCCTGGTACTGGAAGTCGACGCCCGAGAGGGTGTCGCTGGTGACGGTGCGCTGCCGGCCGGACGGCGAGGGCTGCATGCTCACCCTCATCCACGAGCAGTTCTTCGACGAGGCCGCCCGCCTCGGCCACACCCGCGGCTGGACCGCCTCGCTCAACAAGCTCGAAGCCTATTTCGCGCGGGAGGCCTGACAGCATGGCGACGCATTCCCCCGACCGCATGCGGCTGCACTATGCCGAGACGCTGATGCCGCGGAAGGCTTGTTTCGTGGCGCGCCATCTCGACGCGCCGGTGGACTTCGTCCGGGTCGATCTCGGAAAGGGCGAGCACAAAGCGCCGGCCTTCCGCGCGCTGAACCCCAACGGCAAGGTGCCGCTGCTCGTCGACGGCGATCTCGCCCTGTGGGAGTCCGACGCGATCATCCTGCATCTGGCGCTCGGCATGGGGTCCGATCTCTGGCCCGCAGATCCGCGCGGCCAGGTGGAGGTGCAGCGCTGGCTGAGCTGGGCGGCGCACGAGTTCAACCCGCAGGCCGGCACCCTCTATTTCGAACATGTCATCCGGCCGATGTTCGGGATGGGCGAGGTGGACGGGGAGGCGGAGGCCGCCGCCCTCGCCCGGACCCGCCGCGAGTTGCAGGTTCTCGACGCACACCTGGCGGAAAGGAAATTTATCCTCGGCCCGAACCTGTCCCTGGCGGACGTTTCGGTGGCCATCACCTTCCCCTATGCGGACAAGGCAAATATCCCGCTCGGCGACTATCCCGCCGTCGCCCGCTGGAACGACCGGCTGCGGGCGCTGCCCCATTGGGAGGCGCCGTTTCCTGAGGTCACCGCCTGACGAGGTCCAGAGGCCAGGGATTGGCCTCGCGCCCGATCCTCCCCGGCGATCCCCGTGCCGGGAAGGGTCGGGCATCTTCTCGTGCGTTTTCAGGAGCCGTAGCGGCCCGCCGCTTCCTCGGCGAAGGCGAATTCGCCCACCAGGCGCACGCCGCCGAGCCAGATTTGCGAGATCCCGCCCTCGGCGTCGCGCATGCGGGTCGCAGCCTCGCCGGCCTGGTTGAAGCCGGGGGCGCGGGTGATGAGGCCGGCGTCCAGCCCGGTCACGGTGATCTCGCTCACCTCGGAGAGCGGCGGGTTCAGCACGGGCGGGCAGGCGAGCACCTTGTTGCCCACCGGCACGAGGTCGACCGCGCCCCAGAGCGTCCACCAGCGGCCGGCCCAGTCGGCGACCTCCGCGGTCGGCGGGCCGTTCTTCTCGAAGGCCCTGAGGATATGGGCGATGCCGTCGACCCAGAGCTGCGCCGGGCCGTCGATGGCGTTGGTGAGCACCGAGACGGCGAGGTCCTGGGCAGGGAAGACCGCCGTGCGGGACAGGGTGCCGGCGAAGGAGCCCGAATGGCCGAACCAGTCCCAGCCCGCGACG
The DNA here is from genome assembly GCA_023416965.1 of Pseudomonadota bacterium. Classification (GTDB taxonomy): domain Bacteria; phylum Pseudomonadota; class Alphaproteobacteria; order Rhizobiales; family Phreatobacteraceae; genus Phreatobacter. The sequence continues at coordinate 14,661 of JAEZGJ010000290.1, read as the reverse complement.
GATCCCGAGATGGTGCCGAGGCCGTAGTAGCGCTCGAGGCTGGACTCGTTGTCCCGCCAGTGGCGGCGGGTCATGTCGCGGCGGGCGGCGGCCGAGAGCAGGGTCGCGGGGGATGACGGCGACAGCTGCGAGAAGAACCGCGCCAGGTCGGCGGCGGTCGAGACGAAGCCGGTGGCCGAGGCGAGGTCGGCGGTCGGCGCATCGCCGGGAATGACCAGGCGCTTGCCGAAGGGCAGGCGGGTGGAATGGCCGCTCGCGAGCGCCCCGCTCATCAGGCCGATATCGGCACAGGTCTCTGAAAGCCCGGCGGGGCCGACGATCTCGCGCATGATCCAGTCGCGGTAGTGCTCGCCGGTGACCGCCTCGATAATGAGGCCGAGGATGCCGTAGCCGTGGTTGGAATATTTGAAGCGCTGGCCGGCGGGCAGGGGCGGGGGCAGGGCCAGTTCCTCGCGCAGCTGCGCCGCCGTGAGGAAGGGCCTGAGGTCGCCGAAATAGCCGGCATCGGCGCCGTCGCGGACATAGCCGGCGCTGTGGGAGAGGAGCTGCTGGACGGTGGCGGCGGCGGCCTCCTCGTGCAGACCCTGGACGAATGTGCCGGCCGCGTCGTCGAGGCGCAGCAGGCCGCGGTCCTTCAGCTTGAGGATGCCGGCCGCGGTGAAGGTTTTCGAATGGGAGGCGACGCGGAAGCGGTGGCGGGGGGTGAGCGCCTCGCCGGTGGAGAGGCTGGCGGTGCCGAAGGCCTCTTCCAGCACGATCTCGCCCGTGTGGGCGACGGCGATCGAACAGCCGGGCTGGTCGACATGCTGGACCTGAAAATCGATCCAGCGCGGCACGTAGTCGAGCGCGGCCCTCAGCCAGTCATCCATGGTTCACCCCTCGTCGTTCCTGTGGGGCGGACTGTGGCATGGCGGCCGGGCCGCGGCCAAGCGGCGCCGCTCCTGATGGTGAAGCGGCGCCGGAGCGGCGATTAGGCGGCTGCGAGCTTCTTCTCGACGACCCGCGCGTAGAAGGCGGCGGCATAGGGCAGGAGCCCGTCGTTGAAGTCGTAGGCGGGGTTGTGGACCTGGGCGGAATCGCCGTTGCCGATGTTGATATAGGCGCCCGGCACCTTCTCCAGCATGAAGGAGAAGTCCTCCGAGCCCATCTTCAGCCCGCCATCGCGGTTGACCTGCTCCTCGCCGACCAGTTCGGCCGCGACGTCCGCGGCGAAGGCCGCGTGGTCCGGCGTGTTGTAGAGCGGTGCGAAGATGAGCCGCCAGTCGACTTCGGCGGTCGCGCCGAAGCCTGCCGCGACCCCCTTGGCCATGCGCTTCATGTTCTCCTCGAGCAGCTTGCCGATCTCCGGCTTGAAGAAGCGCGCCGTGCCGCGGATGAAGGCGGTGTCGGGGACCACATTGTAGGCGTCGCCGCCCTCGATCCGGGTGACCGAAATAACCCCCTGGTCCACCGCGCCGATATTGCGGGCGACGATGGACTGCAGCGCCGTGACGATCTGGCAGGCGGTCAGCACCGGGTCGATGGAATGTTCGGGATGGGCGCCGTGGGAGCCGCGGCCCTGGACCTTGATGTCGAAGAAGGCACCGCCGGCCATCATGTAGCCGGGGCGGATGGCGAACTTGCCGACGTCGAGCTTCGGCGCGTTGTGGAAGCCGAAGACGGCATCGCAGGGGAAGCGGTCGAACAGGCCATCGGCGAGCATGGCGCGGGCGCCGCCGACGCCTTCCTCGGCCGGCTGGAAGATCAGTGTCACGGTGCCGTCGAAATTCTTCGTCTCGGCGAGGTATTTGGCGGCCCCGAGCATGCTGGCCGTGTGGCCGTCATGGCCGCAGGCATGCATGCGGTTCTCGTATTTCGAGCGATAGGCGAGCTGGGTCGTCTCCTGCATGGGCAGGGCGTCCATGTCGCAGCGCAGGCCCACGGAGCGGGAGGAGGTGCCGACCTTCAGGCGGCCGACGACACCGGTCTTGCCGACATTGCGGTGCACCTCGTAGCCCCAGCCTTCCAGCGCCTTGGCCACGATCTCGGAGGTCCGCCGCTCCTCGAAGCCGATCTCGGGATGGGCGTGGAAATCATGCCGCCAGGCGGTCATTTCGGGGGCGAGGGCAGAAATCTTCTCGGGGATCGGCATGGCGGGCCTGCTGGTGCGGAGGGTCGGCGCGGGGCCGGGGAGAGCGACCATAGCCGCCGTCCGCCGAAGCCGCCATGCAAGGCGTGCGGGCGAGCGTGACGAGCCATGCGCGGCTGCCATGCCTGGCTCCGGCGCGGTTGCCACGGCGGCCGCCGCTGTCCCAGGATGACGTACCCCGATCCTCCTCAAGTTCGAGTGCAGCCTGCCATGAACCCCTGCGACCTCACCGCCGTCGAGGCCCGCCGCCTGATCGGCGCGAAGAAGCTCTCGGCCTCCGAGCTGCTGGAGAGCTGCCTGTCGCGCATGGACGCGGTCGACCCGGCGGTGAACTGCATGGTGGCGCGCGACGACGCGGCGGCCCGCGCGGCAGCCAAGGAGGCCGACGCCGTCGTGGCCCGGGGCGAGCCGCTCGGACCTCTTCACGGCCTTCCCGTGGGTGTGAAGGACCTCGAGAACACGGCCGGCCTCAGGACGACCTACGGCAGCGTCATCTTCAAGGATTTCGTGCCGGAGGAGGACCAGCTCATCGTCCGCTCGGTGCGCGAGGCCGGCGCCATCATCGCCGGCAAGACCAACACGCCGGAATGGGGCGCGGGCGCCAATACCCGCAACGCCGTCTATGGCGCGACGGGCAATCCCTTCGATCCCACGAAGTCGGCGGCGGGCTCTTCCGGCGGCTCCGGCGTGGCACTCGCCTGCGGCATGGTGCCGATCGCCACCGGCTCCGATACAGGCGGCTCCCTCCGGAATCCGGCCGCGTTCAACGGCATCGTCGGCTTCCGGCCGTCGCCGGGCCTGGTGCCGAGCGACAAGCGGCCGCTCGGCTGGAACCCGCTGAGCGTGCTCGGGCCGATGGCGCGCACCGTGCCGGATCTCTGCCTGCTCCTCTCCACCATGGTCTCGGACGATCCCAGTGACCCGCTGGCGACCACCATCCACGGCAAGACGGTGCGTCGCCCTGAGGATTTCGCCGTTCCGGCCGAGATCGACCTCGCCTCGCTGCGGGTGGCGGTGACGCCGGATTTCGGCTTCACGCCGACGGAAAAGCACATCCGCGCCGTGCTGGCCGAGAAGGTCGGGCTCTTCGCCCATCTCTTCGCCGGCGTAGACGAGGCGACGCCCGATTGCAGCGGCACGGACGAGGTCTTCGAGGTGCTGCGCTCCATCGCCTTCATGGCGGGCATGTACGAGCGGGTGCGCGACACGCCGGAGCTCGTCGGTCCAAACGTGCGGGCCAATGTCGAGGAGGGGCTGACCTATTCGGCGCTCGACGTGACCAAGGCGCTCAAGCAGCAGACCGTGCTCTACAAGAACTGGGGCCGCTTCTTCGAGGGCTACGACGTCATCCTGTCGCCCGCGGTGACGCTGAGCCCCAGGCCCTGGGCGGAGCTCTATCCCGCCGAGATCGACGGCAAGCCGACGCGGACCTATTTCCACTGGCTCGCCAATGCCTATGCGGTGACGACGGTCGGCTATCCCGCGATTTCGCTGCCCGTCGGCCTCGACCATGCCGGCATGCCCTTCGGCCTGCAGATCGTCGGGCCGCGCGGCGGCGACGCCAAGGTGCTGGCGGTGGCGGCGGCGCTGGAGCGTGAACTCGCCGGCGACCCGCGCACGGCGCGACCGGTTCCCGACATCGCGAGGCTCACGGCCGCGGCACCCATCAGCGCCATGCCGGGCTTCATGGGTTTCGACTGAGGCCCGCCACGCGGATTGCAAGACGGAGCGGGGCGCGCAACCATGCCGTCGTCGCAGTGAAGGCCGGCGCGAGCCGGGCAAGGGGGATCTGAATGATGTTCGACAGACGCACGCTCATGAAGGGCGCGGCGGCCACGCTGGTCGCGGCGCCGGCCCTGGCGCAGGACTGGCGCGCATCGACCATGCGCTTCATCCCGCAGGCGAACCTGTCGTCGCTGGACCCGATCTGGACGACGGCCACGGTGACCAACAACCACGGCTACTACGTCTACGACACGCTCTATGCGGCCGACATGGCGTTCAAGGCGCAGCCGCAGATGGCCGAGGGCCACGAGGTTCTCGACAACGGCCTGCGCTGGCGCATCAAGCTGCGTCCCGGGCTGAAATTCCACGACGGCGAGGCCGTCCGCTCGCAGGACTGCATCGCCTCGATCATGCGCTGGACGCAGCGCGATTCCTTCGGCCAGCTCGTTGGCAAGGTGATCGACAGCACGCAGGTGGTGGACGACCGCACCTTCGACATCAAGCTGAAGCGTCCTTTCCCGCTGCTGCTCGACGCGCTGGGCAAGCCGGACACGCCGGCCTTCATCATGCCGGAACGCCACGCCAAGACCGAGGCCACCAAGCAGGTGACCGAGATGGTCGGCTCTGGCCCCTATCGCTTCATCGCCGCCGAGTACAATTCCGGCAGCCGCGTCGTCTACGAGAAGTTCGACGGCTACGTCCCGCGCCAGGAGGCACCGAGCCGCGGCGCCGGGGCGAAGATCGCCCATTTCCCGCGCATCGAATGGCACATCCTGCCGGACCCCTCGACGGCCGCCAATGCGATCATCCGCGGCGAGATGGACTGGTGGGAGCGCCCGCCCGCTGACCTGCAGCCGCTGCTGGCGCGCTCGCGCGACATCACCCGCGAGGTGACCGACCCGTCCGGCCGCGTCGCCATCATGCGGCTCAACCACCTGCAGGCGCCCTTCAGCAACCCGAAGGTGCGCGCCGCCGTCCGCATGGCGGCGATCCAGGAAGACTACATGCGCGCCACCCAGGGCGACGACACCTCCGCCTGGCAAGTCTGCCGCAGCCTCTGGCCAAAGGGCACGCCCTATTACAGCGGCGAGCAGGAAGACCTGATGCCGCAGTCCATCGAGAAGGCCAAGGCGGCCCTGCAGGCTTCCGGCTATGCCGGCGAGAAGGTGGTGATCATCAACCCGACGGACTTCCCGGATATCGGGCCGCTGGGGCAGGTGACCGCCGACATCCTCAAGCGCGTGGGCATGAACGTCGAACTCGCCGAGACCGACTGGGGAACGGTGATCCAGCGCCGCGGCAGCCGGGAGCCGGTGGACAAGGGCGGCTGGAGCATCTTCCACACGACCGGCCCGGCGCCGGGCTGGGGCACGCCCGCCACCTCGCTGCTGGTGCGCGGCCAGGGCGCCCGCGGCTGGTTCGGGTGGTGGGACAGCCCGAAGGCCGAGGCGCTGACGGAGGAATGGCTCTACGCGCCCGACGAGGCAGGCCAGCAGAAGGCGGCGAAGGAGCTCGGGCGCCTGGCGCTGGAGGAGGTGGCGACCGTGCCGCTCGGCCAGTTCACCCTGCGCACCGCCTACCGCAAGACGCTGACCGGCATGCCGCACGGCTCGGCGCCCTATCCCTGGAGCATCAAGCGCGCCTGAGGCGCTGCCCTCGATCGCGGAAGGCCGGGCTCGTGCCCGGCCTTTTTCTTTGATCACACGCTCATGAGGACGCGCCGTCGCGCGGCGGCGGAGGTGCCGGAGGAGAGGGCTCGTCCAGCGGCACGAAGGGCAGGTCGCCGTGTGCGGCGGTCGCTGCCGACGTTCCTGCCGTCGCGGCCGGAGAGGCGCCGGCCGCCCGCGTGATCTCGCCGATGATGCCCCGGGCGATCTCCTGCTCGCCCATGATCACCGTGCCCGCGCCGAGGCCAGTGAGATGCTCGACCTCCGCGTCCGAATGGGCGCGCGCGATGATCACCAGGGCCGGGTTGGCCGCCTTGGCGGTCTCGACGATCTGGCCCGCCTCGAAGGCGTTGGGAATGGCGACGATGAGGCGGCGGGCGCCGGCAATATTGGCGCTGGCCAGGATCTCGCCCTGCACGGCATTGCCGGCGATGGTTTCCACCCCCTCGTCGCGCAGGCGCGCCTGGGGCCGAGTCGCATCCTCGATGACGATGTAAGGCATGCCCCTGGCGCGCAGGCCTTCGCCGACGAGGCTGCCGACCCGTCCGTAGCCGACGAGGACCGTGTGGCCGGTGAGGGTGGTGCTCTGCGGGAGCTCGTCGCTGTCGGCGGCCGGGGCGACCGGGGCCGGAGCGGGATCGGAACCGGCATCGGCGGCCGGGGAGGCTGCCGAGGGCGGCGTGGCCGGCGCGCCCTGGTCGAGCCGGCGCTTGAGCCACCCGGCCGCGGCGAAGACGGCAGGGTTGAGCATGATGGAGAGGATGGCGCCGGCCAGGATCAGGTCGCGTCCCTCCTGCGGCAGCAGCTTCAGGCCCACCCCGAGTTCGGCGAGGATGAAGGAGAACTCGCCGATCTGGGCGAGGGAGGCAGAGATCGTCAGGGCAGTGCTGGCCGGATAGCGGAAGGCGACGACGATGAGGAATGCCGCGAGCGACTTGCCGATGATGATGATGAAGAGGGTCGCGAGGATCGGCCCGGCCGCCGTCAGCAGCGTCCAAGGATTGAACAGCATGCCGACGGAGACGAAGAACAGCACCGAGAAGGCGTCGCGGAGCGGCAGGGATTCCTCGGCGGCGCGGTGGCTGAGCTCGGATTCGCTCATGATCATGCCGGCGAAGAAGGCGCCGAGGGCGAAGGAGACGCCGAAGAGCTTGGCCGCGCCGAAGGCGACCCCCAGCGCGATGGCGAGCACGGCGAGGCGGAAGAGCTCGCGCGATCCCGTATGGGCGACATAGTGCAGGAGCCAGGGGATGACCTTGCGGCCGAGGCCCATCATCACCGCGACGAAGCCGACGACCTTGAGCAGCGTCACCAGGATGACGCCGCCGATGCCGAGGCCCAGCCATTCGACCAAGGGGTCGCTGGCCGCGCTGGTCGAATTCTCGCCGCCGAGGATTCCGGCCAGGGCCGGCAGGAGGACCAGCGCCAGGATCATGGCGATGTCCTCGACGATGAGCCAGCCGACGGCGATCCGGCCGCGCTCGGTCTCGATAATGCGGCGCTCCTGCAGGGCGCGGAGGAGAACGACGGTGGAGGCGACGGAGAGGGCGAGGCCGAAGACGATTCCGGCGCCCACGGGCCAGCCGAGGGCCCAGGCGAGCGCCATGCCCATGGCGGTGGCGGTGCCGATCTGGACCACCGCGCCCGGCAGGGCGATGGCGCGGACGGAGAGGAGGTCCTTGAGCGAGAAGTGCAGGCCGACGCCGAACATGAGCAGGATGACGCCCATCTCGGCCAGTTCCGTGCCGAGCTTCTGGTCGGCGATGAAGCCGGGCGTGTGCGGCCCGATGAGGATGCCGGCGAGGAGGTAGCCGACGAGCGTCGGCAGTTTCAGGCGATTGGCGATGACCCCGAAGATGAAGGCGAGCCCCAGACCGGCAACGATGGTGGCGATCAACGGGGTATCATGCGGCATGGGGGCCTTCATCCTCGGCACAATGGTTGGGGAACCGGCCTCTTCGGGCCGGTCCGACCATTATGGGGACCGGACCCCGGCGAGGCAACGCGCCCCGCCGGAGCGCCCCTGCGCCGTTAGATGCCGGATGCGAGATAGCCGCCGTCGACCGCGATCACCGTGCCGGTGACGAAGCTGGCGGCCGGGGAGGCGAGATAGACCGCCGCGCCCACCAGTTCCTGCGTCTTGCCCCAGCGGCCCATCGGCGTCCGGCGCAGGGCGTTCTCCTTGCGGTCCGGCGGCATCTTGGCGGCGTTGAGCTCGGTCATGAAGAAGCCCGGCGAGATCGCGTTGACGCGCACGCCCTGGGACGCCCATTCCGCCGCCAGCGTCTGGGTGAGGCCGACCACGGCATGTTTGGTCATGGCGTAGGGACAGGCCTTCGGCCAGCCGCGATGGGCCGAGAGCGAGGCGATGTTGATGATGGCGCCGCTGCCGCGCTCCAGCATCATCCGTCCGAAGACCGTGCAGGAGAAGAAGACGCTGGTCTGGTTGGTGCGGAAGATGAAGTCGACCTCCTCCGGGGTGAAGTCGAGGGTCGGCTTGATGATCGTCGTGCCCTGACAGGGCACGAGCACGTCGATCGGGCCGAAGTCGCGCGTGACGGTGTCCGCGAGCCGGGCGAGTTCGCCGCCCTCGGTCACATCGGCGACATAGCCCTTCGAGCCGGGATGCGCCTCGGCGAGGCGCGCCGCCGCCTCGTTCAGCTTGTCCCGGCTGCGAGCGGCAACGGCGACGCGGGCGCCGGCCTCGGCATAGCCGTGGGCGATGGCCTCGCCGATACCGCTGGAGCCGCCGATGACCAGGGCGTTGAGCCCGGCGAGCGAGAGGGACGTGCTGGGCGCGCTCATCGGGCGGGCCTCCGCCTGAGGGTGGCGGGGAACGGCCGGCACACGGCCGGGGCGGGCGTCAGGGGCATGGTGCGTCTCCTCCGCGGCCTTGTCGCGGCCGCTGAGCCAAAGGTGCTGGCAGGCCGGTGCCGATGCAAGCGGCCTGCCGCGCGCCTTCTCTGCTCCCGGGATGAAGCCACAAGGAGAAAAATTTTTTGATTGTTCGAAAATGTGCCATCTGTATAGCAACAGTTTTCTACGGTGCGTCAGAAGGCCGGCGCCCGTCCCGAGGACCGGACCATGGACGCCACCGACCGCAAGATCCTGACCATCCTGCAGGACGACGCCAGTATCTCGATCGCCGAGCTCGCCTCGCGCATTAACCTGTCCCAGACGCCCTGCTGGAAGCGGATCCAGAAGCTCGAGGCGGCGGGCTACATCATCAAGCGGGTGGCGCTGGTCTCGCCGGAAAAGCTCGGTCTGGGCCTGACGGTCTTCGTCTCGATCGAGACCTCCGACCATTCGCGAGACTGGCTGGCGCGCTTCGCCGAGACCGTCTCCGGCATGCCGGAGGTCATGGAATTCTACCGGATGGCCGGCGACGTCGACTACATGCTGCGCGTGGTGGTGACCGACATGGCGGCCTACGACGCCTTCTACAAGCGGCTGATCGACACGATCCCGCTCAAGAACGTCACGTCGCGCTTCGCCATGGAGCGGATCAAGTCGACGACCGCCTACGAGGTGCCGGAGCAGCCGCGGACTTGATCCGCGCCTATGCCGGGCGGGCGCTGGAGCAGGAACGGGCGCCCGGAGCCAGGGTGACGATCCTACGCGGGGATTCCAGTCCATCTACTACCGGTTGCAATCACCCCTGTTGACCCCCCTCCTGATTCAGGGGCGACGGGTTGCCCGAGGACCGCTCTGAGCAAAGTTTCCTAGCCGAAACCATGGTGCAATACGGCATTTGCGCAACCAGGGATATGCTTGCTGCAGTGCGATCACGGCTCCGTGATGGCGCCGATCGCCAAATGTACCGTTGTCGGGTGAGCGGCGACGCCCTGTAGATGCCTCCCAGGAGCCAGCTCCTACCGGAGTAGGGTCACGAGATACGGTCGTTCCTCGTTTAGGAAAACGGGCTTGTCTGCGAAGCAGAAAAATCGAACATGACGGTTCAGTTACAATTCTTTGGTGCTTCCAACTGGCACACGAAGGATTGATACTATGTCTGTGCAATCAAGCCATGTGAAAACAACTGGCATTTGCGCCCGTGCATGAACTGGTTTTGGCTGCCGATAGGGAAGTTCACTTTCCTTTGAAGTGCCGAAACCGCCGTGCCGAGTCTGCATGCGGGCCCTTGAGGTCTGCCGAATGGGGGATGCGTCGTGTTGGCGGTTCGGGGCGAACCACGGATGAACTTTGCCGTCGGCGGGAGCGTGACCTTCACGCCACCGCTGCCGCCGGCGGTCCGTCGCGAGTTCGATGGGCATGCGGTCGACGTCGACGTGGAGGGTCTCCGGTTTTCCGTCGTCATTGGCGAGAACATCCCGCTGCCCCTGAACTGCGCCTCCTTCCGGGAGGCGAAAGACATCGTCATGTCGGTGTCGATCCAGATCATGTCGGCCCTCCTTCAGTCGCGGCAGTCGGGTGAGGTCGTCAAACACCGTGATCCGGTACCTGTCCCCGGCGGGGTCCGCGCCGCGACCCCGGCTTCGGTCGTCGTCCTGCAGCGGCAGGTTCCGATCCCGGCCGTCGAAAGCAGCACGCCGACCACGACCTTCGCCTCGCTGTTCGAAGCCTGGGCCCGTTACCACCTGAGCACGGGCGGCGCGCCGACGACCCCGCCCTACTGGCAGGTGTTGATCACCCGTTTCGCCACCTTTCTCGGTCACGACCGGCCGGCCGACGTGACATCCCACGACATCCGCTCCTATCGCGACCATCTCATCGCGAGCGGCCGCCGGCTCCGAACAGCCCGGCATTCGGACTTCGCCGCTCTCAGGGCCATCTATCATTTCGGCGTCGAGAACGAGCTCGTCCCCGTCAACCCGACCATCGGCGTCAAGTTCAAGGCTGACCGGCTCGCCGGCGCGGAGACCATGTCGGCCTTTTCGGGCGACGAGGCGCGGGCGATCCTGTCGGCTGCCGACCGCCAGACCATCCCCTCCCGACGCTGGATTCCCTGGCTCACCGCGATGACCGGAAGCCGGGTCGCGGCGATTGCCAATCTGCGCAAGCAGGACGTGATCGAGGTCGAGGGTGTCTGGTGTCTCCGCATCAGCCGGCAGGCCGGGCCGATCAAGACCGCGGCCTCGGAGCGAATCGTGCCGATCCATCCGGCGGTGCTGGACCGCGGATTTCTCGATTTCGTCGCCAAAACGCAGCGCGAACGGCTGTTTTTCGGCGAATGCGAGGGTGGATCTGCCGGCTCGGGGAGCAATCCGCCGGTGGGACAGGGTGCAAGGCCCTACAATCCCGCCCGATCGACAATCCGCCGGGTGACCGAATGGCTGCACGGGCTCGGTCTCGACATCGGCCGCGCCGCCAAGAAGGACCCGAACCACGCCTGGCGGCACTGGTTCAAGGAACAGGCCTTCGCCGCGGGAATTCCGGAAAAGATCACGGATGCGATCGTCGGCCATGCCCAGGCAACGACCTCCCGGCGCTACGGCGCGGTGTCGATCACCGCGATGAAGGCTGAACTGGACAAGATCCGGCCTCCGGTCTGAGGGGGAGGGCGGAAACTCCGCTCTTGCCGGCACCCTTGTGAGCCATTGGAAAAAGCAAAACCCCGGCGGTGTCCCGCCGGGGTCTGTCGGTCCGGAACCGGTCTTGCGACCGGACCCGATCAGAAGTTGCGCTGGACGCGGAACATACCGGACCAGGCGTTGGCATTGCCCTGGCTCGAGATGCCGTTCGAGACGACAGCCACGTTGCCCGAACCGTTCTGGCGTGCGCTGAGGTTCGAATAGACGACCTCGACGCCGAGGTCGAGGTTGCGAACCGGCGACCAGATCGTGTTCACGCCAACCTGCCAGAAGCGGATGTCGGCGAGGTTGCTGGTGGCGACGGCCGGGGCGTCGATGTTGACGTACTTGCCCCAGATGGCCGAGCGCAGGGCCGGGGTCCAGAAGTGGCGGAAGCCACCATGGATGCCCCAGGCCTTCGACTTCACGATGCCGGTACCGGCAGCGTTCAGGTTGCCGTCGGCGTAGAGGGCGCTGACGAGACCGACGCCGACAGCCTGGCGGGTCTGGATGAGACCGTCCGAGTTGTCGTTCGTGAAGACGTAGCCGATGGCGCCGTCAGCGTAGGTCGCCTGCAACCAGAGCACGTCGCCGCGGGCGAGCATGTCGAGGTTGAGACGCACGCCGCCGCCGATGGCCCAGCCGGCGGTCGAGGCGCCGGTGGTCGGAGCGACGGCCGTCAGGTTGGTGCGCACCTCGTGATAGGCGGCCATGACCTGGGCGGAGCCCCAGCCCTGGTCGACACGCAGGTTACCCACGATGTCCGGGATGACGTTGCCATTGTAGACCACGCCGTTCGTCTGCGAGGCGGCGGTCGTGATCGTGCCGATGGCGCCGATCCGACGGAACTGCGGATCCTCGACCGAGATCGTGGCCGAGAAGCCCGAACCGAACGAGGCGGTGTAGGCGATCAGGTTGGACGAGTTGCGCGACGGGTCCATGGCGGATCCCGACGAAGCCACGAACTGGACGTCGCCCTGGTAGAAGTTGAAGAACGAGGCCGAGTTGCCGAACGTGAAGCCGGCGAACTGGATGAAGGCGCGGGACATGTAGGCGGCCGAAGCCTGGCCGGTCGAGCCGGCGCCGGTGGCGAGGGTTGCCGGGACAACGTTGTTCGACGGGCCACGCTGGATGAAGAACTCGCCGTAGGCACGCAGGAGGCCGTACTCGGTGTTCGAGCGGGCATCGAAGTTCAGCAGCAGGCGGGTCCGGGTGGTGTAGGCATTGGTGCCGGCACCGAACGTCTGGGTGGCGTAGGCATCCATGCGGACGTAGCCGCCGATGCGCAGGCAGGTGTCGGTGCCCGGGATGAAGAAGAAGCCCGCGCCGTAAGTGTCGCAGATGCGAACGTACTCGGCGGGAGCAGCCTTGCCCGGGAGATCCGCTGCCTGAGCGCCGGTCAGGCCGATAAAGCCCGCCGCGGCACCGAGAAGAAGGCTCTTAACCGTCTTCATATTGTAGACCTCCAAATTCGTGTTGTGCGACCTGCATGCAGTCGCAGTTTTTTGGCCGCCCGGCGAAACCGGAATGCCCCCCGGACTTGCCTGCGGCTTATCCGAAACGCTGCCGACCATACGCGCCATGGGTGAAGACGCAACACGTTGTGGCCGCATTTACCCCCAGTTCGGGCAGGTTGGGGCCCACCTGTGGCTGGTTTGCAACAAGTCCGAACAGCGCCTTAAGATCCTGTTAACCTATTGAAATTTCTTCACCTTACGTCGTGAAGCGGGGATGGGGCGCCTGTTCCCGAGAAGGCTTCTCTATCCCCTATCCAAATGCGGCATTCTCCAGCCGACTCGCTGCTCGGGAATCAATTGCCAGCGTCTCATTTGGGAAGGCTCGACCGCTCCTCGCCGCACAGGTTCACCAACTCGGGGGCCGGTGAGATCTCAGTTACGACCCCTCGAGCCTTGATGAGTGAAGGTTACTACCGGAAGAGGCTTTGCCGGAACCTCGCTTATCCGCTCGACGGAAAGTCGCGGTTTTCCTGCGTTGCACCTCAAACCACGGCCCATAGTTCGTGTTTTCTATGATGTGGCCGGTCTGGTCCGGCTCGCCATCCGTCCACCACACAGACCCGCGTTCCCCAGATTATGCTTGGCCGCGTCTACCGCGGCGCGGGCCTGCTTGAGTTCAGTCGAGTTCTTGGCAACCGCAACTGCCCTGCGAGCCTTCATCAACTCTTTTACGAAGCGCTGGCGTGTCCGCCAGGGAATGCTGGAATCTCCGCGCCGCCACAACCGGCCGCGAACCACAAGGTAACGGCCGTCGGGCGTGATCAGAAGATCTTTCGGAGGCATGTCGCCCTAACCGGCGACGTACCTTTGGGTTCCCTCACCCTTGTAACCAACAAGAACAACGCACGGCGCAGACGATACACCGGCAGACACAACTAGTAGCAATTAGAGCATCAGCTCCTTAACCGGCATTAAGATCGGCGCTCGAAGTTGTCAACACTCGCACAACCTGAAGACGATAGCTCTCTATAACTGATCTCCTTAATCATAACAGCTAGCACCGCCGCAATCTTTTCTCCTGCTTGCAAGACTGCTTCCTGTAGAGCCGCCGCTTCTACAAGTTCGATGTCACAAGCCATTTGATGAGCCGTGCTTAGATGGTCCGCAGCCTGTCTCAAGTGCTGCGAAATTGCCACCAAGGAGGGTTCGGGGAGGCTTTTATCGTCACCGACCAGGCGAAGCATTTGAACGACCTGCGAATCAGATGGCCCGATAATACTAGCACCCTACGGAAGAGCGGCCAATTTCACTAATGCGTTATTTTAAGCGGTGATGACTTTTTGTGCAATATTACTAGCCTCTCGGAGCCATGTCTCAGCAGGAACCCCCCAGACATCTACTGCCGCAGGTTTTCGCTACGCGGGCCTTCGGCCGGCTCCGGTTGCTGGGTTGACGGAGCAGCCGCTCCGCTGCCATGTATTACTCATTGTTCTGCGTCCAGGTATCAAACTGAGGAGGCGCAGATGGGCCGGCGCGATCCTGATTTTACAGCTGACGGTTTGTATTTTCCCGACGATCTCTCCGCGATGAGGAGGGCCTTTCAATGCGCTTGCGTCAAAGTCGGTGCTCTGGCCGACAGCGATGAGGTAAGGTGGACTATGGCCCTGGTGATCTCGCACCATTACGAAATGGGCATTCGTAGAACCGACCGTATGGCTGAGGCTGCCGCTAAGCTGGGTGAAACGATCGCCGAAGCGAAAGTGAAGAGGGCTCTTACTTCGAAGCTCCCGACAAACCTCCGGCATTCGCCAGAAGCGTAAGACGCTCTGCGCCCGCCGCTATGGCAGTAATGGCGAGCAGAACCTCTTCCATATTTGGCTTGCGTGGTGTTCCTTTTGCTATGAGCTCTGAACAAAGGGGCACCCATGTCAGACCAGTCGCGCGTTTATGCCATCCACAGTGATCAGGAATGCGACCGGCTAGAACTACAGGCTAGGCTCGCCGGTCTTGAACGCCACTTAGCGATGTGACGTTGCCCCCAGTTTCTATCCAGCCGTGAGTTCGTTCCGGCGGTTGGTTGGGCCCTGTCGGGCGGGTTGAGCGGCGTGGGCAGACGCGGAGCTATTCACGTTGCGTAGCGTCTGATCCCGCCG
>JAEZGJ010000285.1 GCA_023416965.1 Pseudomonadota bacterium | reverse complement strand
CGCCGAGGCTCCCGCCGCGGCCGAGGCACCGGCCCGTTCCGGCTCCGCCGAGCCGCAGTTCCGCTGGCCGGTGCGCGGCCGGGTGGTCACCGGCTTCCGTGCCGGCACCAGCGACGGCATCAAGCTGTCGGTGCCGCAGGGCACCCCCATCAAGGCGGCCGAGGACGGCGTCGTCGCCTATGCCGGCAACGAACTGCGCGGCTACGGCAACCTCGTCCTGGTGCGCCACGCCAACGGCTACGTGACGGCCTATGCCCACAACTCGACCATCGCGGTCCGGCGTGGCGAGCAGGTCCGGCGCGGCCAGACCATCGCCGCCGCCGGCCAGACCGGGAACGTCTCCTCGCCGCAGCTCCACTTCGAGATCCGCCGCGGCGCGACGCCGGTGGATCCGATGACCTTCCTCGGGGCGAACTGAGGCAACGATTCCCCGGCGCGAGCCGGGGCCGGGTAGTCGATCGGTCCTCTCCTGCGACCTCCAAAGGGACCGGTCTTTTCGGGGCGGCACGGCAGTGCCGCCCCATCCCTTTCCAGCCGTCAGGCCTCCAGCCTGAGGCCGGCCCGGCCGGCATGGTCCTGCACGAACTGCCAGGCGACGCGGCCCGACCGCGAGCCGCGGGTGGTGGCCCATTCGAGCGCCTCGGCGCGCAGCTGCTCCTCCGGCGTGGCGATGCCGAAATGGGCGGCATAGCCGAAGACCATGGCGAGATACTCGTCCTGGCTGCACTTGTGGAAGCCGAGCCAGAGGCCGAACCGATCGGAGAGCGAGACCTTCTCCTCCACCGCCTCGCCCGGATTGATGGAGGTCGAGCGCTCGTTCTCCATCATGTCGCGTGGCAGCAGGTGGCGGCGGTTGGACGTGGCGTAGAAGATGACGTTGTCCGGCCGTCCCTCGATGCCTCCCTCGAGCACCGCCTTCAGCGACTTGTAGGACGTGTCGTCGTGGTCGAAGGACAGGTCGTCGCAGAAGACGATGAAGCGGAACTCGGAGCCGCGCACCAGCGCCATCAGCTGCGGCAGGCTCTCGATATCCTCGCGGTGGATCTCCACGAGCTTCAGCACCGCGCCCTGTCCAGATCTGGCGAGGTCGCCGTTGACGGTGGCGTGGGCGGCTTTCACCAGCGAGGACTTGCCCATGCCGCGGGCGCCCCAGAGCAGGGCGTTGTTCGCGGGGAGGCCCTCGGCGAAGCGGCGGGTATTCTCGATCAGCGCGTCGCGCGCCCGGTCGATGCCGCGCAGCAGCACCATCTCGACGCGGTTCACCCGGGCGACGGGGTCGAGCCTTGGTCCCTGCGGGTTCCAGACAAAGGCGTCGGCGGCGGCGAGGTCGGCCGGCTTCGGGGCAGCGGGCGCGAGCCGCTCCAGCGCGGCGGCGATCCGGTGCAGCGCGTCGAGGGTCAGGGGATCGGGCACGGGCAGTCCTCCGCATGGATTTTCCCGTCCCATGCACCAGCGCTGCAGATGAGGCAATGAGCCCTACTGGAAAGAAAGCCGCGCGCGGCTTACATGGCTTTTCGCCCGGGCCCGCGGCCGGCGCGACGGCGTCGTTGCAATCGACGGCTTGCTGGCTATAGTCCGCGCCAAAATCCCGTCCAGCCGCGCTTCCGCGGCGGGAAATCCCCAAGAGGATCCCTCATGTTCATCACCCCGGCCTATGCGCAGACCGGTGCGGGCGGCACCAACGACATCCTGATGTCGATGCTGCCCTTCATTCTGATCTTCATCATCATGTATTTCCTCATCCTGCGCCCCCAGCAGCGCAAGGTGAAGGCGCATCAGGAGATGATCGGAAGCCTGCGTCGCGGCGACCAGGTGACGCTGTCGGGCGGCGTCATCGGCCGGATCACGAAGGTGATCGACGATTCGACGATCGAGCTCGAGATCGCCGACAACGTGCGCATCCGCGCCGCCAAGCAGTTCGTCTCCGACCTGCGGTCCAAGAGCGAACCCGCCGACGAGAAGTGACGCATCAGGCCGCGGCACGCGGCCGGCCGCCGAGGATGACTGATCGATGCTGAGCTTCACGCGCTGGAAGGCGACCCTGATTCTGGTGGCGGTGTTCGTCACGATGATGCTGGCCGCGCCCAACATCATGCCCCAGTCCTGGGTGGACAAGCTCCCGCGCGCGATGCGCACCCACATGACCCTCGGCCTCGACCTGCAGGGCGGCGTCCACCTGATGCTGCAGGTCGACACCGACGAGGTTCGCCGCTCCATGCTGGAAAACCTGCGCGACGACGTGCGCCGGGTGCTGCGCGACAACCGTCTGCAGGTGCAGAACCTCGGCTTCCAGGGGAACTCGGTCGTGGTGCGCCTGCGCGAGGGCCAGAACGCCGATCTCGCCCTGACCGAGCTGAGGAAGATCCCGCAGCTCATCGGCGGCGCCTTCTCCACCTCCGGCCAGTACGATTTCGACGTGTCCCGCCAGGGCGACAGCTTCGTCGTCGCCGCCACCGAGGCGGGCATCCGCGACAAGGTCTCGCGCGCCGTCACCCAGTCCATCGAGGTGGTGCGCCGGCGCATCGACCAGCTCGGCACCACCGAGCCGGTGATCCAGCGCCAGGGCATCGACCGCATCCTCCTGCAGGTGCCGGGCGAGCGCGACCCGCAGCGGCTGAAGACCATCATTGGCCAGACTGCCAAGCTCGAGTTCCGCATGGTCGATCAGTCGGTGACGCCGGAACAGGCGTTGTCCGGCCGGCCGCCGGCCGACAGCGTCATCCTCTACGAGGAGGTCAAGGAGGGGAACCGCGTCGTCCAGCAGGTTCCCTACGTCATCCAGCGCCGCGTCATCGTCTCCGGCGAGGAACTGGTCGACGCGCAGGCCGCCTTCAACGCCCAGCAGGCCGAATGGGTCGTGAACTTCCGGTTCAACTCCTCCGGCGGCCGCAAGTTCGCCCAGGCGACGACCGAGAACGTCAACCGCCCCTTCGCCATCATCCTCGACAACAAGGTGGTTTCGGCGCCGGTCATCCGCGAGCCGATCCTCGGCGGCTCCGGCCAGATCTCCGGCCGGTTCACCGCCGAGAGCTCGGCCAATCTCGCCCTGCTGCTGCGCGCCGGCGCCCTGCCGGCGCCGCTGACCGTGGTCGAGGAACGCACCGTCGGCGCCTCGCTGGGTCAGGATTCCATCACCTCGGGTACGCGTGCCGCCATTATCGGCTCGATATTCGTGCTCATCTACATCTTCGCCACCTACGGCCTGTTCGGCGTGTTCGCCAACATCGCCGTCATCGTCAACGTGGTGATGATGTTCGGCCTGCTCAGCCTGATCGGCGCGACACTCACCTTGCCGGGCATCGCCGGCATCGTGCTCACCGTCGGCATGGCGGTCGATTCCAACGTGCTCATCTTCGAGCGCATCCGCGAGGAGGTGCGCTCCGGCCGCAGCGTAATCGCCTCCATCGACGGCGGCTTCACCAAGGCGATGGGCACCATCATGGACGCCAACATCACCCAGCTCATCACCTGCGTGATCCTGTTCTATCTCGGAACCGGCCCGGTGAAGGGCTTTGCCCTCACCCTCGGCCTCGGCATCATCACCACGATGTTCACCGCCATCACCTTCACACGCTATCTGGTCGTCATCTGGCTGCGCTTGTTCAAGCCGGCTCGGGTTCCGATGTGATCCGGGCGACTGGGAGACTTCCGCCGTGCGCCTGCTGAGACTGATTCCGGACGACACGTCCTTCCCCTTCATGAAGTTCCGGCCCTTCGCCTTCGGGCTGTCGGCGCTGATCTCGGTCGCCACCATCATCGGATTCCTGATGATCGGCCTGAACATCGGCATCGACTTCAAGGGTGGCACCCTGGTCGAGCTGCAGACGAAGCAGGGCAATGCGAATATCGGCGAGCTGCGCACCCGGCTGCAGGGCGCAAACGTCGGCGATGTCCAGTTGCAGGAATTCGGCGGCCCCAACCTCGTCATGGTCCGCTACGGCGAGCAGCCGGGCGGCGAACCCGGGCAGCAGGCGGCGCTGCGCCGCGTCCGTGCCCTGATCGATGCCGATTACGAGGTGCGCCGCACCGAGGTCGTCGGGCCCACCGTCTCCTCCGAACTGGTGCAGATGTCGGTGATCGGCGTGATCCTGTCGATCCTCGCCGTGCTGATCTATCTGTGGTTCCGCTTCGAGTGGCAGTTCGCCGTCGCCGCGATGATCGCGACGCTGCACGACGTCACAGCGATCATGGCCTTCTACATCTTCACACAGGCCGATTTCGACATCACCTCCATCGCCTCGGTGCTCACCATCATCGGCTATTCCCTCAACGACACGGTCGTCGTCTTCGACCGCATCCGCGAGATGATGCGCAAGCACAAGAAGCTGCCGGTGGGCGAACTGCTGGACGTCGCCATCAACTCGACCCTGTCGCGCACCACCATCACCGCCACCACCACCTTCCTCGCGCTGCTCGGCCTGTTCTTCTTCGGCGGCGAGGTGATCCAGGGCTTCACCGCCTCGATGCTGGTGGGCGTCATCGTCGGCACCTATTCCTCGATCTTCATGGCCGCGCCGATCCTCATCTATCTCGGCCTGCGCCAGGGTGGCTTCGGCACCGCCCGCGCCGAGGCCGAGGAGGGCGAGGGAGCCGCGGCCAAGGCCAAGGCCTGACGTGCCGCGGGGCGAACCGCTCAAGGTCCTGCACGAGGGATTCGTTCCCGGGCGCTTCGCCATCGACGCCTATGGCCGTGGCGGTTTCCGTTTCGCCGACATGAGCCACCGCGGCTCCATCCTGGCGCTCCCCTCGGGCGTCCACGCCTGGGAACCGGAGGAAGGAACGGCGCTGACCCCGGCCGACTTCGCGGCGGTCATCGCCGAAGGCGGCGCCATCGACGTGCTGCTCCTCGGGACCGGATCGGCACCGGCCCCGGTCGACGACGCGGTGCGCTGGGCATTGCGGGAGGCCGGCATCGGCCTCGACGTGATGGCAACCGGAGCCGCCGCGCGCACCTACAACATCATGCTGGGGGAGAACCGCCGCGTCGCGGCCGCCCTGGTCGCGGTGCCCTGAAGGTGGCGCCGCTCCCGCCTTCCGCCACGTTCGCTGCGTCCTACGAGCATTGCGACGCGCTTGTGCGCGCCGGCGACAAGGACCGCTGGCTCGCCGCACTCTTCGCCCCTGCCGAACGCCGAGGCGACCTGATGGCGCTCGCTGCCTTCAACCTCGAGATCGCCGGGGTGCGTGAGCGCGTCTCCGAACCCCTGCCTGGCGAGGTGCGGCTGCAATGGTGGCGCGATGTGCTGACCGGCGAGGGGCGGGGTGACATCACCGCCCACCCGGTGGCGGCGGCCCTGCTGGACGTGATCGGCCGCCACAACCTGCCGATCAAGCCGCTCATCGACCTGATCGATGCGCGTGTCTTCGATCTCTACGACGATCCGATGCCCTCGGTGGCCGATCTGGAGGGCTATTGCGGGGAGACCAGCGGCGCGCTCATGCAGATGGGGGCCCTGGTGCTCGCCGAGGGCGACGATCCCCGGACCGGGGATCTCGCCGGCCATGCCGGCATGGCCTATGCGCTGACGGGGCTGCTGCGCTCGCTCGGGCTCAGCGCCTCGCGTGGCCAGGTCTTCATCCCCGCCGAGATGCTGGCCGCCGAGGGAATCGGCCGCGACGAGGTGGTTGCAGCGCGGGAGTCGGATGCCGTGCGGCGGGTGCGCGATGCCGTTATCGCCATGGCGCGGCGTCATGCGGCGGCGGCCGAGGAACTCGCCCGCAGCGCGGACCGGCGCACCGTCGCCGCCTTCGTGACCCTGGCCACGGTCACGCCGCGGCTCGGTCTCTTGTCGCGCCAGAAAGATCCCTTCGCGCCGCCTCCGGACGTGGCTCAGTGGCGGCTGCAATGGGCGATGTGGCGCTTCGCGCGGCGGTTCGGCCGCGCCTGACGGCCTCAGGCGGCGTCTGCGACCTGGCGGGCGATGTACTCGATCTCACCCCGCTGGAAGCCGAGATCGGCGAGAGCACGGTCGTCGAGCTGGGTCAGCTCCTCGCGGGTGCGCAGGTAGACGAGATGGGCCTTGAAGCGGGCGATGAGGGCGTTGAGGAGGTACAGCATGGCGGTCGGTCCTGATCCGGACGGGGGCTTTCGTGACCCGTCCCTTGCCTCCTAGATAGTCATTTTGCTGCAGTTGCGAGATGAGAAATTGTGCACCGCAGCTATGCGATAGGCACATGCAATTGTTAATGAATTCTGATCAGGCCAGGAGCCGCACCGCGTAGAAGCCGACTGCGCCGGCGAGGAGCGCCGCGGCAGAGACGGCCGCGAAGAGCAGGCCGAAGCGCCAGGAGCCGAGCATCAGCCCGTAAGCCGCCTTGGCGATCGTGTTGCTCGTCACCGCCACCACCATGGCGAGCGCCGCCACCTCCGCCGACAGGCCGGTGCCCAGCAGGCCCGCGGTGGTGACGACCGGCGCATCGACGTCGGCGAGGCCGGTAATGGCGGAGACGGCGATGGCGCCGGCATCCCCGAACCAGGCCGCGGCGGCCCGGGTGGCGAAAGCGATGGCGGTCAGCAGCACCGCCATCTGGAAGACCTGCAGCAGATCGAAGGGATTGGCAGTCTCGCTGGCGCCGTGGCCCTCCGTGTCGCGCCGCGCCAGCCAGAGGGCCGCTCCGGCCATGACCAGACCAGCCGCGGCCAGCGTCGGCGCCACCGTCACGAGGAGCGAGGGGGCAAGGACGAGGACCAGGAGGCAGGTGCGGGCGTAGGAGACGACGCCGGCGCCCAGGGCGCCGGCCACCAGCCGGTCCGGTTCGCCCGCATCCACCGAGCGCCGCGCATTGGTCACGGTTGTGGCGGTGGAGGACAGGAGCCCGCCGACCGCGCCGGCCACCAGCTCGCCGTTGCGCTCGCCGAGCAGCTTCACCGCCACGTAGCCCGCGAAGGAAATGGCGGCGACGAGAATGGCGAGGGTCCAGATCCGCGCCGGCGACACGCCGCCGAAGGGGCCGACCGGATCGGTCGGCACCAGCGGCAGGATGACGAAGGTCATGGCCAGCAGGACGATGGCCGAGCGCAGTTCGGCGAAGGTCAGCGCCTCGACGAAGCGGTGCAGCGCCTCCCGCGCCGCCAGGATCGCCACCAGCACGACGCCGGCCGCACCGGCGAGGCGCATGTCGCCGAGCACGGCGAGGACCCCGAGCGAGAAGGTGACCATGCCGGCGATGACGGAGGTGACGCTGTAGGACTGCTCGGCCTGCTGCTCGCGGTACTGGAACAGGCCGAAGATCAGGGCGAAGGCGGTGAAGATGCCGACCACCACGAGGCCGCCCGGCCCGCCGCCCGTGCCGCGCAGGGCGAATTCGAGCGCTCCCGCGATGCCGCCGAGCATGCCGACGAGCGTATAGGTGCGCAGTCCCGCCGTGCGCTGGCCGTCGTCCTCCGCCCGGTCGCGCCAGTGGCGTTCCGCACCGACGAGCGCGCCGATGGCGATGGCGACACCGAGCCGCTGGGCGAGTTCGAGTTCCGTCATGCCGTCGAAGCCCCCCTTGCCGCACCGGTCGCGCGAGGTGCGGCCCGGTCCCTATTCGGCCGCCTCGCTCTTCACCTTGAGCGGCCTGCGGGTGAGCACTTCTGCGAGAAAACGGCCGGTGTGACTACGCTTTTCCTTCGCGATGAGTTCCGGCGGTCCCTCCGCGACAACTTCGCCGCCGCCGTCGCCGCCCTCCGGCCCCATGTCGATGACCCAGTCGGCAGTCTTGATGACCTCCAGATTGTGCTCGATGACGATCACCGAATTGCCCTGGTTCACCAGCTCGTGCAGCACTTCCAGCAGCTTGGCGACGTCGTGGAAATGCAGGCCCGTGGTCGGCTCGTCGAGGATGTAGAGCGTCCGCCCCGTGGAGCGGCGCGACAGTTCCTTCGACAGCTTGACCCGCTGCGCCTCGCCCCCGGACAGCGTGTTCGCCTGCTGGCCCACATGGATGTAGCCGAGGCCGACCTCCGACAGGGTCTTCAGGATGTCGCGCACCCGCGGCACCGCCTTGAAGAACTCGACGCCCTCGTCGACGGTCATGTCGAGCACGTCGGCGATCGACTTGCCCTTGAACACGACCTCCAGGGTTTCGCGGTTGTAGCGTTTGCCCTTGCAGACGTCGCAGGTGACGTAGACGTCGGGCAGGAAGTGCATCTCGATCTTGATGACGCCGTCGCCCTGGCAGGCCTCGCAGCGGCCGCCCTTGACGTTGAAGGAGAAGCGGCCGGGCT
>JAEZGJ010000245.1 GCA_023416965.1 Pseudomonadota bacterium | reverse complement strand
GGCAGGCAGCGAGAGCCCGGCGGCTCATGCGGCGGCTCCGGCGCGCATGAGGGCGAGCGCCGCGGCGACCCCGGCGGCCGGACCTTCCGGATGGTCCCAGACGGGCTGGCCGAGGGCGACGAAATCGGCGCGCACCCGCGCCAGGGCCTCGGCTCCCGCGATATCCGGGGCAAAGCCCACGACCGGCACTTCGAAGACGTCGGCCCACCAGCCGACGCGCTCGACCACGGCATGGAAGGGCGGCAGCACGCCGTCCTTTTCCGCATAGCGCGAGACCTGCGGCTCGCCGAACATGACGTAGTCGGCCCCGGCCTCGCCCGCGGCCATGGCATCGTCCTTCGACTTGAGGCCGCCGACACCGACCATGCGCTGGGGGGCGAGCCGCGAGACCGCCTCCGCCAGGGCCTCGGCCGCATAGAGGAGGTGGATGCCGTCGGCCCCGCCGCGCACCACAGCCTCGACCGGCGCCTCGGCCATGAAGGCGGCCCCGGCCTTCTGGACGCCAGGAGCCACGACCTTGATGCGGTTGACCAGGGTGCGCTCGTCGCAGGGGGCGAACCTGCCGATCACGGCCGCGACAGGCCCCGCAGCCATCGCGCCGGCGAGGACCGGCAGGAAGGCCTCCGGGTCCTCCAGGAGGGGCGTCACCAGGACGAGCTGGGTCTCGACGGGATCGGGAGTTCTGCTGTCGCGCATCGAGCGGCACCCTAGCGGGGAAAGCGGCGAAAAAACGGAAGTCCGGTTGCAAACCGACGCAGGATCGACATCGTTTGGAAATATCGAGGCGCGAGCCTTGCTTCCATGCGACCATCGCGCCGGGAAATCAACCGAGGCGGCGGCGCATTCGCCTGCCCGTCCGCTGCCGACACAACGTCAGGATCATCCATGTTGCGCTCCACCACTCCCTTGCGGCTCTCGGCCGTCCTCCTGTTCGCGATGGGGGGCCAGGCCCGCGCCGGACCCGCCGACGACCTGTCGCGGGCGGCGATCGGGGCGCTGCCGTCGCTGCAGATGGGGGGAGCCGCGGTCGGCGAGGCGCGGGACGAGGGCTCCAATGCGGTTCTCGTCAACGTCACCTTCTCCTCCACCGGCGCCACACCCATCGGCGTGAGGATCGGCCGGGCGACGATCACCGGCGCCCCGGGCGCGGATGGTGCGCTGTCCAACGCCCGCGTGCTTCTCGAGGATGTCGAGGGCACGGGAGCGGACGGCCAGGGCTACAAGCTTGGGCGCGCCGAGCTGCAGGGTGCCCAGGGGTCCCTCGCCGCCATATTCGGCAATCTCGCCACCCAGGCGCCGCTGCTGCAGCCGGCCAACGAGGGCACTGCCACGGGCTTCTCGGCGCAGGCCATCGCCGGGCGCGACCTCGTCGTCACCCAGTCGCGGCAGAACCGCCAGCAGACGGTTCGCTACGGCGAGATCGCGCTCACCGGCTACCAGCGCGGCCGGGTCACGGAGCTGGTCGTGCGCACGACCCAGGCCAGCCCCGCCGACGGGCAGCCGGGGCCGGCCGCCTCGGCCGCCAGCATCCGACTCACCGGGCTCGACATGGCTGCCGCCGTCCGCACATCCGGCCCCGTCGGCGTGTGGATGGAGAGCGGCGTCGTCGAAGGCATCAGCATCGCCTCTCCGCGGCCGGGCGCCCCGCCCTTCGCCATCGCCCGCATCGCCATGGGCAAGGTGTCGCTGCGTCCCGGCGCCCAGTCCATCACGGCACTGACGGAGAGCATGCAGGCGCTCGGACCGGCCGAGGACGACGCGGCGCGTCGCCGCCAGGCGGGTCTCGCCGCCGAATTCATCGAGCGCTTCGACATGGAGCGCTTCGAGGTTGCCGGCATCAGCGGCCAGTCTCCGGAGGGCCTGCCCTTCCGCATGGACCGCTTCGTCTTCTCCGGCCTGTCACAGGGCCGTCTGGCCTCGGTCGCCATGTCGGGCGTCTCGGCCGCCTCCCGCGAGGGGCAGGACACGACCATCGGCCAGATCACGGTGGAGGGGATCGACGCATCGGGTCTCCTCGCCCTGGGCAAGGATTTCGCCGCCGGCCGCCACGGGCAGGGCCAGACCATGCCGCCGCAGGCCTTCCCCCATGTCGCACGCGTGGTCTTCGAGGAGATCGACGTCAAGCAGCGCGGCAGCGGCCAGCGGCTCGCCAAGGTCGGCCGCTTCGAGGTCGAGAGCGGGCCGCGCGTCGGGCTCATGCCCTCGCGACTGCGCGCCAAGCTCACCGGCTTCGAGGCGCCGGTCGTCGACGCCCGCCAGCGCGCGCAGCTCGCCCCGCTCGGCCTGACCGACAGCATCAGCCTCGGTGCGGAACTGGAGATCGACTATGCCGAGGCGTCGAAGGAGCTTCGCATGCGCACCTTCAACGTCGAGGTGGACGATGTCGGCTCGCTCAACCTGGTCATGACGGTGGGCGGCCTCGACCGGGCGCAGATCGAGGCGCTGCCGGGTAGCGCGGCGGTCCTCGGCCTCTCCGCCAAGGCAGGCGCCATCACGCTCACCTATACCGAGGATGGCGGCGTCGCGAACTTCATCAGCCATCTCGCCGGCCAGACCGGCATGAGCGAGGACGACTTCAAGGAACAGATCAAGACGCAGGCCCAGGCGGTCGTCGGCCAGTTCATCCAGGACCGCGCCGTGGCCGAGCAGATCGTGGAAGCCTTCGGCGAGTTCCTCGACGATCCGACCTCGCTGGCCGTGACCCTGACGCCGAAGGGCGACATCCCGCTCGCCGCCCTCGCCGTGGCGCTGCGCGGCTCGCCCTTCGCCGCCATGCCGATGTTCAACATCGCGGTAAAGGCGAACGAGTAGGGACCTTCCGGGCGCCGCCCCCCGGGCCGCGCCGCGGGCGTCACCAGCCCGAACGAAAACGGGGAGGCTCGCGCCTCCCCGTTCCGCATTCCGGCGTCGGTGACGATCAGGCGATCTTCGGGTCGAGCTCGCCCTTGGCGTAGCGGCGGGCCATTTCCGCGAGGGTCACGACCCGCTTGATCTTGGAGGCCTGGCCGGCAGTGTTGAACTCCTGCAGGCGCTGCTTGCACAGAGCGGTCATCGCCTCCATGGCCGGCTTCAGGTACTTGCGCGGGTCGAACTCGCCGGGGTTCTCCGTCAGCACCTTGCGGATCTGGCCGGTCATGGCCATGCGGTTGTCGGTGTCGATGTTGATCTTGCGCACGCCGTGCTTGATGCCGCGCTGGATCTCCTCCACCGGCACGCCCCAGGTCGGCTTCATC
>JAEZGJ010000196.1 GCA_023416965.1 Pseudomonadota bacterium | reverse complement strand
GGTCGGCGCGAAGCGCCGGGTGAGGGAGCCCTGGTTCCCCGCGCGCTCCCCCTCACCGGATCGTCGCTGGCGCTCCGGTCGACCTCTCCCCGCCGGCGAGAGGTGAAGCGCCCCCACCGTCAGGCCGGACCCTGCCCGAGTCCCTGCTTCGCCGTCGAGACCGCATCATGAGGCTCTTTCCCGCCATCGACCTGAAGGAAGGCCGCTGCGTGCGCCTGCGCCAGGGCGACATGGACCAGGCCACGATCTATGCGGACGATCCCGCAAGCCAGGCGCGCGCCTTCGAGGCGCAGGGCTTCGACTATCTCCATGTCGTCGACCTCGACGGCGCCTTCGCCGGCAAGCCGGTCAATGCGGCGGCCGTGGAGGCGATCCGCGCCGCCACCTCCTTTCCCGTCCAGCTCGGCGGCGGCATCCGCGACATGAAGACCGTCGAGGGCTGGCTCGCCAAGGGCGTCTCCCGCGTCATCATCGGCACGGCGGCGGTGCGCGATCCGGAATTCGTGAAGAGCGCCGCGCGCGCTTTCCCCGGGCGGGTCGCCGTCGGGATCGACGCCCGCGACGGCTGGGTCGCCGTCGAGGGCTGGGCCGAGACTTCGACGCTCGCCGCCCACGATCTCGCCCGCCGCTTCGAGGATGCCGGCGTCGCCGCCATCGTCTACACGAACATCGCCCGCGACGGCATGCTGACCGGCATCGACTGGGACGGCACCATCGCCCTCGCCGACGCCGTCTCCATTCCCGTCATCGCCTCGGGCGGCCTCGCCTCCCTCGACGACGTGCGCCAGCTCCTCTCGCCGCGCGCCGCGAAGCTCGAGGGCGCCATCACCGGCAAGGCGCTCTATGACGGCCGGCTCGACCCGGCGGCGGCCATCGGGCTGATCCGCGGAGCTCGCGCCGCATGACCTTCAAGATCCGCATCATTCCCTGTCTCGACGTCAAGGACGGCCGCGTCGTCAAGGGCGTGCAGTTCGTCGATCTGATCGATGCCGGCGATCCCGTCGAGGCCGCCAAGGCCTATGACGCGGCCGGCGCCGACGAGCTCACCTTCCTCGACATCACCGCCTCCTCCGACGACCGGCGCACCATGTTCGACGTGGTGACGCGCACGGCGGAAGCCTGTTTCATGCCGCTCACCGTCGGCGGCGGCGTGCGCACCGTCGAGGATATCCGCGCCCTGCTCGTCTCCGGCGCCGACAAGGTCTCGATCAACACGGCGGCGGTGAACGACCGCGCCTTCGTCGGCCGTGCCGCCGACAAGTTCGGCGACCAGTGCATCGTCGTCGCCATCGACGCCAAGAAGGTGTCGGCCGAAGACGAGGCCGACCGCTGGGAGATCTTCACCCATGGCGGCCGCAAGCCGACCGGCATCGACGCGGTCGCCTATGCCCGCGAGGTGGTGGCGCTGGGCGCCGGCGAGATCCTGCTCACCTCCATGGACCGCGACGGCACCAAGTCCGGCTTCGACCTGAAACTGACCCGCGCGGTGGCCGATGCCGTGCCCGTGCCGGTCATCGCCTCGGGCGGCGTCGGGGCCCTCGACCATTTCGTCGACGGCGTCGCGGTCGGCGGCGCCACCGGCGTGCTGGCGGCCTCGGTCTTCCATTTCGGCACCTTCACCATCGGTGAGGTGAAGCGGCACATGAAGGCCGCGGGCCTCCCCGTCCGCATGGACGGCATCGCAGCTTGAGGGGGCTGGTAGACGGCCGCTTGCTTCGTCATGCCCGGGACAAGCCCGGCCATGACGGATAGGGTGCGTCAAACAATGCCCGCCTATCCAGAATCATGACCCCCGCCGACACGCTCCTCGCCCTCGCCGGCCTCTGGCTCATCGCGGTCATCACGCCGGGTCCGAACATGATCCTGTTCATGGCGATCGGCCTGTCCTCGCCGACTGCCTCGGTCGTGGCGACCGCCGCGGCGATCCTGATCGGAACCGCCTGCTGGGGCCTTGCCGGCCTCTTCGGCCTGTTCTGGCTGTTCGAGCTCTTCCCAGCCGCCGCTGTGGCGGTGAAGGTCGCCGGGGGGCTCTACCTCGCCTGGATGGGCCTCGGCCTCATCCGCCGCAACCTCGCCGCCCCGCCCGAGACCGCCCGGGCTCCGGCCGCCATGCTCACCCCCCGGCGCGCCTTCCTCACCGGCCTCGCAACGGCGCTGGGCAACCCGAAGAGCCTCGTCTTCGTCTCCTCGCTCTTCGCGGTCACCCGCCTTGCCGAGCAGCCTCTGTCCATCGGCCTTGCCGGGGTCGGCATCATGGTCGCGCTGTCGACGCTCTACTATGTGACGCTGGGTTTCGCCCTCAGGACCCTGCCCTTCGCCCGCCGGCCGGGTCGCGCCGGCCGCGCCCTCGCCATGGGGACGGGGCTCGTCATGATCGCCTATGGCGGCACGATGGCCTGGGAACGCTAGGACCCGCCGATCAGCTCCGGCCGATATTCGAAATGCATGGTGTCGTAGTGATACCACTTGCCGCCCCAGATGAAGCGGTGGGCCTCGAACACCTCGGCGATCGCATAGGGAATGCGGTTGCGATAGGGAATGTCGCCGCGCGCCCGCGCCCAGGACCAGTAATCGGAATGAGCGACGTTGAGGTCGATGGCCGCCGCAAACGCGTGCATGCTCGGAAGCCCGGTATCGGCGACGGTACGGCAGTTGAACGTGCCGGCCGAGGGCACGAGATAGGCCTTCAACCGGTCCGGCAGCCCTTCGAGATCGGCGACGACGCGCTCCAGCCGCGTCGCCACGTCGTTGACCGTGGTCACCGGCAGGGGCTGCGGCCGAGTCTTCGGCATCCAGGTCACGGTGCGGTGGCGATCGGCGGCGCCGCCGCGTCGGCAATCGCCGTACATCCTCGCGAAGAAGGCGGTGTTGCGCAGCCGTCCGGGGCTGTGGTTGCGCGCTGGCGGCCCTGCGGGCGGGCCGGCCGGATAGGCCTGGCGCATCTGGTCGGCAAGGGTCGCGTCGCGCAGCATGACCTCGAAGGGGCGCTCGGGCGCTCCGGCGCCGGTCCCCATCCGTGTGCCGTCGCGCCAGACGAGCTCGGCGGCGTCGAGCCGCGCGACATGATCCGGATAGGCCGCAGCGAGGCGAGTGAGGCGCTCGCCGTCATCGGCTGCTACGCGCCGGGGCAGGAGCGGCGCCGCGAGGGCGCCGAGCAGAATCCGCCGCGTCGGGCCCATGGCCGTCAGTCGGTGCAGCCGTTGAACCGCTCGGCCCGGATGATCGCCTGGATGATGCGGCGCTGCGTCCCCGACAGCGGCACGTCGCCCTGCCGGTCATAGATGCAGCCGGCATTGCCGAAGGTGCGGATGGCGCGCGGCGTGGAGAAGCAGTAGCCGGCTTCCTTGTAGATCTGGTTCCGCTCCAGCCAGAGGTCGCGGCAGGACCAGCCGCTATAGTCCTGGGCGGCGAGGCTGGCGGTCGATGCGGCGAGGAAGAGGGCGGCGGTGGCGAGCCTTGCGGACATGGTGTCCCCCCGACGGTTCAGACGCGAACGCCGCCACCCTAGGGTAGCGGCGCCCGGCATTCCATCAGGGATGCTGCGGAGGTCTCAGCGGGCTGCGTGGGTGGCGCGCGACAGGTGGGCGGCGGCGCCGTCCGGCACGCTGCGCACCGGCATGCGGGCGCTGGCCTCGTGGGCGGTGATGAAGGTGGCGATCGCCTGGGTGCGGCGCTCGACGCCGAGCTTCCGCAGGATCGAGGAGACGTGCGATTTCACGGTACCCTCGGAAATGCCGAGGTCGTAGGCGATCTGCTTGTTGAGGCGGCCACGGCTCATCAGGTCGAGGACCTTGAACTGCTGGCCGGACAGGGCGTCGAGCTTGCGCGAGGAGGACAGGTCGCCCTCCGGGTCGATGGCGGTCACCACCGGCCACCAGCTGCGGTGGGCGAGCACGCTGCCGAGGGCGGCGCGCAGATGGTCGGCGGGCAGGTCCAGCGGAATGGCGGCGACGGCGCCACGGGCGCGTGCCTCCTGCACCGGGCGGCGGTCGGCGTGGTCGATCAGCACCGCAACGCGCGCGCCTTCGGCGCAGTCGAGCGTATCGAGGTCGGAGAGGCTGGCGATCACCAGGCTCGCCTTGGACGGGTCGCTCGCCTGGGCGCCGGGGTGGCTCGCCCGCACCAGCGCCTCGATCGTCTCCGCGACAATCGGGAAGGCATGGCGCACGGCGAAGTGCAGCGTCTCGCGGGTGGGGTTCTCGGCAGTCATTGTTCGGTTCCTCCAAGGGCCGTGTGGCGCGCCGGTTGTTCCGATCTTGCTTGTGGCGGACGCTAGCACCCCACTGCCGCCTGTCAAAATGCGAAAGATCATGCTGCAAAATTGCAAAATTTTTGCATCTACACCTAACGACCAATGTGGTTTAGGCTAGGACGAAAGAACAAGCCGCTCGGGGTGGTTCCATGTCGCGCAAGGTCTTCGTCGGTCCCGCCCTGCGCCGGCTGCGCGAGGAGACGCGCCTCACCCAGACCGCCTTCTCCCAGCGGCTGGGCCTGTCGGTCAGCTATCTCAACCAGATCGAGAACAACCAGCGCCCGGTAACGGCGAGCGTCCTGGTGGCGCTCGGCCAGACCTTCGGCGTCGACCTCGCGACTTTCGCCACCGACGACATCGACCGCCTCGTTACCGACCTGCGCGAGGCTTCCGCCGACCCGCTGCTCACCGACACGGCGCCGAGCCTCCAGGACCTGAAGCGCGTCGCCTCCGACAGTCCCGCCTTCGCCCGCGCCTTCCTGCGCCTGCACCAGACGGCGCGCCGCCTCGGCGAGCGCCTGCAGGCGGCGGGCGACGCGCCCATCCTGCCGCCCTCGGGCGAGGAAGCCACCGGTGCCCTGCTCCCTTATGAGGAGGTGCGCGACTATTTCCACTACGTCGACAACTATGTCGACGACCTCGATCGCGCCGCCGAGGACCTGGCGGAGCGGCTCGGCCTCGCTGCCGCCAGCGACCGCGTTCAGGTGCTCGCCGGCTATCTCGCCGCCCGACACGGCCTCAACGTCGATGCCAATGCCAATCTCGGCGACGACGTGCTGGAGCGTTACGAGGCCGGTCCCAACATCATCGCCCTCGACGGCTCGCTCGATTCCTCCACCCGCGCCTTCCTGCTCGCCAACCGCATCGCCCGGCTGGAACAGTCCGACACCATGGCCGCCATCGTCTCGGCCGCCGGCTTCCGGTCGCGCGCGGCGGCGGATATCGGCCGCGTGGCCCTCGCCAATTACTTTGCCGGCGCGCTCCTCCTGCCCTACAGGCGCTTCCTCGCCGCCGCCAAGGAGACGCGCCACGACCTCGACTGGCTTGGCCGCATCTTCGGGGCGAGCCTCGAACAGGTCTGCCACCGGCTCTCCACGCTGCAGCGTGGCGGCCAGCGCGGCATCCCCTTCTACTTCGTCAAGGTCGACCGCGCCGGCAATGTCATCAAGCGCCACTCGGCGACACGGTTCCAGTTCGCGCGCTTCGGCGGCGCCTGCCCGCTCTGGAACGTCCACGAGGCCTTCGAACAGGCAGGGCGCACCTTCGTCCAGGTCGCCGAGATGCCGGACGGCACGCGCTACCTCTCCCTCGCGAGGGCCGTCACCAAGGGCGCTGCCCACTGGCGCGCCCCGGTGCGGCGCTATGCCTTCGGCCTCGGTTGCGAGATCTCCTATGCCGGCGAGATCGTCTATTCCGAAGGCATCGACCTCAAGGCCGATGCCAATGTGGCGAAGATCGGCGTCTCCTGCCGCATCTGCGAGCGCGCCAATTGCCACCAGCGCGCCGTGCCGCCCATCGACCGGGAAATCCGCGTACCGAGCGACCGGCGCAAGGTCGTGCCCTTCGATCTCAGCTGAACCCGCTCCGGACCGCCCTTCGGGGCGGTTGGCACCCACCCCTCCGCGTCGTGCCCGGCCTTGTGTCGGGCATCCACGACTGTGCTGCGAGCCGGGTGTTCAAGTCGTGGATGGCCGGGACCAGCCCGGCCATGACGGAGAGGTCGGTGACGCTCTTCGGCGCTATTACCGCCGCGTCAGCGTGCGCTCCACCGCGTCTTTCCAACGTGCCAGCTTGTCCTTGCGGATAGCGGCTTCCATGGCCGGGGTGAAGCGGCGCTCCAGCGACCAGCTCCGCGCGAATTCCGCCGGCTCCGGGCAGACGCCCTGCGACAGGCCGGCGAGATAGGCCGCGCCCAGCGCCGTCGTCTCCAGCACCTTCGGCCGGTCCACCGGCGCGTCCAGCAGGTCGGCGAGCCGCTGCATCGTCCAGTCGGAGGCGACCATGCCGCCGTCGACCCTGAGCACCGTCCCGGAGGAGCCGGCCCCCGGCCAGTCCGCCTTCATCGCGCCGAGGAGGTCGGCGGTCTGGAAACAGACGCTCTCGAGCGCCGCTCGCGCCATTTCCTTCGGCCCCGTCCCGCGCGTCAGGCCGAAAATGGCGCCGCGGCAGTCCGCGTCCCAGTAGGGCGCGCCCAGGCCGACGAAGGCTGGCACGAGGATGACCTCCTGGTTCGGGTCGGAGGCTGCGGCGAGCGCCCCCGTCTCGCCCGCCATCTTCACGATGCCGAGCCCGTCGCGCAGCCATTGCACCGCCGCCCCGGCGACGAAGATGGAGCCCTCCAGCGCATAGGTGCGCCGGCCCTTCAACTGGTAGGCGATGGTGGTGAGGAGCTTGTTGCGAGAGGCGACGGCCTCGGCGCCCGTATTGAGCAGGGCGAAGCAGCCGGTGCCGTAGGTCGACTTCATCATGCCCGGCTCGAAACAGGCCTGGCCCACGGTTGCCGCCTGCTGGTCGCCGGCCATGCCGCCGATGGCGATGGCGCCGCCGAACAGCGCCGGGTCGGTGGAGCCGAAGGCGGCGGCGCAGTCCATCACCTCGGGCAGCATGGCCGGCGGGACACGCAGAAGCCGGCAAAGATCCTCGTCCCAGGTGCCGCGATGGATGTCGAACAGCATGGTCCGCGCCGCATTGGTGGCGTCGGTTGCATGGACCCTGCCGCCGGTCAGCCGCCACAGCAGGAAGCTGTCGATGGTGCCGAAGGCGAGTTCGCCGCGCTCGGCGCGCTCCCGCACCCCGGGGACCGTGTCGAGGATCCAGGCGAGCTTGGTTCCGGAGAAATAGGGGTCGATGATGAGGCCGGAGCGAGCCTGGATCAGTGCCTCGTGGCCCTCGGCGCGCAGCCTTGCGCAGGCGGCCGAGGTGCGCCGGTCCTGCCAGACGATGGCGCGATGGACCGGCTCGCCGGTCGCCCGGTCCCAGACCACGACGGTTTCCCGCTGGTTGGTGATGCCGATGCCGGCGACACCCGCGGCCTCCACCCCCGCCTTGGCGAGAGCCTGCCGCGTCGTCTCCACCACGCTCGTCCAGATCTCCTCCGGATCGTGCTCCACCCAGCCGGAGGCGGGGAAATGCTGGGTGAACTCGCGCTGCGCCACCGCCAGCACCTCCAACCCGGCGCTGAACACGATGGCGCGGGATGAGGTCGTCCCCTGGTCGATGGCGACGATCACGGGTTGGTGCGGGTCGGAGGGCATGCGCGTTTCCTCATGCAAGGCGCGGCTCGGCCGCTGCCGGATTGCGTCCAGTGTGCCACCTCCCGGCCTTGCGGCGGAAGCCAAAAGGCGTCAGACGAGGAGCCTGGCGCGCGGCGCGTGGGGAATAGCATGACCGAGACGACGGTCGACCTTCTGGTGGTCGGCGGAGGCATCAACGGGGCGGGTATCGCCCGCGACGCGACGGGGCGCGGCGCCTCGGTGATGCTGGTGGAGCAGGACGACCTGGCGAGCGCCACCTCCTCCTGGTCCACCAAGCTGATCCATGGCGGACTGCGCTATCTCGAGCACTACGAGTTCCGTCTGGTGCGCGAGGCTCTCATCGAGCGCGAGGTGCTCTGGGCCATCGCTCCGCACATCATCCGGCCGCTGCGCTTCGTGCTGCCGCACCACAAGGGCCTGCGCCCGGCCTGGCTGCTGCGCCTCGGCCTCTTCCTCTACGACCATCTCGGTGGCCGCAAGCGCCTCTGGCCGACGCGCACCCTCGACCTCTCGGCGGACGCCGCCGGCCAGCCGCTGAAGGCGGGCTACGGCAAGGCCTTCGAATATTCGGACTGCCGCGTCGACGATTCGCGCCTCGTGGTGCTGAACGCCCGCGACGCCGCCGACCGCGGCGCGGTCATCCGCACCCGCACGCGCGCGCTGGCGGCGCGCCGCGAGGGTGGGCTCTGGCACGTCACGCTCGAGGACCGCCTCCAGGGCGGCACGACGACTGTCACCGCTCGCGCGCTGGTCAATGCCGCCGGCCCCTGGGTCGAGAGCTTCCTCACCGGCGCGGCGCAGACCACGCCGCCGGCGCGGGTGCGCCTCGTCCAGGGCTCCCACATCGTCGTGCGCCGGCGCTTCGCCCACGCCCGCGCCTACATCTTCCAGAACGCCGCCCACCGCATCATCTTCGCCATCCCCTACGAGCGCGCCTTCACGCTGATCGGCACCACCGACCAGGACTATGCCGGCGACCCCGCCGCGGTGAAGGCGAGCGAGCCGGAGATCGCCTATCTCTGCGCCGCCGCGAGCGAGTATTTCCGAGACCCGGTGACGCCGGCCGACGTCGTCTGGACCTATTCCGGCGTGCGCCCGCTCTATGACGACGGCGCCTCCGCCGCCCAGGAGGCAACCCGCGACTATGTCCTTCACAAGGACGGCGGCGGCGCCGTGCCGCCGCTCCTCTCGGTCTTCGGCGGCAAGATCACCACCTACCGCCGGCTCGCCATCAGCGCCCTCGCCGAACTCGCGGCGGACCTTCCCGTCCTCAGCGGCAAGACCGCCTGGACGGCCGCCGCGCCTCTTCCCGGCGGCGACATCGATCTCGATTCGCCCGTCGCAGCCGGCGAGAGCCTGTGGCGGAGCCACCCCTTCCTCGACCCGCTGGTGGCCTCGCGGCTCGCCGCCGCCTACGGCACCCGCGCCGGCCGCATCCTCGCCGGCGCGCCCTCGATGGCGGATCTCGGCCGCGACTTCGGCGGCGGACTTACCGAGGCCGAGATCACCTACCTCAAGCGCGAGGAATGGGCGGTGACCGCCGACGACGTGCTGTGGCGGCGCTCCAAGCTCGGCCTTCACCTGGATCCGGCGCAGCAGGCGGCCGTGGCGGCCCATCTCGGCGGATGAGCCGGCGGCCGGCGGTCGCGATCGTCGGGGCAGGTCCCGCGGGGCTCTTCGCCGCCGAGCGCCTGGCGGCGGCGGGTGCCGCCGTCACCGTTTACGACCGGATGCCCTCGCCGGCCCGCAAGCTGCTGCTCGCCGGCCGCGGCGGGCTCAACCTTACCCATTCCGAGCCGCGGGAGGCCTTTCTCGGCCGCTACCCGGGTCTGGCGCCACGGGTCTCGGCCGCGCTCGACGCCTTCCCGCCCGCCGCCCTCCGGGCTTGGGCCGAGAGTTTGGGCGAGCCGACCTTCGTCGGCACGTCCGGCCGGGTCTTCCCGCGCGCCTTCAAGGCTTCGCCACTGGTCCGCGCCTGGCTCGCCCGTCTCGCCGGCCTCGGCGTCACCCTCGTCATGCGTCACCGGCTCGCCGGCATAGCACCGGGCAGGCTCGTCCTCGAGGGCCCGGACGGGCGCAGCGAGGCGGGGTTCGACGCCGCCCTCCTCGCCCTCGGCGGGGCGAGCTGGCCGCGCATGGGCTCGGACGGCGGCTGGGTTCCTCTTCTCGAAGGCCTAGGCGTGCCGGTCGCGCCGCTCCGCCCCTCCAATATGGGCGTTGGGATCGCCTGGT
This sequence comes from Pseudomonadota bacterium, assembly GCA_023416965.1. GTDB lineage: Bacteria > Pseudomonadota > Alphaproteobacteria > Rhizobiales > Phreatobacteraceae > Phreatobacter. Next base: position 9,603 of record JAEZGJ010000196.1, on the reverse strand, counting down.
CGACGGATTTCGCCACCCGCTTCGCCGGCGCTCCCCTGAAGGCCGTGGCGCTGTCGCTCGGCGGGCGGACCGTACGCGGGGAGGCGGTGATCACCGCCCAGGGGCTGGAGGGCGGCGCAGTCTACGCGCTCTCCGCCGCGATCCGCGAGGCTCTTGACGAGGGCGGAGCGCGGCTGGTGCTCGACCTGAAGCCCGACCTCTCGCCCGATGCGGTCGCCACGCGGCTCGCCGGCGCCAGGCCGAAGGACTCGCTCACCGCGGTCCTGAAGAAGCGCCTGGGGCTGAGCCCGCAGGCCCTCTCGTTGCTGCGGGAGACGGAGGGCGGCGTCCTGCCACGCGACCCGCGGGCCCTTGCCGCCCGCCTCAAGCATGCGCGTCTCGCCGTCTCTGGCGTCCGGCCGCTCGACCGCGCCATCTCGACCGCCGGCGGCATACGCTTCGAGGCGCTGGGGGAGGGGTTCGAGCTTGCGGCTCTCCCGGGTGTCTTCGTCGCCGGCGAGATGCTCGACTGGGAAGCGCCCACCGGCGGCTACCTGCTGCAGGCGACCTTCGCCACCGCCGCGGCCGCTGCCGCGGGCGTCGCCGAACGGCTCGGCCTGCCGTTCCCCGCGGGCGCGGCCGCTCAGTGGTAGGTCAGATGCAGCCGGAGCCTTGGCTCGGCGTGCGGCTCACCGACTCGCCGATGCGCGGCCGGGTATAGAGCCGGTCCGACAGCAGGATCGAGCCGGAGATGAGGTAAGCGACCGTTGGCGTGTAGCTGTACTTGACCTCGGCCAGCACCAGGAACCCGGTGGTGCCGAGAGTCGGTTTCAGCTCCGTCGGCACCGTCATCGTCTGGCCGCAAGTGTAGCGCGTCGCGTTGCGCGCGTCGCTCCACACGGCGCGCGACACGCCGTTGATGTCGGTCTGGATTCCGGTGACGACGATCTGCGCATTGGCGATGGCGAAGGGCGCGATGACGTCCGCCGTCGCGTCCAGGATGTTGCTCATGTCCGTGTTGGAGATGGTCGTCGCCTGGGACGACAGGTCCGACAGGGCGCGCGCGGCGAGCGACACCTTGCGGTCGGCCTGCAGGCCCTGGGTTGTCTCTACAGTGGCGAGGAACAGCGTCACCATGAGCGGCAGGACGAGGGCGAACTCGACCGCCGAGACGCCGCGGGCGTCGCGGCGCAGCCCTGCGAAGGCGGTCGCGGCCCCGGCGGCGGCCGACCTGATGCGGGAGAGGGGCGAGGCGATGCTCATCTCGGCTCCTCAGAAGGGCTCGTTGCGGAAGGCCGCCGTCGCCATCAGCAGGCGCTTGCCGTTGGCCAGGTCGCCGATGGTGAGGCCGAAGGTCGGCATCAGCACCGGCCATTCGTAGACGGTGCGGACCACGACGATGTCACCGCCGGCACCCTGGGTGTAGGACATGCCGGAATAATTGACGGTGCCGGAGGAAACCGGCTTGGAGGCGCTGGCGCTGCCGAAGCTCGTATAGGTCCTGACGTCGACGGCAATCCCGGCGCAGTTCATCAGCGCGCTGGTCTTCTTGCAGATCTCGTTCTTGAAGGCGGCCTGGTCGAAGTTCTGGCTCTGCGCCTGGCCGGTCATGATCAGGCGCGATGCGCTCGATGTCGCGGTCTCCAGCACCTGACCGGCGAAGAACACCATGGCCATCTCGATGATGGCGAAGAGCAGGAAGAGGAACGGGCCGGCGACCAGCGCGAATTCGACCGCTGCCACGCCGTCCTTGTCGCGGCGAAAGCGCCGCACGATGCGCGACCTCACCAGAGTGGCGCGCATGAGCCCCGCCCAGCGCGAGCCGGCGCGACGAGAGCTCTCCGACGCAGCAGACATGCCCAAGCCTCCGTTCGTCCCGGACGCCCTGCGGACGCCCCCGGAAGCGTGTCTTAGCGGAAACCCGTTGACGAACCCTTGCCCCGATCCGGGTGTTTCACTGCGAAAACGTTGCGTTACGCGCGTTCTCACCTGGCTGCGGCGGCGGGTGCCGCCGCGGCGGCGGCTCCGCCGGAGGCCGCTCCGTCGCGCGTGCGTGCATTGTTGAGAGCCGTGTCGAAGAAGGCCTTCGAATCGCCCAGCGAGATCGTGGGCTCGCAGGTCGGGGCGCAGGAATAGGTCTCCCGGTTCACCCCGCGATAGACCTGCATCACCGAGTCGTTCTGCGGGCGCACGCGAATCTGCATCGTCAGCAGCGGCTCGCCCCGCGCGTCGAGCGCGATCAGATTGGTCGAGCCGACGCTCTTGCCGGTCAGAACCATCAGCCCGCCGCGCTGGACCGAGGCATCCGCGATCAACGGATTGCCGATCACGAGGGTGGCGACATGGGCCGGCAGCCGCATCACCCGCGCCTGATCCATGGTGACGGTCATGCCCTGGGCGATGGCGCCGGCCAGTTCCGAGGCGGCTGCGCCGGCGAGCGGCGTTTCGGCCGCCGGGGCGGCCTGGACGGGCAGGAGCACCGCCAGGAGGGCGGCGGCCAGCGTCCCGGCCCGCGGGCGGGTCCCGGTCGTGAGGGCGGGCCTGATCGTCGGTGTCATCGAAACTCTCGTCGGCAAGACGGGGCTGTCTGTGCTGTCCAGACAAACAGAAAATGGTGAATGAATTGCCAATGGCGCGGCAGGGAGCGGCCGCGGGAAGTGCGGGAGTCTGGCCTGCCGGTATCTTCGCGGCGAATTGTCCCTCCGGCTGTCTGCTCCGGGTGGCAGGGGCCACGCAATCGGCTGCTCTCTCGCGGGGCAATCGGCACCGGCCATGGATGATCCAGATCAGCGATGAAGTAAGAACTGAGAATACCCTTGGGGAATATCCCCGAGTTTCAACATGTAAACGACGGCATTCACCGGTATTAATGGAAATAAACTATAATTTTCCCATCGAAATGCAATTTAAAATCTGCTTAAATAGCGCTTTAACCATATTAGATACGCTGACAAAATTTGGCGTTTCACCAAGTTGATTTAACGAAGGGGCAAGAGGTGCTTGCTAGGGTCCAGGCAGTTCGAACGGATCATATCAACGTGACCGGCGGACAGCGCCTCAAGCCGAACGGCGCATCGTGGACATCTAGGAGTCAGCCATGAAGAACCTCTTCGCTCGTTTCGCCCAGGACAACTCGGGCGCGACCGCCATCGAATACGGCCTGATCGCCGCCGGCATCGCCGCCGTCGTCATCACCGCCGTCTACAACCTCGGCAGCAGCGTCAAGACGACGTTCGAGGGCATCAACACCAAGCTCACGCAGTGATCGCGGCCCCAGGGCCCCAATGCGATGGCCCGCCACCGGCGGGCCATCGGTTTTCCTGAAGGTGCTCTTCCATGCACGCCGTGACGGGCATTACCCCCGTGCGACAGCCGACAGCGCCGGCCGCCCTGGACAGGCGTCTCGTCGGTGAACTCCGGCTGGAGGCACGCCGCGACATGCGCCTCGTGGTCGCCGTCCTCTGCGCGGCCATAACCACCGGAATCGCCGCTCTCGTCCATTCACTGTCCTGAAACCAGGCCTGTTGCATCGTCGATCCGGGCACTCTGGAAGAGACATCATGTTCGAAGTCGCCATTCTCCTCATCTTCCCGGCGATGATGGCCTTCGCGGCGGCGAGCGATCTCTTCACCATGACCATCTCGAACCGCGTGTCGCTTGTCCTGGTGGCCGGCTTCCTGGTCCTCGCCGTTCTGACCGGGATGAGCTGGCAGGCCATCGGCCTGCATCTGGCCGCCGGGTTCCTCGTCCTCGCCATCGGCTTCGTCTGCTTCGCACTCGGCTGGATGGGCGGCGGCGACGCCAAGCTCGCCGCCTCCACCGCCCTCTGGCTCGGCTGGACCCAGCTCCTCGACTATGCCGTCTATGCCTCGCTCTTCGGCGGCCTCCTCACCATCGCCCTCCTCGCGCTGCGCGGCGTGCCTCTCCATCCCCCCTTCCTGCTCCGCGAGGGGTGGTATGCGCGCATGACCGACGCGAAGACCGGCATTCCCTACGGCATCGCCCTCGCTGCGGCCGGCCTCATGCTCTACCCCCAGAGCTTCTGGATGACGGGCGCCCTGCACTGAGGGCCCCGCCGGGCCGAACCGGTCACGAACCGTTAAGTCAACTTGCTCACGGGCGATTAACCATAAGTTGACCTTTCCCTGTTGGAATCCCCATCGAGACCAGGCGGGTTGCGCCTCGTCGCGTCGAGGGTTCGTGGGATGCGTTTGAAGCCTGCACAGATCGTGGTCATCGCCGTGGCGCTCGGTGCGGGCGGCCTCGCCGCCATGATGATGGGGAGCCGTCGCCCCGCCGCCCCGGCACCCCAGCAGGTGGCCGCCCCCGCCCCCCAGATCCCGACCGTCGAGGTGCTGGTCGCCGCGACCGACCTGCCGCTGGGGAAGATCATCCTGCCCAACGACATCACCTGGCGCCGCTGGCCCGAGGAGGCCGGTACCGGCAGCTTCGTCGTCCGCCGCAACGGCGACACCGGCTCCGCCGCCATGGACGAGGTGGTCGGATCCATCGTCCGCACGACCTTCGTTCCCGGCGAGCCGATCCGCCCCAACCGGCTGGTCAAGGGCAATCGCGGCTTCATGTCCGCCATCCTCACCCCCGGCATGCGCGCCATCGCCGCGCCGATCGACGATCCCTCGCGCGGCGCCGGCGCCTTCATCCTGCCGAACGACCGGGTCGACGTCATTCTCGCCCGCCGCAACAGCGGGGCCGCGGCCGCGGCCGAGGGCCTGACCCACACCACCGCCACCGTGCTGCGCAACGTGCGGGTGCTCGCCGTCGACCAGACCGTCGAGGAGCGCGGCGGTGAGAAGACCATCGTGGGCCGCACCGCCACGCTCGAACTCACCCCGGCCCAGGCCGAGACCCTCGCTCTCGCCCGCGAGCTTGGAACGCTCTCGCTGTCGCTGCGCAGCCTCGCCGACTCCGCCGTCTCGAACCTCGCCGGCGAGGGGGCGGGCACGGGCGACGCCCTGTTCGGCGCCACCGAGGGCCGCATCGCCATCGTCCGTCACGGCGTCCGTTCCATCGTCGGCGGCCAGGCACCGGAATGACCATGCACCGCCAGACCCTCCCCGTCCTGAAAGAGGCCGTCATGTTCGCCCGGATGCGCTGCTCGATCACGGCCGGCCGCCGCCTCGGCCTCGTCCTGGCTTCGCTGGCGGCCTTCGCCCTGGCGGTGCCGGCCGCCATGGCCCAGCAGAGCCAGGTGCCGCGCCAGCAGCGCCCCGCGGGGACCAACACGATCACCCTCGGCGTCGGCAAGTCGCTGCCCGTCGAGCTGCCGCGCGACGCCCGGGACGTGATCGTCGCCAACCCCGCCATCGCCAATGCCGTGGTCCGCTCCGCCCGCCGCGCCTTCCTGATTGGCGTCGCCGTGGGCCAGACCAACGTCTTCTTCCTCGACGCCGAGGGCCGGCAGATCGCCTCCTACGACATCGAGGTCGGCCGCGACCTCGTCGGCCTGCGCCAGACCCTGCGCGCCGCCCTGCCCCACGCCGGCATCGACGTGCGCTCGGTCGCCGACGCGGTCGTCGTCTCCGGTCAGGTCATGACCCCGCTCGAGGCCCAGCAGGCGATCGACATCGCCACCAAGCTGGTCGGGGACGAGAAGAAGGTCGTCAACGCCATCGCGATCCGCGGCCGCGACCAGGTCCACCTCAAGGTGACGGTCTCGGAGGTCCAGCGGACCGCCATCAAGCAGCTCGGCGTCAACCTCTCGGCCTTCGACCCCACCTCGACCCTGACCGGCACGACCGGCAACCTCGGCAATGCCGGCGGCTTCGTCTACGGCCTGCTCACCTCCGGCCGCTACAATGCCAACGGCACGTCCCCATCCAACGCTGCCGTCATCGGCACGCGCGTCGGCAACAACGTCTTCACCAGCACCATCCAGGCATTCGAGGAGCACGGCCTCGTGCGCACCCTCGCCGAGCCGACCCTCACCGCCATTTCCGGCGAGCAGGCCAAGTTCCTGGCCGGCGGAGAGTTCCCCGTGCCCACCGGCCGCGACCTCACCGGCAACGTCACCATCGAGTTCAAGCCCTTCGGTATCGGCCTCGCCTTCACGCCGGTCGTGCTCTCCGAAGGCCGCATCAGCCTGCGTGTCGGCGTCGAGGTCAGCGAGATCGACAACCAGCTGACCGTCCAGCTGTCCAACGTCACGGTCCGCGGCCTGCGCACCCGCCGCGCCGACACCACCATTGAACTGCCCTCGGGCGGCACCATGGTCATGGCCGGCCTGCTGCAGGAGCAGACGCGCCAGAACATCTCCGGCACGCCGGGGCTCCTCAACGTGCCGGTGCTCGGGGCCCTGTTCCGCTCGCGCGACTACCAGCGCGGCCAGACCGAGCTCGTGGTCATGGTGACGCCCTACATCGTGCGGCCGACCTCGGCCAACCAGCTCGCCCGGCCCGACGACAATCTCCAGGACGCCTCCGATCCGGCCGGCATCCTGATCGGCCGCCTGAACCGCATCTACGGCTCGGGCCAGCCGCCGGCCGTCGGCGGGCGCTTCAACGGCCCGGTGGGGTTCATCCGTGACTGACCGCGCGCACATCCAGAGGGGTAGCATCATGTCGTTCGGCACCACAGCGAAGCTGGCCCTCGTCGGCCTCGCTCTCGCGCTCGGCGGCTGCAAGTCGGTCGCGACGATGCATGACCCCTATCCCCACGACTACCGCCTGCGCCACCCGATCGTGGTGGGGCCGCAGGGCGCCTATGTCGCCTCCCAGTGCGGCCAATGGCCCGAGGATCTCGGCGTCGCCCCCGGCAATAGCAGCGCCCTCAACCGGCCCAACTGGAACCACGGCTGCGCCACCCAGCACAATCTCGCGGCCATCGTGGCCAACCCCAACGATCTCCTGCATCCGCGCGCCGAGGGCCAGTCGGACGCAGCGCGCCGCCAGACGGTCATCGCCCGCTACCGCCGCGGCGACTCGCCCGGCCCCCACACCGTTCATACCCCCATCCAGCCGCTCACCGACATCAAGAGCGCCGTGCGGGGCGGAGGCTGAGCCCGTGGCAGAGGACGTCATCCAGGTTGCCGAAAGCGGCGGCGAGCAGATCGCGCCCGTTCCCCGCATCTCCCTGCAGGCCTTCTGCGAGACGCCGGAACTCGCTTCCGTCATCGCCGACGCGGCCGAGGACCGGCGCATGGACAAGGCCCATGTGCGCGTGCAGATGGGCGGCGCCCCCGGCGCCGTCGAGGCCTATCGCTCGGCGCCGACCCCGAATGTCGTCATCCTCGAGACCGTCGGCCGGAAGGGCGAGATCCTCGGCCATCTCGACGAGCTTGCAGAGGTCTGCGACGCCACGACCAAGGTCATCGTCATCGGCCAGGTCAACGACATCGTCCTCTACCGCGAGCTGATGGCGCGCGGCGTCAGCGAATATCTCATCGGCGCCCCCGGCGTTCTCGACATCATCCGGGCCGTCTCCGGCCTCTATGCCAGCGACGGCGCCAAGCCCGTCGGCCGCACCATCGCGGTGATCGGCGCCAAGGGCGGCGTCGGCGCCTCCACCATCGCCCACAACCTCGCCTGGGCCATTTCGCGGGACATCGGCGTCGACACCTGCATCGCCGACATGGACCTCGCCTTCGGCACCGGCGGCCTGGATTTCAACCAGGACCCGCCGCAGGGTATCGCCGACGCCGTCTTCTCGCCTGACCGCGTCGACACCGCCTTCGTCGACCGCCTGCTGTCGCGCTGCTCGGACAGGCTGTCCCTGCTGGCCGCCCCCGCCACGCTCGAGCGCGTCGGCGACCTCGGCCCCGAGGCCTTCGACCCGCTCTTCGACATCCTGAAGGCGACGGTCCCCTCCATCGTCATGGACCTGCCCCACGCCTGGACCGGCTGGACGCGGCGCTGCCTCATCACGGCCGACGACATTCTCGTCGTCGCCGCGCCGGACCTGGCCAACCTGCGCAATGCCAAGAACCTGATGGATCTCCTGCGCACCGCGCGGCCCAACGACACGCCGCCGCGCTACATCCTCAACCAGACCGGTCTCGCCAAGCGCCCGGAGATCAAACCGGCCGACTTTGCCAAGGCTCTCGAGGCCGAGCCGATCGCCGTCATCCCCTTCGAGCCGCAGCTTTTCGGCACAGCGGCCAACAATGGCCAGATGATCGCCGAGATGGAGCCGGGCCACAGGGTCGCCCAGCAGTTCACCGATCTCGCCCTGGCGCTGACCGGCCGTCACGACACGCGGCGGGCGCGGCAGGGGCTCCTCGGTCCTCTCTCGCCCCTCCTCGAGAAGCTCACCCAGCTCCGCAAGAAGGCCTAAGGGTCGACCGCAATCATCTGAGGCAGCATGTTCGGCAAGCGCGGCAATTCCGGATCTGGCATCGGGCGGCAAACCCCTCCGGGGGGAGGCACGCTCGAACGCAGCCCGCCGCCAGCCGCGGCGGCTCGCGCGCCCGAGCCGGTGCGCACCCCCGCCATGCCCTCGCCGCCGATCGCGCCGGCCTCCACCGTGCCGCTGGCCGAGGACCGCCAGCGCTCGTCCTCCTTCTACGAGACGAAGAGCCAGGTCTTCGGCGCCCTCATCGAGGCCATCGATCTTTCCCAGCTCGCCAAGCTGGATGCCCAGTCGGCGCGCGAGGAAATCCGCGACATCGTCAACGAGATCATCACGATCAAGAACATCGTGATGTCGATCGCCGAGCAGGAGGACCTGCTCGAGGACATCTGCAACGACGTCCTCGGCTACGGCCCGCTCGAGCCGCTGCTCGCCCGCGACGACATCGCCGACATCATGGTGAACGGTCCGAACACGGTCTACATCGAAGTCTCCGGCAAGATCTCGAAGACCGGCGTGCGCTTCCGCGACGGCGCGCAGCTCATGAACATCTGCCAGCGCATCGTCAGCCAGGTCGGCCGCCGTGTCGACGAATCCTCGCCGATCTGCGACGCCCGTCTCCCCGACGGCTCCCGCGTCAACGTCAACGCCCCGCCGCTCGCCATCGACGGCGCCGCGCTCACCATCCGCAAGTTCAAGAAGGACAAGCTGACCCTCGAGCAGCTGGTCAAGTACGGCTCGATCTCGCCGGAGGGGGCCGAGAACCTCAAGATCATCGGGCGCGTCCGCTGCAACGTCGTCGTCTCCGGCGGCACCGGCTCCGGCAAGACCACCCTGCTGAACTGCCTCACGCGCTACATCGATTCCGACGAGCGCATCATCACCTGCGAGGACGCGGCCGAGCTGCAGCTGCAGCAGCCTCACGTCGTCCGCCTCGAAACGCGCCCGCCCAACCTGGAAGGCGAGGGCCGGGTCACCATGACCGACCTCGTCAAGAACTGCCTGCGTATGCGTCCCGAGCGGATCATCGTCGGCGAGGTCCGCGGTCCCGAGGTCTTCGACCTCCTGCAGGCGATGAACACGGGCCATGACGGCTCGATGGGCACGATCCACGCCAACTCGCCCCGCGAATGCCTCTCGCGTATGGAATCGATGATCGCCATGGGCGGCTATTCGCTGCCCGCCAAGACCGTGCGCGAAATCATCGTCGGCTCGGTCGACGTCATCGTCCAGGCGGCGCGCCTGCGCGACGGCTCCCGCCGCATCACCCACATCACCGAGGTGCTGGGGCTGGAGGGCGAGACCCCGATCACCCAGGAC
>JAEZGJ010000142.1 GCA_023416965.1 Pseudomonadota bacterium | reverse complement strand
GAGCCCCTGGGCGAGGGCGAGGACCGCGTCGCCGCGGGCGCGCAGTGCGGCCCAGGCCTCCGCGCCCAGCACCACGGCGAGGCGCTGCATCCAGCGCGACGGCACGGTCGGCACACCGCCGGCCTTGGTGGCGCGCGTCAGCACCACCTGTCTCTGGCCGAGGAGCTGGCAGAAATCGTGGGCGGCAAGGCCCACTCGCCGCTCCGGCGGATCGATGCCGAAACTCGCCCGCATCGCCCGGTTGAGCCAGGGATCGAGCCGCGTCTGGCCGGGCCAGGATCCCTCCACCAGCCCGGCCAGCACGACGCAATCCACATGGAGGAGCCGGGCCTCGACGAGGCCGAGGATGCGGATCCGCGCGCCGGGATTGGCGGGCAGGCGGATCGTCTCCGTCTGCATCAGCGCGTCGAGGGCGGCGGGATAGTCGTCGCGCGTCAGGGCGAAGCCGGCCGCCGGCGGCGAGGCCGCGAGATCGTCGAGCAGGGTGAGAACGGCCTGTGCCCCGACGGCCGCCTCGTCGAGGCCAAGGCGCCGCATCACCTCGCGATGGGCTGCGGCGAAGGTCGCGATGGGCGCCCGCCGGTCAACGGTTGCGAGAGGCTCCAGCGCGGCGACGGTATGGTCGAGCAGGTCACGCCCTGCGGCAAGGCCTTCCGCGGTGACGCGGCTCGCCGCATCCTCCGGCCGCGGCCGGCCGCTCGGCAGCGCCTCCGCGAGAAGGCGGGCGAAGCCGGCAAGCCCCCCCGGCGGTCTGAGGCCCCTGAGCGCCTTGAGTTCGATGGCGGCGATGGCAGCATCGCGCAGGCTCCGGTCGGCACAGGCGAGCGCCGGATGGGCGAGCAGGGCCAGAAGATCGGGCGGCGCGGCTTCCCCGAGGGCGAGGGCCGCCGAGAGCCGCGCCACCGTCGCCGCAGGCGTGCCGGCGAGCGGCTGGCCGCCGGAATCGTCGACCGCCACCTCCCAGCGGGCGAGTTCGGCGACCACGCGCCGCGCCAGCGCCCGGTCCGGCGTCACCAGGGCAGCCTCGCGGGTGGGATCCTCCGCCACCTCGCGCAGCACCACGGCGATGGCGAGCGCCTCCTCGCGCTCGTTGGCCGCCTCGATCACCCTGAGGTCCGCCAGGGCCTCTTCGGGCAAGGCGAGCCGGGTCTGCGCCCACAGATCCGTGGTCGCCGCCGGCCGCCTGGCGCCGGAGACCACCGCCTCGCGGCCGAAGGGGGCCGGCGGCGCGAGCGCCTCCACTCCCGCGCGGTCGATCCCGACATGGGCGATGAGACGCTTCAGGCCGAATTGCGGATGGGCGTGTCCCGCTGCGCCCGGCGAGGCGCCGATGGCCTCCCAGGAGGCCGCGTCGAGATCGGTATCGAGGCCGGGCAGGACCAGGGCGCCGCGCGGGTGCTGCGCCACCATGCGCAGCAGATCGCGCGTCGCGGGGATCGAGCCGGTCGAGCCGGCCGCCACCAGCGGCCCCGGCGTGGCGGCGAGGCGGATCGTCTCGGCGGCGATGATCCGGTCGCGGCGGACCGCCGGCTCCTCCTGGCCGAGGGCCGCGAGATGGGCGGGCCAGTGGTCGCGGGCGATGGCGAGGAAGGCGCGGGTGATCTGCCAGAACTCGTCGAGCCCGGCATCGACGATGCCGTCGAGGTTCGACCAGGGCACCCGCTCGGTCGCCACCTGGTCCATCAGCCGCATCAGGTCGGCGGCCAGCGACAGCGCGTCGGCCGTCGCCGTGGAGACGATGAGCGGGTCGTCGCCCTTGAGCCGCATCACCGCCCGGTCGACGCTCTCCGCCCAGCGCCTGACGAGGGTCGCCAAGGTCAGCCGCCGGTCGAGCCCGGGCATGGGCGGGCCGATGGCGTCGAGGCCGAGGACGTCGAGCGGCATCGGGTCGGCGAAGGCCCATTCGTCCTCGTCGACGTCGCCGATGGGGGTGATCCGCGGCAGTAGCACCGCGCCGCCGGGAGTCAGTTCGGCGAAGATGTCGCGCATCGTCCGGCAGGCGCGTCGGTTCGGCAGGAGGATGGTGCCGGCCGCCAGCGACAGCGGATCGGCGGGATCGGGCCAGCCGGGCACGACCCGGCCGGCGAGAATCGCCTCCGCCAGCGTCCGCAGATGCGGGCGCGAGGGGGGAATCGTCAGCACGCGCGGATGAATCACCATGTGCCAGTGGTGCCCCGCCGCGCCCATCGCGGCAAGGTTGCCGTGCCCAGAAACACGGCATTGCTGCCATTTGTATGGCCGCTGATACCACGCTTCCTGCCCACGCCCTGACCAACCGCAGCGCACAACTTCATCTCGACAGATGTTGCACTGCAACTAGCCTCTCCGGATCCTCAGCCCGGAGATTGTCCATGACCTTCGATCGTCTCGACCGCCGCGACCTGATGAAGGGGCTCGCCGCCGCATCGGGTCTCGCCCTGCTCCCGGCCGGCGCCGCCCGGGCCCAGGAGCAGGTGATCCGCTACGGCATCTCGATGGCCGACATTCCGCAGACGACAGGACAGCCCGATCGCGGCGCCGGCGGCTATCAGTTCACCGGGCACACGCTCTACGACCCGCTCGTGGCCTGGGAAATGAACGTCGCCGACCGCCCCGGCAAGCTGGCGCCGGGTCTCGCGACAGAGTGGGCCACCGACCCCGCCGACAAGACCAAGTGGGTCTTCAAGCTACGCCCGGGCGTCAAGTTCCACGACGGCTCCGCCTTCGACTCCGACGCCGTCGTCTGGAACCTCGAGAAGGTCCTCAACCCGCAGGCGCCGCATTTCGACCAGCGCCAGTCCTCGCAGGTGCGCGCCCGCCTGCCCTCCGTGGCGAGCTGGCGCAAGGTCGACGCCATGGCGGTGGAGATCACCACCAAGACCGTCGATTCCTTCTTCCCCTACCAGATGCTCTGGTTCCTGATCTCCAGCCCCGCCCAGTTCGAGAAGGTCGGCCGCGACTGGCAGAAATTCGCGCTCCAGCCCTCCGGCACGGGCCCGTTCCGCCTCGGCCGCCTGCAGCCGCGTGAATTCGCCGAACTGGTGCGCAATCCCGACTATTGGGACAAGACGCGGCTCGCCAAGGCCGACCGCATCGTCCTGTCCTGCCTGCCGGAGACCATCACCCGCACCAACGCCCTCCTCGCCGGCACGGTGGACTTCATCGAATCGCCCGCACCGGACGTCATGCCGCGGCTCAAGCAGGCGGGCATTCGCCTCATCGACAACGACACGCCGCATGTCTGGAACTATCACCTGTCGACCCTGCCCGGCTCGCCCTGGACGGACATTCGCGTCCGCAAGGCGGCGAATCTCGCCATCGACCGTGCCTCGGTGGTCGAGCTGATGGGCGGCCTCGCCAAGCCCGCCTATGGTCAGGTCGACCGCTCCAACCCGTGGTTCGGCAAGCCCGGCTTCGAGATCACCTATGACGTCGACGGCGCCCGCAAGCTGATGCGCGAGGCCGGCTATTCCGCGTCGAACCCGCTGAGGACGCAGTTCATCATCGCCTCCTCCGGCTCGGGCCAGATGCTGTCGCTGCCCATCAACGAGCTCTGCCAGCAGATGTTCAAGGAGGCGTTCATCGAGGTCGACTTCAAGGTCGTCGAGCTTGAGCCGCTCTATCAGGCCTGGCGCCAGGGCGCGGCGCACGAATCGCTGCGTGGAATCACCGCCAACAACGTCGCCTATCTCACATCCGACCCGCTCTACGCCTTCATCCGCTTCTTCCATTCGGGGCAGGTCGCCCCGGTCGGCGTGAACTGGGGCCATTACAAGGACCCCGAGGTGGACCGGCTGATCGAGCAGGCCCTCGCCACCACGGCGGAAGCCGAGCAGAACGCGCTGATGGCGAGGGTCCACGAGAAGGTGGTCGACGACGCGCTGCTGGTCTGGGTCGTCCACGATACCAACCCGCACATCGCCACGCCGAAGGTCTCGAGCTACGTCCAGGCGCAGCACTGGTTCCAGGACCTGACGACGCTGGGGTGAGGGAGCAGCCCCAGCTCGCGCTGCTCCGTCGTCCCCTGGGATTGCCTTTCCCTCGTTGAGTTCGGCCGGGGATGACGGTCAGCGCCGCGGCGCCGCCCCGCCGATCCCCTCACGCCGGCGGCGTGTAGCCTTTGGGCAGGCGGGCGCGCTCGATCTGCGACAGGTCGCAGGCGACGTCGACCATGGCGGAGAAGTCGTTCTGGCCGTAGCCGCGGGCCCGCGCCTGCGAGAAGGCCTCCCGCGCCGCCGCCGCCACCGGAACCGGCACGCGCGCGGCGTTGGCCGCCTGGACGATCAACGTCAGGTCCTTGTGGGCGAGGTCGATGGAAAAGCCCGGCTCGGTATCGCCCGCGAGCACCTTGTTCGGCCAGTTGACCTTGAGCTGGCCGTTGGTCGCCGTCGTGCCGTAGAGCACGTCCAGCGTCTTCACGAGGTCGAGGCCGAAGCGCTGCGACAGGGCCAGCGCCTCGGCATTGAGCTGGCAGAGGATGATGGCGAGGTAGTTGTTGACGAGCTTCATCCGCGTGCCGGCGCCGGGGCCGCCCGAATGGTGGATCGTCGTGCCCATGGCGTTGAGGAGCGGCAGGACGCGCTGGAAGTCGGCATCCTCGGCGCCCACCATGAAGAGGCTCTGGCCGCGATCGGCATGCCAGGCGAGGCGGCCGATGGGGGCGTCCACGGCGGTCATGCCGCGGCGGCGGGCCTCCTCGTGCAGCCGGTCGGTGGTGTCGGGGTCGATGGTGGAGAGGTCGAGGATGAGCGTGCCGGGCTTGGCGTGATCGAGCACGCCGCCGGGCGCCAGGATCACCTCGCCCACCTCCTTGCCAGTCGGCAGCACGGTGACGACGATGTCGCAGGAGGCGGCGATCTCGGCCGGCGTTCCACGTTTGGCGCCGAGCGCCTCGAGCGCCGCGACCGGCGCCTCCACCACGTCGTGGACCATCAGCGAGAAGCCTTTGGTCTGCAGGTTCGAGGCCATGCCCCGTCCCATCTTGCCCAGTCCGATGAATCCGATGGTCATGCCTGTCCTCCCGATTGTCGTCTTGTGTCGCTGCGGGAGCGGCGTCATGGTCCGCCCCTCGCGAAGGACGCGGAGCCTAGCCAGCGGATGAACGCCTTGCACCCTCAAGCTTTGCATGCCTCGCCCGCCGGATGGCCGGGCGACATCTTTTCCGCCCTGAAGACGGCCCGCGTCCGCCAGGTCGCCTATGTGCCCGACGGCGGCCATGCCGAGCTCATCCGTGCGGTCCATGCCGATTCCGCCATGATCGCCATTCCGCTGACGACGGAAGAGGAGGGCGTCGCCCTCGTCTCCGGCGCCTGGCTCGGCGGTGACCGCGCCTGCCTGCTCATGCAGTCCTCCGGCGTCGGCAACTGCATCAACATGCTCTCGCTGGTCCGCAACATGGGCGGGCCCTTCCTCACCTTCGTCACGATGCGCGGCGAATGGGGCGAGTTCAATCCGTGGCAGGTGCCCATGGGCACCGGCA
Source organism: Pseudomonadota bacterium (assembly GCA_023416965.1). Classification (GTDB taxonomy): domain Bacteria; phylum Pseudomonadota; class Alphaproteobacteria; order Rhizobiales; family Phreatobacteraceae; genus Phreatobacter. Next base: position 272 of record JAEZGJ010000142.1, on the reverse strand, counting down.
CGCCCGACGCCTTCCGCCTGATGGGCGTGCACGTGCTGCGCGCCGACCGGCCTGACGAGGTCGGCCCCGCCACCGCCGCAGGCATCCGCATGGCCTATGAGGGCGGCAGCGCCGTCGCCGTGCTCCTCGCCCAGCAGCTCATCGGTGCCAAGGTCTTCGTGAAATGAGCACGCCCGTGAACCGCCTCGACCGCCGCGCCGTCGTCGCCCGCCTGCTGAAGGACCGCGGCGAGGCCATCGTCGTCACGGGCCTCGGGTCGCCCACCTATGACG
>JAEZGJ010000057.1 GCA_023416965.1 Pseudomonadota bacterium | reverse complement strand
CCGCATGTGGATTGGCGCGGGGGGGGCGGGGGTGTGGTCCCCGGGGGGGGCCGCCGGCTGCGCCGGGGCCGGAGTGGCAGCTGGCGGGGTCTGGGCGGCCAGCGGTCCGGCGAGCGCCAGCGTCATGGCGGCGATGGACAGGAGCGAGCGGACGGTCATGGAAGGATCGAGCCTTTTGTCACGGTAGGGCGTGCTTGACGGGCACGTGTGGCGCTTTGAAGGAAGACGGTGCGAAAGCACGGGGCGATAGACGCGTGCACAACTCCTGACGGATCCCGCCGGTTGCCGCAGCAATGCCTGTTTCGGCTTGAATTGACAACCCTTGGCACCGTCCATATCTGTCGCGGGTTGCCGGGCCGCTGCGGAAATCCGCGCGCCGTCGACAGTTATCCCGCCGGGACCAGAGGTTGGGGCGCACGGGGCGCTCTGCCACCGCCTGACGGGGCTGAAGGGCTCGCGTGAACTATCGGAACGGACGGGGCGACCAACCGTTTCGATGCCTCTGTCTCCCCGCCCAAGTGTAAGGAACGCACATGCTCGGCGCGCTCGCCCGCAGGATCTTCGGCAACGGCAACGATCGCCGCATCAAGGGATACCGTCCGCGGATCGATGCCATCAACGCGCTGGAGCCCGAGCTCGCCGCGCTGTCGGACGAGGCCCTGCGCGCCCGCACCGACGCCTTCAGGGCCCAGCTCGCCGCCGGCAAGACCCTCGACGACCTGCTCGTTCCCGCCTTCGCCACCGTCCGCGAGGCGGCCAAGCGGGTCCTCGGCCAGCGCCATTATGACGTTCAGTTGATCGGCGGCATCGTGCTCCACGAGGGCGCCATCGCCGAGATGAAGACCGGCGAGGGCAAGACCCTCGTTGCCACCCTCGCCGTCTATCTCAACGCCCTCGCCGGCAAGGGCGTCCACGTCGTCACCGTCAACGACTATCTCGCCAAGCGCGACGCCGAGTGGATGGGCAAGGTCTACGGCTTCCTGGGCATGACCACAGGCACCATCGTCCACGGCATGGACGACCAGCAGCGCCACGAGGCCTATGCCTGCGACATCACCTACGGAACCAACAACGAATACGGCTTCGACTATCTGCGCGACAACATGAAGTACACGGTGGAGGAGATGGTCCAGCGCGGCCATTTCTACGCCATCGTCGACGAGGTCGACTCCATCCTGATCGACGAGGCGCGCACGCCGCTCATCATTTCCGGCCCGCTCGACGACCGCTCCGACTTCTACGCCACCATCGACCGCTTCATTCCCGCCCTGAACAAGGAGGATTACGAAGTCGACGAGAAGCAGCGCACGGCCGCCCTCACCGAGAGCGGCAACGAGAAGATCGAGAAGGCCCTCGTCGAGGCCGGCTACGTCAAGGGCGACCTCTACGACGTCGAGAACGTCTCCACCGTCCACCACGTCAACCAGGCGCTGAAGGCCCACAAGCTTTTCCAGCGCGACAAGGACTACATCGTCCGCAATGGCGAGGTGGTCATCATCGACGAGTTCACCGGCCGCATGATGCCCGGCCGTCGCTATTCGGAAGGCCTGCACCAGGCCCTCGAGGCCAAGGAACGCGTCCAGGTCCAGCCCGAGAACCAGACGCTCGCCTCCATCACCTTCCAGAACTATTTCCGCATGTACGGCAAGCTCGCCGGCATGACCGGCACGGCGCTGACCGAGGCCGACGAGTTCATGGACATCTACAAGCTGCAGGTGGTCGAGATTCCGACCAACCGCGGCATCGCCCGCCTCGACGAGGACGACGAGGTCTACAAGACCGTCCAGGACAAGTACCAGGCGATCATCGCCGAGGTGGAGGCCGCCCGCGCCAAGGGCCAGCCGGTGCTCGTCGGCACCACCTCCATCGAGAAGTCCGAGACCCTCGCCGAGATGCTGAAGCAGGCCGGCTTCAAGCAGGTCGACCTCGACGACCCGCAGGCCTTCGCGCCGCTCTATGACGGCGACCAGGGCACGCCTGGCGAGCGCGTCTTCGCGGTGCTGAACGCCCGCTACCACGAGCAGGAGGCCTTCATCGTCTCCCAGGCGGGCGTTCCCGGCGCCATCACCATCGCCACGAACATGGCGGGGCGCGGCACCGACATCCAGCTCGGCGGCAATGCCGACATGCGCATCCAGGTCGAGCTCGCCGGCATGGAGGACGGACCGGAGAAGCAGGAGAAGGCCGAGGCCATCCGCCGCCAGGTTGCCGACCTCAAGCAGCGCGCCCTGAACGCCGGCGGCCTCTACATCATGGGCACAGAGCGTCACGAAAGCCGCCGCATCGACAACCAGCTTCGCGGCCGCTCCGGCCGCCAGGGCGACCCCGGCCGCTCCAAGTTCTACCTGTCCCTGCAGGACGACCTGATGCGCATCTTCGGGTCGGACCGCATGGAGGGCATGCTCACCAAGCTCGGCCTCAAGGAGGGCGAGGCCATCGTCCATCCCTGGATCAACCGGGCGCTGGAGAAGGCCCAGCAGAAGGTCGAGGCGCGCAACTTCGACCTGCGCAAGAACGTCCTCAAATACGACGACGTCGCCAACGACCAGCGCAAGGTCATCTTCGAGCAGCGCATCGAGCTGATGAGCCAGCAGGACCTCTCCGACATGACGCAGGACATGCGCCATGGCGTGATCGAGACCCTGGTCCACGCCTACATCCCGCCGGACGCCTATGCCGAGCAGTGGGACACCGCCACGCTGCGCGAGGAGATCTACCGCGTTCTCAACCTCGACCTGCCCGTCGACGAATGGGCCAAGGAAGAGGGCATCGCCGACGAGGAGGTGATCGAGCGCATCACCAAGGCCGCCGACGAGATGATGGCCTCGAAGGCCGCCCGGTTCGGCCCGGACATCATGCGCCAGATCGAGAAGGCGGTGGTGATGCAGGTGCTCGACCATCTCTGGCGCGAGCACATCGTCCAGCTCGACCACCTGCGCCAGGTGGTGGGCCTGCGCGGCTATGCCCAGCGCGACCCGCTGAACGAGTTCAAGTCCGAGGCCTTCCAGCTCTTCGAGGGGCTGATGGCCAAGCTCCGCGAGATGACGACCCAGCAACTCGCCCTGGTCGAGCTGCAGGAGCCGCCGCCCATGCCGGACCTGCCGCCCATGACGGCGCACCACATCGACCCGATGACGGGCATGGACGAGTTCGCCCAGATGGGCGCCGCCTCCGGCGGATCGTTCCAGGCCCCGGGCGGCGGCGCGCAGGTCGCCGAGCGCAATCCGAACGATCCCTCCACCTGGGGCAAGGTCGGCCGCAACGACCCCTGCCCCTGCGGTTCGGGCAAGAAGTTCAAGCACTGCCACGGGCAGTATGTATGAGATGACGGAGGGCGCCGGGTGCGGCGCCCTTCGCGTCACGGCGCTCCCGCCGAAAGCCGCCTTGCTTCGCGCGGAACGCCTTGACCGGAATGCCGGCACGCCCTAAAAGGCGCGCTCGCGGGCGGGGCTGTAGCTCAGATGGGAGAGCGCTGCAATCGCACTGCAGAGGTCGGGGGTTCGAATCCCCCTAGCTCCACCAGCCCGCACCAGGTCGCCGAAAGGCGCGCGTCCCCGCCACATCGTTGACATCCAACCGCAGGCGCGGCCGGCGTCCAGTCAGGCCGCCACCGCAAGCGTCGCCTTCGGGAGAACGGCGAGGGCCGCGTCGAAAGCGATGCCGGTGCCAGACACGCTCGACCAGACGATGCTGCCGCGGGCGACAATTCCTTCCATGCGCAGCACCACCGGCGTGCCGAGGTCGTAGTCGAGCACGACGTCGATACGCGCGCCCTCGGCACTGATATCCAGGACTTCCACCGGAACAGTCTGGCCCTTCACCTCGACAGTTCCGGGCTCGCAGAGCGTCGATCGCTCTGTCTTGCGACGTTCGTCGAGATCGTCGCCGATGCTGTCGAGGAAGCTCTGTACCGAGCTTGTCAGCGCGTGCGACGAGGCGCCGAGCAGGTCCGCCGTCTGCATCACCCGCGAAGCCTCCGCCGTCGTTTCGGAAGCCGAGGAGGCCACTCCCTCGACATTGGCGGAGACGATCCGGCTCCCGTCGGCGGCACGAGAGACGTTCGCCGCGATTTCGCCCGTGGCCGCGTCCTGCTGCTCCACGGCCGCCGCGATGGCCGCGTTGAGCGAGGAGATGTCGTCGATGCGGCTCGCCATGGTTCCGATGGAGGCGACGGCTATTCCGGTGGAGGACTGGATGGCGGTGATCTGCGCCGCGATCTCGTCGGTGGCCTTGGCGGTCTGGCTCGCGAGGCTCTTCACCTCGCTCGCAACCACCGCGAAGCCGCGGCCTGCCTCGCCTGCACGTGCCGCCTCGATCGTCGCGTTGAGGGCGAGAAGGTTGGTCTGATCTGCGATGGTACGGATCAAGTCGACCACGCGGCCGATGTTCTGGGCGGATTGCGCCAGCGCGGTGACGTCCTGATTGGTCGCGAGCGCCTGCGCGCGCACCTCGGCCACGATGGCGCTTGCCTGGTGCGCCTGGCTGGCTATTTCGCGAATGGACGCCCCGAGCTCTTCCGACGCCGAGGCGATGGACTGCGCATTGGCGTTGGAATCTGCCGAGGCCGATCGCGCCTCGCGAGCCTGGTCCAGGGTGGCGGTGGCCACCCGCGAGAGAACGGAAGCTGCGGCTCGCATTGAAGTTGTCCCGCCGGAAAGCGTATCGATGACTCCCGACACATCGGCACGGAACTGGTCGACGACCATCTCCATATTGGCACGGCGCGCCAGGTCCCGCTCGCGCTGGCGGCGCTGCTGAGCCTCGAGCCGCTCACGCTTGATAGCGCTCTCCCGGAACACCCCGACCGCGCGCGACATCAGGCCGATCTCGTCACCGCGGTCTGCGCCGACAAGTGCGATGTCGTGCTTGCCGCGGGCGAGGTCTCCCATGTCGGCAACCAGGGAAACGATGGGGCGAGTGAGCGTCTGGGCCACGAGGTAGCCGAGGGCGCCCACCGCCAGCAGGACCAGCAGGGCGATGATGATGAGCGTCTGGCGGAGGGCATGAACGGGCGCCAGCGCCTCCGCCTTGCTCTGCAGGGCCGTCACCGACCAGTTAAGATCGCCGAACCGGAACGGCTGCGCCGCAACCAGGCTCTCGGTCTCGCGGTAGGAGACCTCGCCGAGTGTGGATTTTCCCTCGAGCGCCGTATCAATGGCCGCGGAGCGGAGTTCGGTCTTCAGGATGTCAGTCGCTCCAGCTGCGGTGAACCGGGAGTTGGAGCGAAACAGACCGTCGCGGCCGACGAGGATCGCGTCGCCCGTTGCACCGAGTCCGTGGCTGGCGGTCATCACGGCATTGATGCGGTCTACGGGCATCTGGAACGCGAAGACACCGATTGTCTTGCCAGACGCGTCGGTGATCGGTGTCGAGATGAAGGCGGCCGGAGCCTCGTCCGAAGGCGCGTAGGGCCGGAAGTCCGTCAGATGCACCGTTCCGGCTTCCGCGGAGAGGCCCTTTCGGAACGCAACACCGAGATCGCTGTCACGCCACGCACCCGTCAGCAGATTTGTTGCGTAGTCGCGCTCCTTGAAGACCGTGTAAACGAGATTACCGGCAGTATCGAAGATGAAGACATCGTAATAACCGCGGTCGCGCTGCAGCCTGTTGAACCACGGATGCAGGCGGGCATGGTGACGCGAATAGGTCGACCCGTCTCCCGCTGCCTGAAGCTCGTCCTTCTTGCCGGTCGGATGAGGATTGTCGTCGATGTAGATCTGCTGGAGCTTCTGTTCAGCACCTGCCCCGAACTCGCGATAGCCAGCCGAGAACGACGTGAGCGCGTCGCGAGCCATGTCGCTGGATGCCACGAGTACTGTGTCCTCGCGGATAGCCTTGAAATAGCTCTCGAGCGCCTTCTGGCGTTCTGTCGCCACGGCTGCGAGCGACTGCTGGATCATCGAAAGCGTATTGCTTCGTGCAGCATAATAGGACGATACCCCGAGCGCACCGGCCGTTGCCATGGCGGCGCCCACGACCAGGGCCGGAATCTTGATGCTCAGGCGCATGCGGGAAAGGGGCATCGTCGACCTCTGACGCGTGGTATTAGTCATGATACATGCATTACCTAAAGGAATATTAAACGATCCCGGACGGCTCTACCGGCTGTGGTGATTATCCGAGGCGGGCAGCGAACTGGATTTGCACCCCCCCAAGGGGCGGCCCCATCGGCCCGCCTCGGCGCGGCGTGAACCGGAGAGCCTTCCTCCGTCGTATCCTCCGCATTCATCAGGAATTCGGCCCATGCAATTCTTCTCGGCCTATGCGGCAGCGCTGATCGTCTTCGGCATTCTCGACGCCGTCTGGCTCTCGATCATGGGACGGCTGCTCTACCGGCCGACGCTCGGCAGTCTGATGCTCGACAATCTGCGCTGGGTGCCGGCGCTGGTCTTCTATTTCCTGTTCCCGGTCGGCGTCGTGCATTTCGCCGTGCTGCCGGCCTTCGCGGTGGCCTCGCCGGGCATGGCGCTGGTCAACGGCGCCTTCCTCGGGCTCCTCGCCTATGCGACCTACGACCTGACGAACTACGCCACGCTGCGCGTCTGGACGCTCACCCTCACGCTGGTGGACATCGCCTATGGGGCGGTGGCGACCGCCCTCGTGGCGCTCGGCGCCTATGGGGCGCTGCGGCTGTTCGCGGGGGCGGGGTGGATCTGACGCGGAGCCTCAGTGCACCGGCTTCAGCCGGTAATGGCTGACCCCCCAGCTCGCGCCCATCGCGTGGCCGAACAGACCGCTCGTGGCGAGGAAGAACAGGCGCCAGCGCCGACGCCACAGCGCAACCCGGTCGGTGCCGTAGACGCTGGCGAGGATGGGATCGATCTCGGCGCGGCGCGAGTCGAAGAGAGCGAGCCAGTCCTCCGCCGTGCGGCGATAGTGCTCGCCACTCCAGCGCCACTCCTCCTCCACCGTGAACAGGTCGTCGAACCGGCGGATCAGCCCATGGCCCGGCATCAAGCCCCCGGTGAAGAAATGCTGGGCGATCCAGTCGGTCTTGTCCGCGGTGTCGAAGCGGTAGGAGCCGGTGCGGTGGGTAAAGATGTGGAGGAAGAGCCGCCCGTCGGCGGCGAGCCACGAAGCGGCCCGCGCCAGCAGTTCGCGCCAGTTTGCCATGTGCTCGAACATCTCCACGGAGACGATGCGGTCGAACCGTCCCTCCGGCGCGAAGACATTCATGTCGGCGGTGACGACGGTGAGGTTGCCCAGGCCCTGTCGCGCCGCCTCGGCCTCAATGAACCGGCGCTGGCCGTGCGAGTTCGACACGGCCGTGATCGTCGCCCTGGGAAAGCGGCGCGCCATGGCGAGGGACAGCGAGCCCCAGCCGCAGCCGAGCTCGAGAATCGCCTGCCCGTCCGCGAGGCCGGCATGGTTCATGGTGAGGTCGAGTGCCCGCGTCTCCGCCTCCGCCAGGGTGGTCTGCGGACTGTCGTAATAGCCGGAGGAATACTTTCGCTGCGGCCCCAGCACCCGCACGAAGAAGTCCGGCGGCATTTCGTAGTGCTGGGCATTGGCGGCATCCGTGTGCATCGCCACGGGATAGGCGGCCATGGAGGCGGCGAAGGCTGCCTCGTCGGCATCCGTGAAGGCGGCGAGGCTCCGGTCTGTCCGCCCGACCAGCCAGGCGATGGCGGCACGGGTGACGGCGTCGGGAACCGGGGTGCTTTCGCCCCAGGCGATCAGGCGTGCAAGGAGGGACATGGCGACGGCCTCAGGCTTTGGCGGGCGGCCAGGGGATGAAGGCGCTGGTGCGCGCCTGATAGGCCGCGAAGGCGGCGCCGTGCTTGCGCAGCATGTGCTCCTCGAGCGGCGGAATACCGGAGATGCGGGTCAGCAGCAGGGTCATGAAGGCCGGCGCGGCGAGGGCAAACCAGCCGAAGGGGTGGCCTGTCAGGGCGAGGGCCATGACCGCATAGGAGGCCCAGAGCACGCATTCGAAGAAATAGTTGGGGTGGCGGGAATAGCGCCACAGGCCGACGTCGCAGACCGGCTTCGTCCTATCCTTGTCCGCGACGAAGGCGGCGAGCTGCCGGTCGGCAATGGTGCCGCCCGCCCATCCTCCGGCGAAAACGAAAAGCCCCAGCGCGTCCTGCCAGCCGAGCGGCCCAGGCCGGTGGGCGGCGAGCACGACGCCCATGGCGAGCGGCACGCTCGCCGCCGCCTGGATCTGCAGGAAGCGGAACATCTGCCGGGAGGCGTCCGCCCCCCAGTCCTGCCTGAGCTTTGCGTAGCGTGCATCGTCGGTGATGCCGCGAGTGCGGGAGGCGATGTGCAGCCCCAGCCGGAGCGCCCAGGCGAGCGCCATGGCGGCGACGAGGAGGCGCCGCTCCCACGGCCCGGCACCGAAGGGCAGCAGCGCGGCGGCCAAAGCCGTGCCGCCGACGCCGAAGGTCCAGGTGACGTCGATCCAGCCTGAATTTCCGGTCCGCCTCTCGATCAGCCAGGCCACCGCCATGATCACGCTCATGGCGGCGACGATGAAGCCGAGGGCGGCGAGGAAGGAGAGGCCCGTCACAGCCGGACGAAGGGCTGCAGCAGGCGGCCGATCATGCCCTCGAACCGGACATTTCCGGTGAGCGCGACGATGCAGGTGCAGCCCTCGGCCCTATCGACCACTGGCGTATGGGCGTGGCGGTCATCGGCCTCGTCGAAGTCGCCGGCGGCGTAGCGGCCATACTCGTGCTCATAGGCGCCCGCGACGATCGTCGTCCACTCCGCGCCCGTGTGGCGGTGAGCCGGAAGCCGGGTGCCCGGCTGGGCCCGCAGCATGAAGACGCGCGCTTCGGAATTCGGCACCTCGACGCGGCGCAGCGCGACCCCGCGGCCGACACTCTGCCAGCGTCCGAGCGTGTAGGGTGCGAGCACCGCGAGGCCGGCCGCATCCGGGGGAGCGACGGGGCGCGCGGGGACGTCCTCCACGCGGTGGGGCAACGCCATCGACAGGGTTCGCGCATCGGCAGCCATGGGCTCCGGCTCGGTCGTGTCGAGGAAGGCGCCGCTGAGCGCGTCGAGCTCGGCGAGGTCCTGCCGCGTACGCGGATTGATCTCGACATGGGCGGCAACCACCAGGGCCAGGCCCTCGTCGAGGCGGCCGGCGGCGAAGGCGGCGAGGGTTTCCTCGGACGGACGGTGGGACACGCTCATCGCAAATCCTCCAGCGAGCCGCGCATCCGCGCCATGGCCAGGCGCAGGCGCGACTTGACGGTGCCGAGCGGAATGGACAGGCGTTTCGCCACGTCCTGATGACTGAGACCTTCCATGAATGCCAATTGGACGACTCGGAGTTGATCGGGGGACAGGGAGGTGAGTGCGGCCCTCACACGGGAGTCGCGTTCGCTCCCGTCGAAGACCTGATCAGGCTGCTCCGGCTCCTCCCCCTGAAGGATGTCGAACACGTCCGGCAGACGCGACCGCTTCTCGCGCCGGGCGGCATCGATCCGGAGATTGCGGGCGATCGCCGCGATCCACGTCGAGGCTCCGGCCCGCTGGGGGTCGAACAGTGCCGCCTTGCGCCAGACCATCAGCAGCGTTTCCTGCGCGAGTTCCTCGGCGAGGTCTGCCGGAGTTCCCTGGCGCATCAACAGGGCTTTCACCCGCGGCGCGAAATGATCGAAGAGTTTGACGAACGCTTGCCTGTCGGACGATTGGGCAATCGACTGGATCAGGGCATTGGCATCCATCAGGGCGGCACCGGCACGTCTGCGCGGCCCGCGGGACAGCGGGACCGACATTTCAGAATGTATCGCAAGAGCAACCATCATGTCGCCCTCTACGCGCCCTCCGCGGCAACGGATCAGTGGCGGTGACAGATTGCGGAAGTCAGGTTCATATGAACCAGCGCGCCCGCCCCTCCGTAAGACACCCGCAACGGCATCGAAGTCAGGATTGAACATGCAAGCGGGTGGTGGGCGTCGGCAGCGTATCGCGGTGGTCGGAAGCGGCGTGTCCGGCCTCTCCGCCGCCTGGCTCCTGTCACAGGCTCACGATGTCACCCTCTATGAGCGTGACGGCCGGCTCGGCGGCCACGCCAACACGGTGACGGTCCCTGGCGCCCGCGGTCAGGATGTCGCCGTCGACACCGGCTTCATCGTCTTCAATGAGGCGACCTACCCCAATTTCTGCGCCCTGCTCGACCATCTCGGCGTCCCCTCGCTCGCCACCGAGATGTCCTTCGCCGTCTCCCTCGACGGCGGCCGCCTCGAATATGCCGGCAGCGGCCTCGCCGGCCTCTTCGCCCAGCGGCGCAACATCGTCAGCCCGCGCTTCTGGTCAATGTTGCAGGATTTGCTGCGCTTCTACCGCAGTGCCACCCGCGACGCCGCGGAGCTGGAAAACGACCCCATCTCGCTCGGCGACTACCTCAAGGCAGGTCGCTATGGCCGCGCTTTCCGCGACGACCACCTCCTGCCCATGGCGGGCGCCATCTGGTCGGCCCCCTGCGCCGAGATCCTCTCCTATCCGGCCAGCGCCTTCATCCGCTTCCACGACAACCACGGCCTGCTCAAACTGTCGGGCCGCCCCGCCTGGCGCACCGTGACGGGCGGCAGTCGCGCCTATGTCTCTCGCCTGCTGGAGGCCTTCTCCGGCGAGATCTGCGCCGGCACGCCTGTCGCCAGCATCCGGCGCCTGTCGCACGGCGTCATCCTCGACGGCGAGGGCGGCTGGTCACGACGCTTCGACCAGGTCGTGGTGGCGACCCATGCCAAGGAGGCGCTCGCCATGCTGGCGGATCCCTCCGCCGAGGAGCGCGCCCTGCTCGGCGCCTTCCGCTACAGCCGCAACGTTGCGGTCCTTCACACCGACGAGGGCCTGATGCCCCGCCGTCGCGCCGCCTGGTCGAGCTGGAATCATATCGGCGACCGCCGCGTGCCGGACGAGCCCTGCGCCGTCACCTACTGGATGAACCGCCTGCAGCACCTGCCCATGGACAGGCAGTTCTTCGTGACGCTCAATCCGCCGCGCCCGCCGCGTGAGGAGACCGTGCTGCGCACCGAGACCTACGAGCACCCGCTCTTCGACAGTGCCGCCATCGCCGCGCAATCACGGTTGTGGTCCCTGCAGGGCCAGCGCAACACCTGGTATTGCGGCGCCCATTTCGGCGCCGGCTTCCACGAGGACGGGCTGCAGGCGGGCCTCGCCGTTGCCGAGGATCTCGGCGGCCTCAGGCGGCCCTGGTCGGTGCCAGACGATTCCGGTCGCATCGTAAGGCTCCCCCCTGCCCTGCCGCTGACGGAGGTGGCGTGACTAGCACCGCCTCCGCCCTCTTTGTCGGCAAGGTCGAGCACCGCCGGGTCCGCCCGCGGCCCCACGCGCTCGCCTACCGCGTCTTTTGGATGCTTCTCGACCTCGATGAGGTCGACGGTCTGGACCGCCGGCTGAAGCTCTTTTCCCGCGACCGCCGCAACCTCTTCTCCTTCCGCACGGCAGATTACGGCGACCGGTCCGGCCGGCCGCTGAGGCCGCAGGTCGAGGCGCGGCTCGCGGCGGCCGGCATCGAGACGGGCGGCGGGCCCATCCGCCTCCTCACCATGCCGCGCGTGCTCGGCTACGGCTTCAACCCGATCAGCGTCTTCTTCTGCCACCGGGCGGACGGCGCTCTGGCGGCGACGATCTACGAGGTGCACAACACCTTCGGCGAAATACACTCCTACCTGATTGCTGCCGATGGCGAGGCCCGGCCCATCCTCCAGGACAGCGCCAAGGCCTTCCACGTCTCGCCATTCCTGACGCGGGACATGGCCTACCGCTTCCGCCTGATACCGCCGGGCGAGACGGTGGCGCTGCATATCGCCGCCAGCGACGGCGAGGGCCCGATGCTCTTCGCCTCACTCGCGGGCGGGCGGCGCGAGCTGACGGACGGCGCGCTGCTGCGGCTGCTCGTCACCCATCCGTTGCTCACGCTGAAGGTCACCGCGGCCATCCACTGGCACGCGCTGCTACTGCTCGCCAAGCGCATCCGGCTGATCCGCCATCCGGGGCCTGCCGCAGCCGACGTCACCGTTGGCCGGCAGTCCGGCTGAGCCCGCTCACCGCTGGCGCAGACTGCCGGGCGTGACGCCCTCCATGGCGCGGAACATCTTCACGAACTGGGTGCTGCTGGAAAAGCCGACCTTCGTCGCCACCTGGGCCACGGGCAGGGTCGTCGCGGTGAGGAGCCGCCGCGCCTCGTTCATCCTCAGCCGCAGGAAATACTGGTAGGGCGTCGCGCCGAAGGCGTCGCGGAACGAACGGATCAGGTGGAAGCGGGAGAGCCCGGCCAATTGGGCCAGGTCGTCGATCGAAACCGGGCTACCGATATGGGAGCGCAGATAGTCCTCAAGGATCGCCATGCGCGAGCGCGATCCCACGGCGGCTCGCTCCGGCGCCTGGTCCAGCCGCGACAGTTCCAGCACCCGGGCGGCGATGAACAGGCCGATCGACTCGGCATAGAGATCGGTCAGCCCTTCGCCCTCGGTGAGCACTCGGTCGAGCCGCGTCATGGCGTCAGCAATATCCGCGTCCTCGAAATAGAGCTTCGGCCGGACGGACGAGGTGGCATACATCCGGCCTAGTTCTGAGGTGAGCTGGCCTGGATCGAAGAACATCATCGTCACGTGGCCCTCGTTGGAGGCGCCGGCGGTCCAGCCCTGCGCACCGCAGCCGGACGGGATCTGGGTGAGTTTGCCGCGCAGATCGGTCAGCGACGAGGCGGGCAGGCCGTCGATGCGCGTTTCGCCCTCGCGCCGCGAGAAATGATGCAGCGCGATGTAATGTTCGGACGGCTGGCTCGCATAGCTGATGCTGTAGTCCGTCTTCCGACGGCTCGTTTTGGCGACGAAGCCGGGCCAGGTCGCAACGATGCTGTGCTCGATCCTGCCGCCGCTGTCGGGGTTCAACGGCTTGAGAAGCATGATGCAATAAATCCCTCAGAATCAATATTGCCTGATTGATTCACAGGTGAGCGGGCAGGTCAATTGATGAAACATGAGCCGGGCAGCCGTAGGACCGCAGGTTCAGGCGCCGTCTTTTTCGCCATCCGCCGGGCCGCGATCCCGATCATCGGCACCCTTGCCCCGGCCGCGGCCGCTCTTGACCAGGAAGAGCTTGTCCTTCCACTCCAGCGCCTTGACGATCTTCGAGCCGAGCGACAGGAGTTGCACCAGCCGTTCGGTCTCCAGCCGCTCGATGTCGTCGTACCACCCCGTGAGGAGTTCGATGACCCCGTGCATCTCCTGCATCCGCTCCTGTGCGAAGCGCTCCTCCTCGGAGGCGGGACTCTGCATCAGCAGTTCACGCAGCACGGTCAGCGTCGGGTCGATCTCGCGGCGCTTCCTCTGCTCGACCAGCTTGCGGACGATGGCCCAGATGTCGTCCAGCGTGGTGTAGAAATCGCGGCGCTCGCCCGGCACGTGCTTCAACCGGATGAGCTCCCAGCTCTGCAGTTCCTTCAGAGCCATGGCGACATTAGACCGCGCCACGCCCACGGCGTCGACGAGATCGTCGGCGCAGACCGGCCGGTTGGCGAGAAAAATGACCGCATAGACCTGACCGACCGTGCGGTTGATGCCCCAGCGCGACCCCATCTCGCCGAAATGCAGCACGAAGGCCTGGATGAGCGGCGGCAGGTTCATGAGGCGCCTGTCTGAATTTTCAGGATTTTCTGAAGTAGCAGGCAGCGCCAGACGGGTCAACGCGGCCGCTGGACGGCCCCGCACGTGCACGGCGACGGAGAAGAAGATTGGTGGGTGATGAAGGACTCGAACCTTCGACCCGCTGATTAAGAGTCAGCTGCTCTACCAACTGAGCTAATCACCCACGCCCGCGAACCCGAGGGCCGCGCGGGAGCCGGGTGACTACCAGACAGCGGGGGCCCTGTCCAGAACGCCCGCCGACTTTTTTGCGGGGCGCGACGGGCCCTCAGGCGGCAGGGTTACTGGCGGGCCAGAGCCACGCGGCGCCGCGCACGCCGGAGGAGTCGCCGTGCACAGCCTTGACGATGGGCGTGGTGCAGGCGTCGGAAAAGACGTAGGGCACCATGGCCGGCGGCAGGTGGTCATAGATGGAGGCGACATTGCTCATGCCGCCGCCGACCACGATGACATCGGGGTCGATGAGATTGACCACCTGGGCGAGCCCGCGCGCGAGGCGGGAGATGTACCGGTCATAGGCGGCGCGCGCGATGCGGTCGCCGGAGGCGGCCATGCCGACGATCTGCGGCGCCGGAACGGCCTCGCCTGTCGCCCTGAGGTAATCGTCGGCGAAGCCGGTGCCCGAGACCCAGGTCTCGAGGCATCCCCTCTGGCCGCAATAGCAGGCGGGCGCCTCGACCACCTCCTCGACGCTCGGCCAGGGCAGAGGATTGTGCCCGAACTCGCCGCCAATGAGATGGCGCCCTCGCAGGACCTTGCCGTCGATGACAATGCCGGAACCCGCACCGGTGCCGATGATGAGGCCAAAGACCACGCCCGCGCCGGCGGCTGCTCCGTCCACCGCCTCCGACAGGGCGAAGCAGTTGGCATCGTTCTCCAGCCGCACCTCGCGGCCGAGCGCCGCCGCGAGGTCGCGGTCGAGCGGGTGGCCGATCAGCACGGTCGTGTTGGCGTTCTTGATCAGGCCGGTCGCCGGCGACAGGGAGCCGGGAATGCCGACCCCCACCGTGCCGGTCTGGCCAAGTTCGGCCTCGACGCCGGTGACGAGCCCGGCAATGGCGGCAACGATCGCGCCATAGTCATGGCGCGGCGTCGCCACCCGGCGGCGCATCAGCTCCTGGCCCTGGTCGTCCAGGGCCAGGATCTCGATTTTGGTTCCGCCGAGATCGATGCCGATGCGCATTCTGCCCTGTTCACTCCGCGGCGACGGTGCCGTGCTGCGGATGCAGGCGCTCGCGCTTGGCGATCAGCTTGTTCAGCGCCGACAGATAGGCCTTGGCCGACGACACCAGCGTATCAGGGTCCGCACCCTTGCCGGTGAACGTGTTGCCGTCCGCCTGAAGCCGCACCGAAACCTCCGCCTGCGCATCCGTTCCCTGGGTAACGGCATGGACCTGATAGAGTTCCAGCACCGCCTCATGCGGCACGATGGCCTTGATGGCGTTGAACACGGCGTCGACCGGCCCGTTGCCCGAGGCCTGCACGGTCTTGTGCACGCCGTCGAGGTCGAGGGTCAGGGTCGCCGCCTGCGGGCCCATCGTGCCGGCGACGACCAGCAGCGACATGACCTTCATGCGGTCCTGGCTGTGGGCGATCTTCTCGTCCACCAGCGCCTCGATATCCTCGTCGTAGATCACCTTCTTGCGGTCGGCGAGTTCCTTGAAGCGCACGAAGGCGTCTTCCAGCTGGTTGTCGGACAGCTGGTAGCCGAGGTGCTTCAGCTTGTCCTTGAAGGCGTTGCGGCCGGAATGCTTGCCCATGACCAGCGAGGTCGATTTCACGCCGACCGAGTCCGGCGTCATGATCTCGTAGGTCTGGGTGTTCTTCAGCATGCCGTCCTGGTGGATGCCGCTCTCGTGGGCGAAGGCGTTCCGGCCGACGATCGCCTTGTTGTACTGGACAGGGAACGAGGTCACCGTCGACACGAGCTTGGAGGCCCGCGTCAGCATTTTCGTGTCGATGCCGGTCTCATAGGGGAAGATGTCGTTGCGGGTCCTGATCGCCATGACGATCTCTTCCAGCGCCGCATTGCCGGCCCGCTCGCCGATGCCGTTGATGGTGCACTCGATCTGGCGGGCGCCGCCCTCGACGCCGGCGATGGAGTTCGCCACCGCCATGCCGAGATCGTTGTGGCAATGGACCGAGAACACCGCCTTGTCGGCGTTCGGCACGCGGGCGCGCACCATTTCGAAGAGCGCCTTGTATTCGTGCGGCGCCGTGTAGCCGACCGTGTCGGGGATGTTGATGGTGGTGGCGCCGGCCTTGATCGCCGCCTCCACGCAGCGGCAGAGGAAGTCGTGCTCGGTGCGGGTGCCGTCCTCGGCCGACCATTCCACGTCGTCGACGAGATTGCGGGCGCGGGTGACGGAGGCCACCACCATGGCCAGCACCTCGTCCGGCGACTTCTGCAGCTTGTGCTTCATGTGCACGGGCGAGGTGGACAGGAAGGTGTGGATGCGCGGGCGACGGGCATGGCGCACGGCCTCGCCGGCGCGGTCGATGTCGTTCATGCCCGCGCGCGCGAGGCCCGCGACCACCGCGTTCTTCACCCTCTGGGCGACGGCGACCACCGCCTCGAAATCGCCGACCGAGGCGATGGGGAAGCCCGCCTCGATGATGTCGACGCCCATCTCGTCGAGGAGATCGGCGACCTGCAGCTTCTCCTCCAGCGTCATGGTGGCGCCGGGGCACTGCTCGCCGTCGCGCAGGGTGGTGTCGAAGATGACGACGCGGTCCTTGGACGGCGTGTGGGTCGTGGTGGTCATGGGTCTTGTCCTTGCTGCGGGCCGCGGCGGCGTTCAGCGCCTCACTTCGCAGGCCCCTCGTTGCGGGTTGCGGTGGCGTGGTCCCCTGAGCGCCAAGGCCATGTGGCCCTGCCGGTGCTCAGGGGCGGATAAGCAGAAGGAGGGACAGCGAGGGCGTGGCGCTGAAAGCGCGAAGGCTGATCGGTGCGGGCGCACGGACGATCGGCACGGACGGTCCTCGGACAAGCGCGGCCGGACGGCCGCTGGTGGTCCTGACTACCTGATCCGGGGGGCCTGGCGCAAGGGCGAAGTCCCTCCGCCGCTCGGGGAGGGCGGCGTTAACCTCCGCAACGGGCCGGGAACGGAGCATGTCCGAATCGCGGACCGACCGTCGTTCTCCGTTTCGCCCCTCCCGGCTTCCCGCCTCCGGGCACCGTGCCGGACCTGTGAGGCCGCCCCGCCGGGGGCCGCATCGCGCTTGCCGTTAACCTCCGCGTTCCGAAACGGGTCATGGGAAAACAGATCTGAGGAAGAGGACTCACGTGCGCGTGCGCGATTCCGCGTAGATGTTGATCAGCACCCCCGCCACCACGATGGCGGCGCCGAGGAGGACCGCCGGCTCCGGCTGCTCGGCATAGACCAGCCAGCCGATGAGACCGATGAGCGGCACGCGCAGGAAGTCGATGGGCGTCACCACGATGGCGTCGCCGTGCCGGAAGGCGTTGGTCAGGCAGTAATGGGCGGTGAAGCCGCAGACGCCGATGCCGAGAAGCGGCAGCCATTGCGAGGCCTCGAGCTTGCCGAGAAAGAAGGCGGGCTCGCCGACCACCACGTTGGCGGCGAGATTGAGCGGCAGCTGGATGACGTTCATCCAGAACATGATGGTCCAGGTGGAATTGGTGGCGGTGAGGAACTTGGTCGTGGTCTGCTGCACGCCGAAGCAGATCGCCGCCGCCGCCACCGCCAGGGCCTCGGGGCGGAAACTGTCGAAGCCCGGACGCAGGATCACGAGCACGCCGAGGAAGCCGAGCACCAGCGCCGCCGCCCGCGCCGCCGTCATCCGCTCGCCGAGGAAGAGCACGGCGAAGATCGCGACCCAGGTGGGCGTGGTGAACTCGATGGCGAAGACGGTGGCGAGCGGCAGCACGGTGAGCCCGTAGGCCCAGAGCGCCTGGCCGCCGAAATGGATCGTGTTGCGCATGGCGTGGATGAAGGGGCTCGCCGGTCGTATGCGCTGGCCGGGATCGGGGGCCGCCACCATCATCCCCGCGAGAATGGCGAGACCGCCGATATTGCGCAGGGCGAGGATTTCGAACACGGTCAGCGTCCCGTGCAGGGCGCGGATGGACACGGCGATGGCCGAGAAGGAGAGGAGCGTACCCGCCATCCAGAGGGCGACCAGGACGAAGCTGCGCTGCGGCTGGGATGTCATCGGGCCTCGGGAGCGGCTGGACGGGGCATGATCGGGCGGGGCCCATCTTCTAGTCCGGCTGCGGCCGGCCGACCCGTGCGATTTTCGCAGACGGGCCCGTTGTGCGGTTGACGCGCCGAAACCACGCGACTATACACGCCGATCCGTGGCGGCCCCGTGCCGCCGCTCTCGTTTTCTTGCGCCCCGCCAGCCGGGGCCAGCCGCCGGGACAAGACCCATGGCCAATACGGCATCCGCTAAGAAGGCCGCCCGCGTCATCGCGCGGCGCACCGCAGTCAACCAGGCTCGCCGCTCCCGCATGCGCACCTTCCTGCGCAAGCTTGAGGACGCCATCGCCTCCGGCGACAAGACCGCCGCCTCGGCCGCCTTCCAGGCGGCCCAGCCGGAGATCATGCGCGCCGCGCAGAAGGGCGTGCTCCACAAGAACACCGCCTCCCGCAAGGTCTCGCGCCTGGCGACGCGCATCGCCAAGATCGGCGCCTGAACCCCGGCCTCCGGCGCCCTTGGGCGCCCGCCACCGTCTCGAAAAGCCCGGCCTCGTGCCGGGCTTTTTCGTTGTGGCAGCCCAGACCGGAGGTGACGTTGCGGAGCCGTTGCGATTCGGCAACAGAAGGTCGTCAACCTCCTTTTTTTATCGGAGCACCTTCCGCGGTACGGAGGGCGACCCTGAACCGGCTAAAGGCACGTCAGGAAAACAATTCAGATTCCAGTTGCTTAGCCGGGGGACGTATTCGTTCCGGGAGCGAAATGCAGCAAGCCTTCATCCTGCCACGGCCAGCGCGCTCCCCCTGCTGCACCGCCTCCCGCAGAGACCCCGCAGGGCTCGATTTGAAATTGGCCGATTCATCAGAGGCTTGAAAAGTCGGCCTCCGCAAACCCAAATCCGGGGGGGAGTCAAGCGACCTGCCTTAACCATTTATTAATGGAAATCCGTTGCCGGGTCCGGAGCCCCTGTGTATCAATCGGGTCACTCGGGGGGGCCACCTCGGGCTTCATGGAAGAGCTGACGCGCGGCGCCCGCAACATCGGGCATGGGAGAGTCTTGCCTCAGTCGAGGCGGGTTCACTCCTTCAGCCGCTTCAGTATTCAGACTGGAGCCGGAGGTGAAGATTTCGGGCTGCAGTCGACAGATTTGCAGCCGGGGCACCCTTCTGAGCTGGACAACTTTGAGACAACTGAGGCGCGCGGTCACATCGTGAGCGCGCGGGCGGACCATGTCGCATGCGCAAGAGGCCGGTTATGCCGGTGACGCCACACCCGAGGACAGCCTCCAGGCCCTGATGCAGGACCCCGCCGCCCAACTGGTGGACGTCCGCACCACGGCCGAATGGGCCTATATCGGCGCGCCCGAGCTGAAGGCCGCCGGTCGCGAGCCGATCCGCGTCGAATGGCAGGTTTTCCCGGCCATGGGGGTCAATCCCGATTTCGTTTCCTCGCTTGCCGCCAAGCTCGCCGAGCGTGGCGCGCCCAAGGATGCTCCGCTCTACTTCCTCTGCCGGTCTGGTGTTCGCTCCAAGGCGGCTGCCATCGCCATGACCGCTGCCGGCCATTCCCGCTGCTACAATGTCAGCGGTGGTTTCGAGGGCCCTCACGACGAGCAGGGTCATCGCGGCACGAAGGCCGGCTGGAAGGCCGCCGGCCTGCCCTGGGTCCAGCCCTGAGGCCTGGCCGCCCCGCACGTTCCTGCGTGATCCTGCGTATTCACTCCCCCGTTTTGACCCACCGGACTTTTTGACTGGAGACCATCGTGTTTGCCACTTCCGAACGTGTCCGCGAACCGACCGAAGGCAAGACCGATACGATGAGCGATTCCATGCGTGCAGGGGCGATCTGGGAGCGTGTCGGCCGGCGTCTTCGTGCCGAGCTGGGCGAGGATGTCTTCTCGAGCTGGTTCAAGAGCATCGAGATCGACCTGGCGGAAACCGACGCGGTTCGCCTGTCGGTGCCGACCCGCTTTCTGAAGAGCTGGATCGACCATCACTACAAGGACCGCATCATCGCCCGCTGGTCCGAGGAGGCCGGGCAGCGGGTCGCCATCGACATCATGGTGCGCACCGCCGCTGGCGCCCGCGCCGTGTCCCGTCCCCGTCCGGTCGAGGAGGCGGCGCGTCCGGCCGCTCCCGCTCCGGCACCGCAGCGCCATGACGGCACGCACCTCTCGGCGGCGCAGAACACGCTGGGCGGCTCGCCGCTCGACCCCCGCCTGACCTTTGAGACCTTCGTCCAGGGCCGCTCGAACACGCTCGCCCGCGCCGCGGCGCTGCAGGTGGCCCAGTCGCGGCCGACCGATGCGGTGCTGTTCAATCCGCTCTACATCCATGCCGGCGTCGGCCTGGGCAAGACGCATCTCCTCCAGGCCGTGGCCGGCACGGCCCAGGCCGGCGGTCGTCGCGTGCTCTACCTCACGGCGGAGAAATTCACCTTCGGCTTCGTCGCCGCCCTGAAGAACCAGACCGCCATCGCCTTCAAGGAGGCGCTCCGCAACATCGACCTGCTGATCATCGACGACCTGCAGTTCCTGCAGGGCAAGCAGACCCAGGCCGAGTTCTGCCACACGCTGAACGCGCTCATCGACGCCGGCCGCCAGATCGTCGTTGCCGGCGACCGCCCGCCCTCCGACCTCGAGAACCTCGACGAGCGGGTCCGCTCGCGCCTCGCCGGCGGCCTGACAGTGGAGATCGGCGCGCTCGACGAGAACCTGCGCTTCGACATCCTCAAGCAGAAGCTCGCGCATGCCCGGGCCCAGCATCCCGGCTTCGACGTACCGCCGGCGGTGATGAGTTACGTCGCCAAGAACGTCACCCAGAACGGCCGCGACCTCGACGGCGCCTTCAACCGCCTGATCGCCACCAACCGTCTCACCAACCAGCCGGTGACCGTGGAAATGGCCGAACGCTCCATCCGTGACCTCGTCCGCATCGCCGAACCGAAGCGGGTGAAGATCGAGGACATCCAGAAGATCGTGGCGCAGCACTACAATGTCAGCCGCTCCGACATCCTCTCCTCGCGCCGCACCGCCACCGTGGTGCGCCCGCGCCAGATCGCCATGTATCTGGCCAAGACCATGACGCTGCGCTCGCTGCCGGAGATCGGCCGGCGGTTCGGCGGCCGGGACCACACGACCGTTCTGCACGCCGTGCGCAAGATCGAGGGTCTGGTGGGCCAGGATCCCGCGCTCAGTGAGGAAGTGGAAGCCCTGAAGCGCCGCCTCAACGACTGAGGCGGGCGGTCCTCAGCACTGGCCCGGCCCGCGGCGATAGGGCCGCGCGTCCCGCTCGGCGGCGGCGAGCGCTGCGGCCGCGTCGGCATCGGTACGGGCGCTGGAGAAGGCGTTCTCGTAGGCCGTGACCCCAACCGACGTCATGGGCCCGGAATCGAAGCCGATGCGGAAGAGCCGCTGGTTGAGGCGCGGGTCGTAGCCCACCGCCTCCACCGCCCTGACGCAGAAACTCCCCACCGTCACGACGCGGATGGAGACGGTCAGGCGGTTGTTGCGGGAATCGGTGTCCCCGCGGCCGTCGCTGAGGCCGCCGCCGTCGTTGAACTGGGCCTGGACGGGGAGCGACACCAGCGCCGTGCCGAGGACGAGCGCCGCGGCGGCGAGGGCGGCGCTGAGGCGGGTGCGGATGGTGGGCATGGGGTCTCTCCGTCGAACAGCCGGCGCTGTCCCCGATAGATCGGGCCTCGGGGCCGCGAAGGCAAGGCGCGATCGCCGCTTTCCGGGCCGCGGGCGGCTCTGTTACCCGCCGGAACACGGAAAAGGCCGTGGATAGACCCATAGCGGCTGGCCTTGCCCTTGCATCATGTTGCGCCGCGGGGTTGACTGACGCCCCTTGTTTTCGGGGCGCGGGGATCGCCTTCGCCTCCTCGAGTCGTTTGGAGCAGCATTGATGAAGGTCACCGTCGAGCGGGCCCAGCTCCTGAAATCCCTCGGCCACGTCCATCGCGTCGTCGAGCGCCGCAACACCATTCCCGTCCTCTCGAACGTGCTGATGAAGGCCGACGGCGCCTCGCTGCGCCTCAAGGCGACGGATCTCGACATTGAGGTCGTGGAAACCCTGCCCGCCGAGGTCGCGACCGCCGGCGGCACCACCGTTCCGGCCCACATGATCTACGACATCGTCCGCAAGCTGCCGGACGGCTCCCAGATCCAGCTCGAGATGATCGGCGACAAGGGCACGCTGGCGGTGAAGGCCGGCCGCTCCCGCTTTACCCTGCAGACCATCCCCGAGAGCGACTTCCCCGACATCGCCGCCGGCGACATGTCGCACAGCTTCCAGCTGCCCGCCGGCCACCTGAAGCGCCTCATCGACAAGACCCAGTTCGCCATCTCCACCGAGGAGACGCGCTACTATCTCAACGGCATCTTCCTCCATGTCGTCGACAAGGGCGGCCAGAGCCTCATCCGCGCCGTGGCGACCGACGGCCATCGCCTCGCCCAGGTGGAGTTCGAGGCCCCTGCCGGCTCGGCCGGCATGCCCGGCGTCATCGTGCCCCGCAAGACCGTGGCCGAGGTCCAGCGCCTCGCCGACACGCCGGACGCCAGCGTCACGGTGGAGCTCTCCACCGCCAAGGTGCGCTTCCGCTTCGGCGAGACAGTGCTGACCTCGAAGCTCATCGACGGCACCTTCCCGGATTATGCGCGCGTCATCCCGCTCGCCAACGACAAGATTCTCACCGTCGAGAAGGGCGAGTTCGCCGCAGCGGTCGACCGAGTCTCCACCGTCTCCTCCGAGCGCGGCCGGGCGGTGAAGCTCTCCGCCGGCGACGGCAAGCTGACCCTCTCGGTCACCAACCCGGATTCAGGCAGCGCCACGGAAGAGCTCGAGGTCTCCTACGAGGCCGACGGCATCGATATCGGCTTCAACTCGCGCTACCTCCTGGACATCACCAGCCAGATCGACGGCGACACGATCGAATTGAAGCTGGCTGATCCCGGCTCGCCCACCCTCATCCACGACCCCGCAGGACCCGGCGCCCTCTACGTGCTCATGCCGATGCGGGTCTGACGCCCGTGACCGCGCTCCGCATCGACGGCAAGGCCGTTGCCGCCCGCGTCCTCGCCGATGTGCGGGAGCGCGCCGCCGCCTTTGCGACTGCGAAGGGACGCCCGCCGGGCCTCGCCGTGGTGCTGGTCGGCGAGGATCCGGCGAGCCAGGTCTATGTCCGCAACAAGGGCCGCGAGGCGGAGGCCGCCGGCTTCCGCTCCGAGCAGCACACGCTGCCCGCCACCACCGACGAGGAGGACCTGCTCGCTCTGGTGGCGAAGCTGAATGCCGATCCCGGCATCGACGGCATCCTCGTGCAGTTGCCGCTGCCGAAGGGCATCGACACCGACCGCGTGCTGCTCGCCATCGACCCCGCCAAGGACGTCGACGGCTTCCACCCGATCAATGTGGGCCTGCTCGGCTCGGGCGCCGCCGAGAAGGCTCTGGTCCCCTGCACGCCGGCCGGCTCTGTGATCCTCATCGAGAGCGTGCTCGGCCCCTCCCTCGCAGGCAAGCACGCGGTCGTCGTCGGCCGCTCCAACATCGTCGGCAAGCCGGTTGCTCAGCTCCTGCTGCAGAAGGACGCCACGGTGACCATCGCTCATTCGCGCACGGCGGACCTTCCCGCCCTCTGCCGCACGGCCGATATCCTGGTGGCGGCCGTCGGGCGCCCGGAGATGATCCGCGGCGACTGGGTGAAGCCCGGCGCCGTCGTCATCGACGTCGGCATCAACCGCATCCCCGCCCCCGAGAAGGGCGAGGGCAAGACGCGCCTCGTCGGCGACGTCGCCACCGGGGAGGCGGCCGTCCACGCCGCTGCCATCACCCCGGTGCCGGGCGGCGTCGGGCCCATGACCATCGCCCTCCTCATGGCCAATACGCTGGCGGCCGCCCACCTGCGGGAGGGCCTGCCCCGGCCCGCCCTTTCCGCCTGACGGAGGCCGGCATGGCGCAGCGCTTCGTGGTGATCGGAGCCGGCGCCATCGGATGCCGGGTCGGCGGCGCCCTCGCCGCAGCGGGGGCGAACGTCACCTTCGTCGCCCGTGCCGGCCGCGCCGCCGATCTCGCAGGCAAGGGCCTCGCCCTCACGGACCTGGACGGCGCAACCCTCACCCTGCCGCCGGACCGCTTCCGCGTCGTCGCCGCCGCCCGGGATGCGGCGCAGGGCGAGGGGGAGCCGGTCCTCCTCCTCTGCACGAAGGGCGGCGACACCGCAGCGGCCGCCGCCGAGGCCGGCGCCGCCTTTCGCCCCGGCACTCCTGTCCTGTCGCTGCAGAACGGTGTCGACAATGTCGGCCGCATCCGCACTGCCGCGCTCCGTCTCCTCCCCCTCGCCGCCATGGTGCCCTTCAACGTCACCCTCGATCGCGAGGCGAACGGCCGCATCGTCGTGCGCCAGACCACCTCCGGCGCGCTTCATGCCGAGGACCACGCGGTGACCCGCGCCCTCGCGCCGCTCTTCGCCGCGGCCGGCCTGCCGTTGACCCTCGTCGCCGACATGGTTCCGGTGCAATGGGGCAAGCTGCTCCTCAACCTCAACAACCCCGTCAACGCCCTCTCCGGCCTGCCGCTGCGCGAGGAACTGATGGACCGCGACTGCCGCCGGGCCCTCGCCGCCCTGCAGGACGAGGCCCTGGCGGTGATGAAGGCGGCGGGCATCCGCCCGGCGAGGATCGGCGCCGCTCCGCCGCGCCTCATCCCGACGATCCTGCGCCTGCCGACCTTCGCCTTCTCCCGCATCGCAGCCTCGATGCTGACCATCGCGCCGACCGCCCGCTCCTCCATGGCCGACGACCTCGCCGCCGGACTGCCGACCGAGATCGACGATCTCTGCGGCGAGGTGGTGCGACTGGCGGAGGAGCGGGGCCTCGCCGCCCCCCGCAACGCCGCCATGATCGAACTCGTCGCCGGACGGCGGCCGGGAGCGGCGATGAGCGGCCGCGACATCCTCGCCGCCGTCATGGCGGCCTGACGCCCGAGCCCGCCTTCAACCTTGATTTTGCGCGCCGGAGGCTCGATATCCGGGCCACCCCTCATCCACCACAGGCGAGATGCCATGACCAACCCGAAGAACGGGCACGACGAAGTGCCGATCGACGAGGCCGACCCGACCGCCGAGGCCACCGAGACCGCGGAGACGCTCGCTGACGCCGGTCCCGCCCTGCTCGCCGCCGCACAGGCCGAGGCGCGCGACATGAAGGACCGCATGCTGCGCACCCTCGCCGAGATGGAGAACCTGAGGAAGCGCACGGAGCGCGAGGTGATCGACGCCCGCACCTACGGCGTCACCTCCTTTGCCCGTGACATGCTGAACGTCGCCGACAACATGCGCCGCGCCTTCGAGAGCCTTCCCGAGGAGGCCCGCCCGGCCGACGGCCCGCTGAGGGCCTTCGTCGAGGGCATCGACCTCACCGAGCGCGAGCTCCTCAAGACGCTCGAGAAGCACGGCGTGAAGAAGATCGCGCCCGACGGCCAGAAGTTTGACCCGAACCTGCACCAGGCCATGTTCGAGGTGCCCAATGCCGAGGTGCCGAAGGGCACCGTGGTGCAGACCGTGCAGGCCGGCTTCGTCATCGGCGAGCGCGTGCTGCGCCCGGCCCTCGTCGGCGTCTCCACCGGCGGCCCGAAGGCCGCGCCCCAGGCCGCCTCCTCCGAGGACGCCTGACCCCATGACCGGGCTCCTGCCCTGGCTGGAATGGGCAGGGGTCGCGGTCTTCGCCCTGACCGGCGCCCTGGTGGCGGCGCGCAAGCAGATGGACCCCTTCGGCTTCGTCCTGCTCGGCACCGTCACCGGCATCGGCGGCGGCACGCTGCGCGACGTGCTGCTCGGCATCCGGCCGGTGCCCTGGATCCTCGACCCGACGGTGGTGATCATCTGCGCCGCGGTGTCGCTCGCCGCCTTCGTCTCCGCCCACCAGTTCGAACGCGAGGATCGCACCCGCGTCATCCTCTGGGCCGACGCGCTCGGCCTCGCCCTCTTCACCGTGACCGGAACCGCCAAGGCGCTGGAGGCAGGGGCGCCGGCCGTCTCCGCCGTGCTGCTCGGCGTCGTCACCGCGAGCTTCGGCGGCATCATCCGCGACATCCTCGCCGGCGACGTGCCGCTCGCGCTGCGCCGCGACGTCTATGTCACCGCTTCGCTCGCCGGCGCGGTCGCCTTCGCCCTCGCCAACCGCTTCCTCTCGCCGGACGTCGACGACCTCCTCGGCTTCGCCGTGGTCTTCGCCATCCGCGGCCTCGCCATCCGCCACGGCTGGTCGCTGCCGACCTACGGGAGGCGGGAGGGGTGAATAGGATTTTTATCCTTGACGGCGTGACGCTGGTCGGCTAGGGTTCAGGCACGTTCGGGAATTGCGCTCTTCTGCGAGAGAAGGAATTCGTGGATGCCCGGGACAAGCCCGGGCATGACG
>JAEZGJ010000047.1 GCA_023416965.1 Pseudomonadota bacterium | reverse complement strand
CCCCCTGCCCTGCTCGAGCGGCTCGCCGCCGCCGCCGGCCGTCCCGACATCGCCCGCTACGGCGCCATTCTCGGCGATGCGGCGCTGCGCGAGGCCTAAGCCGGCGACGTGGCGCGGCTCTATGGCGCGGATGTCGGCGCCGACGACGTCGCCATCACCGCGGGCTGCAACCTCGCCTTCCTCGCCGCCGCCCTGGCGGTGGCGGGTCCCGGCTCCTCGGTGATCCTCCCGACCCCCTGGTATTTCAACCACCAGATGAGCCTGAACATGCTCGGGATTGGCGTCACGCCCCTCGCCTGCCGGCCCGAGGACGGATTTGTGCCCGATCCGGCTGCGGCCGAGGCGCTGATCGACGCGACGACGCGCGCCATCGTGCTGGTGACCCCGAATAATCCCACAGGGGCCATCTATCCGGAAGGGGTGATCGCCGCCTTCCAGGCCCTCGCCCGCCGCCGGGGCCTCGCGCTCATCGTGGACGAAACCTACCGCGACTTCCTGGCGCCGGGCGCGAACCGGGCCCATGGGCTGCTGGCGGCACCGGGTTGGCGCGACACGGTGATCCAGCTCTATTCCTTCTCGAAGGCCTATGCCGTCCCGGGCCACCGGGTGGGTGCCATCACCGCCGGCCCCGCCGCGATGGCGCAGATCCTGAAGGTGCTGGACAATGTCCAGATCTGCGCCGCCCGGCCGGCGCAGGAAGCCCTCGCCTGGGGCATTGCCGGCGTCGCCGACTGGCGGGCCGAGATGCGCGCGACGATCAACAATCGCATCGCCGCCTTCGAGAGCGTCGTCAGGGCCTGCGAGGGCTGGCAGATCTCCTCCATCGGCGCCTATTTCGCCTATGTGCGCCATCCCTTCGCAGGAGTGGCCTCAGACCGCGTGGCGGAGGCGCTGGCGCGGCAACGGGGCGTGCTCGGACTGCCAGGCTCCTTCTTCGGCCCGGGACAGGAGGGCCACCTGCGCTTCGCCTTTGCCAATGCCGACGAGGCGGCGATCGCCAGCCTGCCCGGCCGGCTCGGCGGCCTCGCACCCTGACGCCTACATCTCCATGACCGCCTGGACGCCGGGCACGGCCTTGATGGCCCCTGCGATCTGCGGCGAGACGGCGAAACGGCCCGGCAGCTTGACCTCTACCTCGCTCGCCGCATCGGCGAGGCGGATGACGAGGCTGACTTCGCCATCGCCCTTGGAGGGCAGGCGCCGGGCGATGGACTCGATGGCGCCGAGATCCTCGACGAAGACGCGGAAGCCCTTCTGCACGCGCACGGCTGCGGCGTCGAGCGGCTCGACCGACTGAATGCGCACGCGCACGTCGTCGCCCTGCAGTTCGGCGCCGACCGCGAGAAGCACGGCCTTCCCCGGCTCCAGCAGGTCGCGGTAGAGCGCCAGCCCCTCCGAGAAGAGCACGCCCTCGTAGTGACCCGAAGGATCGGAGAAGGTGACGATGCCCATCTTGTTGCCGGTCTTGGTGCGCCGCTCCTGGCGCGAGGTGACGACGCCGGCGAGGCGGCCGGCGCTGGCGCCCTGCCGTACGCTGCGGGAGAAGTCGGCGAAGGGCTCGATGCGCAGGCGCTTCAGCGCCGCCTGATAGTCGTCCAGCGGGTGGCCGGACAGGAAGAAGCCGATGGCCTTGTATTCCTCGTCGAGCTTCTCGGCCGGCAGCCAGGGCTCGACCTTGGGCACGCGGATGAGCGGCGCCCCGGAGCCGCCGAAGAGCTCGTTCTGGCCGAGCGCCCTTCCCTCCGCCTGGCGCTGGGCCTCGGCCAGCACCTGATCGATGGCGGCGAAGGCGGCGGCCCGGTTCGGCTCCAGGTCATCGAAGGCGCCGGCGGAGGCGAGGTTCTCCAGCGTCTTGCGGTTGAGCATGCGCGGGTTGATGCGCTGGGCAAAGTCGCCGAGGTCGCGGAAGGGCTCGCCGTCGCGGGCCGCGACGATCGCCTCCACCGCCTGCTGGCCGACACCCTTTACCGCCGCCAATGCGTAGAGAATGCGCCCCTCCGAGACGTCGAAATGGACGCCCGAGCGGTTGATGCTCGGCGGATCGACGGGGATGCCGAGACGCACCGCCTCGCGGCGGAATTCCGAGAGCTTGTCGGTGTTGGAGAGGTCCAGGGTCATGGAGGCCGCCATGAACTCGACGGGGTAATTCGCCTTCAGATAGGCGGTATGGTAGGAGACGAGGGCATAGGCGGCCGCGTGGCTCTTGTTGAAGCCGTAGTCGGCGAACTTGGCGAGAAGGTCGAAGATCTCGTCGGCCTTGGCCTTGGGGATCGACCGCTCGACGCAGCCGGAGACGAAGCGCTCGCGCTGCTTGTCCATCTCCGCCTTGATCTTCTTGCCCATGGCGCGGCGCAGGAGGTCGGCCTCGCCGAGCGAATAGCCCGACAGGATCTGCGCCGCCTGCATCACCTGTTCCTGGTAGACGATGATGCCGTGGGTCTCGGAGAGCACCTGCTCCAGCAGCGGATGGGGATACTCGGCCTTTTCCAGGCCGTGCTTGCGGGCGCAATAGACGGGGATGTTCGCCATCGGGCCCGGACGGTAGAGGGCGACGAGAGCGATGATGTCCTCGAAGCGGCTCGCCTTCATCTCGACGAGGGCCTTGCGCATGCCCGCGCTTTCCACCTGGAACACGCCGACCGTCTCGCCGCGCGCCAGCATGTCGTAGGTCTTCGCATCGTCCAGCGGGATGGTGGCGAGATCGATGGGGATGCCGCGCCGGGAGATCAGGTCCACCGCCTTCTGCAGGACGGTGAGTGTCTTCAGGCCGAGGAAGTCGAACTTCACCAGCCCCGCCTGCTCCACCCATTTCATGTTGAACTGGGTGACCGGCATGTCGGTCTTCGGGTCTCGGTAGAGCGGCACCAACTCGACGAGCGGCCGGTCGCCGATGACGAGGCCGGCGGCGTGGGTCGAGGCGTGGCGGTTGAGACCTTCAAGCTTGGTGGCGATGCCGAAGAGGCGGGCGACGACGGGGTCCTCGTCCCGCGCCGCCTGGAGCTTGGGCTCGCCCTCGATGGCCTTGTCCAGCGTCACCGGCGCCGCCGGGTTCTGCGGCACCAGCTTGCAGAGCTTGTCGACCTGGCCGTAGGGCAGTTCGAGGACGCGGCCGACGTCGCGCAGCACACCGCGCGCCTGCAGGGTACCGAAGGTGATGATCTGCGCCACCTGGGCCCGGCCGTAGCGCTCCTGCACGTAGCGGATCACCTCGTCGCGCCGGTCCTGGCAGAAGTCGATGTCGAAGTCCGGCATCGACACGCGCTCGGGGTTGAGGAAGCGCTCGAAGAGCAGCGCGAAGCGCAGGGGATCGAGGTCGGTGATGGTCAGCGCATAGGCGACGAGCGAGCCGGCGCCCGAGCCACGGCCGGGCCCGACCGGAATGGCCTGGGCCTTGGCCCATTTGATGAAGTCCGACACGATGAGGAAGTAGCCGGGGAACTTCATGCGCTCGATGATCGACAGTTCGAAATCGAGGCGGTCGCGATAGTCCTGCTCGGTGAGGCCGGGGGCCGGGCCATGGAGGGCGAGCCGCCGGTCGAGCCCCTCGCGCGCCTGGCGGGCGAGAGCTGCGGCCTCGTCGAGGGCGACGCCGCCGGCCTCCTCGGTGAAGCTCGGCAGGATCGGCTTGCGCGTCTTCGGGCGGAAGTGGCAGCGACGGGCGATCTCCACCGTGGAGGCCACCGCCTCCGGCAGGTCGGCGAAGAGCGCGACCATCTCGGCTTGCGTCTTGAACCGGTGTTCGGGCGTCAGCTGGCGCCGCTCGGAATCGCCGAGCACCCGCCCCTCCGCGATGGCGATCAGCGCATCGTGGCTCTCGTAGTCGCCGAGGGAGGCGAAATAGCACTGGTTGGTGGCGACCAGCGGCAGGCCGCGGGCATAGGCCTCCTGGATGAGGTCGGGCTCCACCGCCTTCTCCTCCTCGAGGCCGTGGCGCTGCAGCTCGACATAGAGCCGGTCACCGAAGATCGATTCGAGCCGGTCGAGGCGGCCGCGCGCAAGGTCCGCCTGGCTGTCGCGGAAGGCCTGGTCGACGGGACCGCCGGGGCCACCGGTCAGCGCAATCAGGCCGTCGCCATGGCCGGCGAGCACGGCGAGCGAGACACTGGCATCGTCGATGTCGGCGCTCTCCATGAAGGCGCGCGAGGACAGCGCCATGAGGTTGCGGTAGCCCTCCTCGCTCGCCGCAAGAAGGGCTATGCGGGGCTTCGCCGCCTGGAGATTGGGCCGCTTGGGATCCACTGCCCTGTCGCCGCAGTCGAGGCCGAGGGTGAGGCCGACGATGGGCTGGATACCCTCGCCCTTCATCTTCTCGGAGAATTCGAGGGCGGCGAAGAGGTTGTTGGTGTCGGTGACGGCCACGGCCGGCATGCGATCGTGGCCGGCGAGCTTGGCGAGCTTGCCGATGGAGAGCGCCCCCTCCAGCAGCGAAAACGAGGAATGGACCCGCAGGTGAATGAAAGCCTGACCCGCCATCCGATTCCGTTCCACCCTCGCCCCGCCCGCGCCGAGTCGCGGACGGATCGACCTTGGCGGTTTGCCACCCCCTCCCGCAAGGGGCCGGGAGCCCCGCTCACCGCTATGCACAGGGGCTGTGCCTCACCCCTGAAGCGCCTGAGCCCAGACGGTGATCATGCCGGTGAAGAGCCCCAGGGCAACCAGGGCAGCTGCGTCTTCGATGAAGCTGCGGATCATGATGTCCTCCCGCGTTTCCGAAAGCCAGGACATCATGTTCTTATTTTGTTCCCGGCGCAATGCACGAGAACAAACTCGGAACGATCGGAGTTACCGAGACATTAATGGCTAGAGCTCGACGATGAGACCGTCGCGAATGGTCACGCGCCGGTCCATGCGTCCGGCGAGGTCCATGTTGTGGGTGGCCACCACGGCCGCGAGCCGCGAGGCGCGCACCAGTTGTCCGAGCGCCGAGAAGACGTGGTCGGCGGTCTTCGGGTCGAGATTGCCCGTCGGCTCGTCCGCAAGGAGCAGGCGCGGCGCATTGGCGACGGCGCGGGCGATGGCGACGCGTTGCTGCTCGCCGCCGGACATTTCCGCCGGGCGGTGCGTCTGGCGCTCGCCGAGGCCGAGATAGGTGAGGAGCTCGCTCGCCCGGTCCTTCGCTTCCTTGTAGGTCAGCCCCCGGATCATCTGCGGCAGGATGACGTTTTCCAGCGCCGAGAATTCCGGCAGCAGGTGGTGGAACTGGTAGACGAAGCCAATCTCCAGCCGCCGGATGCGGGTGCGCTCCCTGTCGGCGAGCTTGGAGGTCGCCTGCCCGCTGATATAGACCTCGCCGCCGTTGGGGGCCTCCAGCAGACCGGCGAGATGGAGAAGGGTCGACTTGCCGGTGCCGGAGGGCGCGATCAGCGCCACGGTCTCGCCCGGCCAGATGGCGAAATCGGCGCCCTTGAGGATTTCCAGGGGCGCGCCGGCCTCGGCATAACGGCGCTCGACCTTCTCCATCCACAGGACGGGGGCTTCCTCGCCGGTAGCGGCGGCGGGGGCTTCGGCGGTCACGACATCACTCATAGCGCAGCGCCTCGACCGGATCGAGCTTGGCCGCCCGCCAGGACGGGTAGAGGGTAGCGAGGAGGGAGAGGACCAGGGCCATGACGAGCACGGTCAGGGTCTCGCCCGTGGACATGTCGGCGGGGATCTGGGTGAGGAAGCGCACCGTCGGATCCCAGAGCGTGGTGCCCGTCGCCCAGGAAACGAATTCCTGGATCTTCTCGATGTTGAGGCAGACGACGACGCCGAGGATGAAGCCGGCGATGGTGCCGACCACGCCGATGGAGGCGCCGGTGATGAGGAAGATGCGCATCACCGCGCCGCGCGTGGCGCCCATGGTCCGGAGGATGGCAATGTCTCGCCCCTTGTCCTTCACCAGCATGATCAGGCCCGAGATGATGTTCAGCGCCGCGACGAAGACGATCAGCGTTAGGATCATGAACATGACGTTCCGCTCGACCTGCAGCGCGGAGAAGAAGGTGGCGTTGCGCTGGCGCCAGTCGACGATGAAGACGGGCCGCTCCACCCCTTCGGAGACGCGCCGCCGGTATTCCTCGATGCGGTCGGCATTGTCGGTATAGACCTCGATGGACGAGGCGTCGCCCTCGCGGTTGAAATAGGCCTGGGCTTCCGTGAAGGGCATGAAGACGAAGGCGGAATCATATTCCGTCATGCCCACCTCGAAGATCGCCACGATCGGATAGGCCTTGATCCGCGGCGTCATGCCCATGGGCGTGGAGGACCCCTTCGGCGAGACGAGGGTCAGGCTGTCGCCGAGACGGAGCGAGAGCTGGTTGGCGAGCCGCTGGCCGACCATCACGCCCTCGCTGGTGTCGAAATCCTCGAGCCCACCCTGCTTGATGTTGGTGGAGATGAGCGGCAGGCGCCGCAGGTCCTCGGCCCGCATGCCACGCACGATGGCGCCGCCGGCATTGAAGGCGGAGGAAGCCAGCGCCTGGCCCTCGATGACCGGGGCGGCGAGGCGCACGCCCTGGATGCGCATGAGCCTCTGGGCGACCTCGGCATAGTCCGTCAGCGGCGTATCGATGGGCTGCAGCACCATGTGGCCCTGAACACCGAGGATCTTGCCGAGCAGCTCCTTCCGGAAGCCGTTCATCACCGCCATGACGATGATGAGCGTCGCCACCCCCAGCATGATGCCGATGAAGGAGAACCCGGCAATGACCGAGATGAATCCCTCCTTGCGGCGCGCCCGGAGGTAGCGCAGCGAAAGCATCCATTCGAAAGCGGAAAAGGGGCGTGTTCCGGTGGCTTCTGACATCGGCCGATCATGATGGTTGATCCGCAGGACGCGGATCAGCCAGCACAAACTATCTGATTCAGGCCTTCTCGCGACGGGGGCGCGGCGGAATTTGCGGGGAACGGCCGATCACGCCGCATTGACCCGCCGAAACCTGTTGAAAACGGCGAAGGCCGCCCCGGACAGCAGGACATCGACATAGCGCATCGACTGGAAATTGCCGTTGAGCGAGACGCGGGGCAATGCGGTCATGTGGTCGCGGTGCTCGGGGAAGATGAGGCCCGGCCGCGTCGTCACCGCGCTCTTGAAGCCGAGTTCACGGGCAATGGCGAATTCGCGTGGGCCGGCCGAGGTCGGGTCGCCGACAGGATAGGCGAAATGCTCGACCTTCCGGCCGAGCTCGGCCTCAATGCGCTGGCGCGACAGGCTCATCTCCTGCCGCACCGTCTCCTCGGGAAATTTCGCCAGCATGAGATGGTCGACGGTATGGGCGCCATAGGTGACGAGCGGATCCGTGCCGAGCGCCCTCACCTCGTCCCAGGTCATGCAAAGATCGCGGCAGGTGGTGCGGAAATCGAAGCCGTGGCGGCCGGCGAGGTCGCGGACGCAGGCGCGAAGTTCCGTCTCGGGCAGCGATCGCAGCCACCAGTAGATCCGATGGAAGGCCTCCCGCTTGCGCTGGGGGCTCGAGCAATCCAGCTGGACCGTCTCCCCGGCGATGGTCGCCGTCACCGCCTGCTCGTTGCGGATCGTGTGTTCCAGGACCAGCCACCAGAGTTCGCCCTCCTGGTCCATGAAGGAGGTGGGCAGGTAGATGGTGAAGGGCACGCCGTGCTTCTTCAGCACGGGATAGGCATATTCGGCATTGTCGCGGTAGCCGTCGTCGAAGGTGAAGGTGACGAAGGGCCGGCCCTCCTCCCCCGCCACGATCCGGTCGCGAGCCTCGTCGAGGGTGACGATGTCGAAGCCATTGGCACGGACCCGCTCGACGACGCCGTCGAGATAGTCCGGCGTCACCTCGAGCAGGGCGTTGGGCGCAAAGTCCTGCTGCCGGGCGGGACGAACGTGGTGCAGCATGAGGATCGCGCCGACACCGCCAACATAGGGGCGCATCAGCCTGTGCGCTTTCGTGAGGTAGAGCGCCTCGAGGCCGGCCTTGAAGACTTTCATCCGCAGGCCGCTCATGGTCTCTCCCTCCCCGGCTGCGTCTGGTGCGCAGAATCACTGATGGGAGACTGCCAACTATTTCTTGAGACTTCTTTGACAGCCTCGTCCTCTCTTGATGTCGTATTGATGTTGATGACCATGGGCGAGACCATTTCCTCGCAGCACAATGAGGCGGCCCGCGTGCGCGCCGCGGCGGCGCCGATAACCGTCGGCGTCTTCGACCGGTTCGAGGCCGTACGCCCGGACTGGATGGCCCTTCAGGCGGAAGCATCTGTCAGCGGCTACCAGTTGCTCGCCTGGCGGGAGGCCTTCCAGCGGCACCTCGGCGCGGGACAGGCGCCCTGCATCGCGGTCCTTGCCGACGGGTCCGGCAGGCCGCAGGCGATCCTGCCCTTCGCCCTGTGCCGCCGCGCCGGGGTCACCACCGCCAGCTTCATCGGCGGCAAGCACGCCAATTTCGGCATGGGTCTGTGGCGCCCCGCCTTCGCCCGCAGCATGACCGGCGAGGCTCTCCAGGCAACGCTGCGACGGATCGCCGCGATGTCCTCGCTCCCCATCGACCTCTTCGCGCTGAACAACCAGCCGCTCTCCTGGGGCGGGCTCGCCAATCCCTTCGCGCTGCTGCCTCACCGCCCCTCCCCATCGTTCGGCTACCGCCTCGCCCTCGGACCCGATGCCGACGCGGTGCTCGAACGCGTCGTCTCCTCCGACTCGCGCCGCAAGCTGCGCCGCAAGGAGCGGTCCCTGGCGGACCACGGCCCGCTGTCCTTCGTCGTGGCGCGCGATCTCGAGGCCATCACCCGCTTCACCGACACGTTCCTCGCCTACAAGGCGGCGCGGCTCGCGGAGCTGGGGATCGCCGATGTCTTTGCCGTGCCCGGCATGCGCGACTTCATCATCGCAGCCGCATCCGGCGAGGCGCCGGCGCTCGAACTCTGCGCCCTGATGGTGGGCGACACGCCGGTGGCCCTGTTCGGCGGCACCATCGCCCAGGGGCGCTATTCCGGCATGTTCAACGCCATGATCCCCGGCCCCCTGCAGAAGGGCAGCCCCGGCGAACTGCTGCTGCACCATCTGATCCGCCATTGCTGCGCCCGCGGCCTGACCGTCATTGACCTCGGCGCCGGGGAAGCGGCCTACAAGGCGAACATCTGTGACGGGGTGGATCCGCTCTTCGACCAGACCGTCGCGACCACCGCTCGGGGCGCCGTCGTGGCAGCGGGGATGGCGGCCGCAGGCCTCGCCAAGCGTCGAGTCAAACAGTCACCTGCCCTGTGGGGGCTGGTGGTGAAGCTGCGGCGCCTGCGTGCACGGGGCACATGGGGGAAACGGGCTGCCTGAAGTCAGGCGGCTGCCATCTCGTCCTCCGTCGCCAGCATCACCACGACCGGCTTCAGCCCTGCTCCGAGCAGCCTGTCATGGGCAGCCCGCACGTCGGGATCGGCCGCCTCGCCCTCGGCGACGACGACCGCATCATCCGCCATGGCGCCGATGGCGTCGAAGGCCTCGGCTTCCGCCGGGATCAGCCCCGCCGACAGCACGACGGCCTCGTAGCCCCGCGACAGGGCCTCGACCGCGAAGGCGGCCATGTCGGCGGTCGGCGCGCCGAGATTGCCGGCGGGCACGACGTGGCAGGTGGATTGCGTGTCGGTGTGGATGATGTCGCCGAAGCCGGCGGCGCCGGCGGCGAAGTCGGAGAGTCCGGCAACTCCCTGCCCGACCAGCAGCGAGAGAAATGCGTTATCTGCGTCGAGGTCGACCAGAACCACGCGCCGGCCGCCGGCCGCGAGTTCACGGCCGAGAGC
Organism: Pseudomonadota bacterium; assembly: GCA_023416965.1. Classification (GTDB taxonomy): domain Bacteria; phylum Pseudomonadota; class Alphaproteobacteria; order Rhizobiales; family Phreatobacteraceae; genus Phreatobacter. The sequence continues at coordinate 6,960 of JAEZGJ010000047.1, read as the reverse complement.
GAGAGCCACGCCGGACGCGGCGAGCCCGTCGCGGGTAGCGATCACCAGGGTGCGGCGACAGCCGGCGTTCTCCGGCCCCGCCTCCAGCATCTGGGCGAGGGCCGCGATGCTGTCAGGCGTCGCTGGCGCTGCCTCGGCATCAGCCGTGAAAGCGACCCGCGGATCGTCCGCCATGGCAAGCGGCGGCGACTCGACCGCCTGGAGGCGATCCGTGGCAGCGGGGCCGGCGTCCGAGGCCTCGACGGCCTCCGGCGTCGCCTCGCCGGCAAGGAGCGCCAGGGTCACCACCACGGTGATCGCCAGAAGCATGGTGCCGAGGGTCATAACGAGAATGGTCGGCAGCTTCTTCGGAAACGCGGGAACGTTGGAGACGAGGGCACGGGAAATGATGCGGGCGTCGGCCGGCAGGGCGGCCAGTGTGTCGCGGGCGGAGGCGTCACGGTAGCGGGCGAGCAGAGTCTCGAGCTGATCGCGCAGCGACTTCGCCTCACGCTCCAGCACGCGCAACTGGACTTCCTGCTCGCTCGCCTCGCCGGCCTGGCGTTTGGCCTGGTCGAGGTTCTGCTGCAGGGCCTCGACGCGGGCGCCGGCGAAGCGGGCGTCGTTCTCCAGCACCCGGACCAGCTTTTCGGCTTCGGTCCGGATCTGACCGTCGAGATTGACCCGCTGGGCCTGGAGCTCGGCGATGCGGGGATGACGCGGTCCGAGAGTGGAGGATTGCTCCGCGAGCTGGGCGAGCACGGCCGCGCGCTGCTCGTTGAGACGGCGAATGATCTCCGAATTGAGGATCTCGCCCGATTCGATCGGTCGGCCGGTCCTGAGGAAGTCGCGCAGCAGGCGCGCGCGCGTCTGGGCGTCGGACTGCTGGGCGCGGGCGGCGGCGATCTGGCTGTTGACCTCGGCGAGCTGTTGGGCGGTTAGGCTGGTATTGTTCGAGCCGATGAACAGGTTGGCGCGGGCACGGAAGCTCTCGACGCGCCCCTCGGCCTCCTCGACCTTGCGGCGCAGGCCATCGACCTCACCGGAGAGCCACTGGCTGGCATTGCGCGTCTGGTTGCGCTTGTTCGCCTGCTGCGCCTCGATGAACTGGGCGGCGACCATGTTGGCCGCCTCGGCGGCGAGTGCCGGGTCGTGCGAATCGAACTGGATGGAGATGATGCGCGACTTGTCGACCTGGAAGGCCGTCAGCTTCTCGAAATAGCTGCGCAGCACCCTCTCCTCGGCGGTCATGCGCATCGGGTTTTCGGCGAGGCCGAGGAAGATCAGCACCTGCCTGACCGGATTGAAGCTTCGCAGCGCCGGATCGAATTCCGGCTTGCGGGCCAGATCGAGCTTCTGCGCCACGGCCTTGGCCACGTCGCGGGAGAGGATCAGCTGGACCTGGCTGAGCACCGTCTCCTGGTCGATGGCGGCACGGTCGCCCCCGGAGCGGTCGCTCTCCGGGCGGGTGAAGGAGCTTTCGCCGTTCTCGACGAGGATGCGCGCCTCGGACCGATAGGTGGGGGCCTTCAGCGTGACCGCGGCGAAACTGCCGCCGAGGGCGAGGACAGTGGGGATCGCAATCCACAGCCGCGCCGCCCAGATCGCGCGGGCGAGCCCGGCGAGATCGAGGTCGACCAGGGACCCCCTGCCGCGACCTGTCGGCACCGTATCTCCTGCCCCGCCCATAATGCTGCAATCTCCATGCGACGCCCACGCGACCGATTAGAAATCATTAGGGTTGCCATCGGGTTAATCCGCCCGCCGAGGTCGATGGCCGGTCAGGCTTTCTTAACCACGTTGGTCGATGATCGGCCCATGAGCATGACAGGTATCGAGGTGCAGCCGTGAAGCGCTCCATCCTGCTGGTTGCGGCGACGGCGCTGGTTCTGGCGGGGTGCGCCGGGCGTCCGGGCGCCGGCCCCGGCACGCTCGTCGACACCACCCGCGGCACGGTCGGCCCCGTGGATCCGCAGGGTACCCTTGTCCCGCACGAACAGATCCTGCCACGCGGGCCCTATCTCCTCGACACGGGCGATCGCCTACGGGTGGTGGTCTTCGGACAGGAGGGCCTGACCAATTCCTACGCGGTGGACGCCACGGGGGCGATCTCGATGCCACTGATCGGGCTGGTGCCTGCGGCCGGCCGGTCCACGGAGGTGCTGGCGCGGGACATCGCCGCCAGACTGCGCGGCGGCTTCATCCGCGAGCCGAGCGTCTCCGTCGAGGTCGAGACCTACCGCCCCTTCTTCATCATGGGCGAGGTCGCCGCCGGCGGGCAGTTCCCCTTCGTCACCGGAATGACGGCGCAGAACGCCATCGCCATCGCCGGCGGCTTCACGCCGCGCGCCAACCGGTGGAACATCGAGGTCACCCGCAAGATCAACGGCCAGCTCTACCGCGCCGACGTGCCGCTGACCCATCCGCTGGCCCCCGGCGATACCGTGGTGGTGCGCGAGCGCTGGTTCTGATCCGGCCGTGGAGACGTTGTCCATCCTCCATGTCATGCGCGCGCCGGTCGGCGGGCTGTTCCGCCATGTCGTCGATCTCGCAGCGGCGCAGGCGGCCCGCGGCCACCGTGTCGGCATCATCGCCGACGCCTCCACGGGCGGCGACAGGGCGGCCGCCATGTTCGAAGGGCTGAAGCCGGCCCTCGCCCTCGGCCTCGCCCGCGTGCCGATGAGCCGCGAACTCGGCGCGGCCGACTGGGCCGCCGGCCGCGCGGTCGCCCGCTTCATCGCCGACAGGAAGGTGGACGTCGTCCACGGCCACGGGTCGAAGGGCGGCGCTTTCGCGCGCCTCGCCGGCGGCGAACGGCTCAAGGTCTACACGCCCCACGGCGGCAGCCTGCACTATTCGCGCGGCACTCCCGTCGGCTTCGTCTATCTGTCCCTGGAGCGGGTGCTCGCCGCGCGCACGGACCTCTTCCTGTTCGAGAGCCTGTTCGGGCTGAACGCCTTCGCCGCCAAGGTGTGCAAACCGCGCGGCACGGTGCGGGTTGTCCACAACGGCGTGAGCGCGGGAGAGTTCTCACCCGTTCCGCCGCGGCCCGACGCGACCGACCTTCTCTTCATCGGGGAGTTGCGACACCTCAAGGGCATCGACGTGCTGATCGAGGCCATCGCGCTGCTGCGCGGCCGAGGCCGGGCGCTCACAGCCACCGTGGTGGGAGACGGGCCCGATGCCGGCCTGTTCCGGCAGAAGGTGATGGATGCGGGATTGTCCGGGGCCGTGACCTTCGCCGGCGCCCTGCCGGCGCGGGAGGCCTTCGCCCGCGGCCGCCTCCTCGTCGTCCCCTCGCGGGCGGAGTCGCTGCCCTATGTGGTGCTGGAAGCCGGCGCGGCGGGCCTGCCCGTGCTGGCGAGCGCGGTCGGCGGCATCGGCGAGATCTTCGGTCCCGACGCCGGGCGACTGGTTCCGGCGGGCAGCGACTGGGCATTGGCGGGCGCCATCGAGGCCGCCGTGGACGACCCCGACGAGACCGTCGCGCTGGCCGCACGTCTACGGGACCGCATCCGGGCCGGCTTCTCGGTCGATGCCATGGCCGATGGCGTGCTGACCGCCTATGGCGAGGCGATCGCGGCGCGCCGGGCGCCCTGAACCGCCCTGCGGCCGATCAAGCGAAAAGCAACCTTTGGCGGTTAATGCTGTCCGGCGAGTGAGGTCACGCGCCCGCGCGGCGCGATGGAGTAGCCGGAACATGTTGGGATTTACCGGTCGGGACATCATCCAGGCGGCGGAAGAAGGCCGGACGGCCCAGCCCGCCAGCAAGGACCGCCGTCCCCTGTCGGAACTGGCGGCGCGCATTGCCGACGAGGCGGTCGGGCCGGTCTACTCGCCCGTGGTCCTCTCCGGCCTCGTGCGGCTGGTCGAATTCGTCATTGTCCTGGCGCTGGGCGCGGCGATCTATCTCGGCTGGGTCTATCCGCAGCACGGGGTGCAGTGGACCTCGGTCGTCGGGCTCTTCGGCCTTGCCGTCCTGGCGCTGGCGGCCTTCCAGTCCGCCGGCCTTTACGACGTCCACGTCTTCCGCACCCATGTTGCACAATTCAGCCGGCTGTTCTTCGCCTGGACCCTGGTCTTCCTGGTCGCAATGGCGGTCGCCTTCTTCGCCAAGGCAGGTGACGCCTTCTCGCGGGTCTGGCTGGGATCCTGGTATGTCGCCGGCCTGCTCACCCTCATGGCGCTCAGGACCGGCCTCGCCCAGCTCGTGCGCACCTGGTCGCGCGCCGGGCGGCTTCAGCGCCGCGCCGTGGTTGTCGGCGGTGGCGAGCCTGCGGAGGAGCTGATCCGCTCGATTCTCGCCCAGTCGGACACCGCCGTGACCATTTTCGGCACGTTCGACGACCGCACCGACGAGCGCTCGCCGGCCCATGCCGCCCATGTGCCGAAGCTCGGCACGGTGGACGACCTGCTCGAATTCGCCCGCCGCACCCGCGTGGACCTCGTCATCGTCACCATCCCGATGAGCGCCGAGAAGCGTGTGCTCGACATGCTGCGCAAGCTCTGGGTGCTGCCGGTGGACATCCGCCTCGCCGCCCACACTGCCAAGCTCAGGTTCAGGCCGCGCGCCTATTCCTATATCGGCAACGTCCCCGTGCTCGACGTCTTCGACAAGCCGATCCAGGACTGGGACGTCGTGCTCAAATGGGTCTTCGACAAGATCGTCGGGACCGCCGCGCTGATCGCCCTTTCGCCGGTCTTCATCGCCACCGCCATCGCCGTGAAGCTCGATTCAAAGGGGCCGGTCTTCTTCCGGCAGAAGCGCTACGGCTTCAACAACGAGATGATCGAGGTGTTCAAGTTCCGCTCCATGTACACCGACATGAGCGACGCCACCGCCTCCAGGCTCGTCACCAAGGGCGACCCGCGCGTCACCCGCGTCGGCCGCTTCATCCGCAAGACCTCCATCGACGAGCTGCCGCAGCTCTTCAACGTGGTCTTCAAGGGCAACCTGTCGCTGGTCGGCCCGCGGCCCCATGCCGCCCATGCCAAGGCTGCCGACAAGCTCTATGACGACGTGGTCGACGGCTATTTCGCCCGTCACAAGGTGAAGCCCGGCATCACCGGCTGGGCGCAGATCAACGGCTGGCGCGGCGAGACCGACACGCCCGAGAAGATCCAGCGCCGTGTCGAGCACGATCTCTACTATATCGAGAACTGGTCGGTGCTCTTCGACCTCTACATCCTCGCCAAGACGCCGATCTCGCTCGCCAGGCATCGCGAGAACGCGTTTTGACCCTCGCCCTCCCCGCGCCCCGGGTCGCGGGGATTGCCGGCGGTGAGCCCCTCCGGCTCGCCGCCCTCTGGCTGATGATGGTGGGCGGGGCCTTCGTCTTCGCCGAGCCCTCGCCTTACGAGATCGGCGCATTGCTCGCCATCGTCGCCTTCGCGATCACCGGCGGCCTGAAGCTCCGCGCGGCCCATGCTCCGCTCCTTTTCGTTCTCGTCCTCTACTGCCTCGGTCTGACCATCGCAGCCATTCCCGTCATGGCGGGGCCGAAGGTGGCGCCGTGGATCGCCGTCTCCTGGTATCTCGCCCTCACCATGGTCTTCTTCGCCATCGTGGCGGCGGACAACGCCGGGGCCCGCATGAGGGTCATCGTCCGCGGCTGGACGCTGGCGGCCCTGATCGCAGCGCTGGCGGGAATCGCCGGCTATTTCCGCCTCGTTCCCGGCGCCTTCGACCTCTTCACCCTCTATGGCCGGGCCAAGGGCACGTTCAACGATCCCAATGTCTTCGGGCCTTTCCTGATCCTGCCCATGCTGGTGGCCATGCAGGCCTTCCTCAGGACCTCGTCCGGCTCCCTGGTGAGGGCCGGCGCGGTCTTCGCCGTGCTGCTCGTCGCACTCCTGCTCTCCTTCTCGCGCGGGGCATGGATCCATTTCGGCCTGTCGGCGGTGATCATGACCGCCCTGATGGTGCTGACGGCGGAGACGCCCGCGCAGCGGTTCCGTATCCTTCTCGTTGTCGCCGCCGGCCTCGTCCTGCTGATGGCCTTCGTTGCCGTTCTGCTCAGCATCGACAAGGTGGCGGACCTGATGCGGGAGCGCGCCAGCCTCAACCAGAGCTACGATTCGGGGCCGATGGGCCGATTCGGCCGGCACGCCTATGGCTGGCAGATCGCCCTCGACAGGCCTTTCGGCATCGGCCCGCTGCAGTTCGCCCGCTTCTTTCCGGAGGATCCGCACAACGTCTATCTCAATTCCTTCATGGCCGGCGGCTGGATGGGCGGCATCGGCTATCTCGTGCTGACCGTCTCCACGCTGGTGGTCGGCCTCATCGCATCCCTGGTCCGGACGCCCTGGCAGCCCCTCACCATCGCTGTTTTCGCCACTTTCTGCGGTCTCGCCTTCGAAGGGCAGATCATCGACAGCGACCACTGGCGCCACTTCTGGGTGCTTGCGGGACTGCTTTGGGGACTTGCCGTCACCAAGCGGGTTGCGGCGGCGCGCGAAACGTCCTAAATCCCCCGCACGGTCGGAGTGTAGCGCAGCCCGGTAGCGCACTTGCATGGGGTGCAAGGGGTCCCGAGTTCAAATCTCGGCACTCCGACCAATTCCTCCCAGATCCTCGTCCAGCCTGCGCCTTGCGCCGACGCTTCGCCGTATCGCCGCGGAACCGCGGCGCGTCCAGAAGGTTCATGCGGCAGGAGGATACCCGCATGACCCAGTTCGATCCCCGCGACGACCGCGTCGCAGCGGAGCCGACCCGTCTCGACGGTGGACGGCGCGCCGATCTAGACCCCCCGACCGATCCCCGCGTCACCCGCAGCACCTACGGCAACTGGGGCCTGATCGGGGGCCTGGGCGTGGTTCTCGTCCTCGGCCTCGTCATCTTCTCGATGATGGGCGGCAATCCCAGCGGCCAGACGACCCTCGAGCGCAACCAGACCACCACGGCGCCCACTCCTGCCGATCCGTCGTCGACCGGCTCGACGCCACGTCAGGCGCCGTGAGCTGCCTCTCCCCCTACAGCGC
>JAEZGJ010000015.1 GCA_023416965.1 Pseudomonadota bacterium | reverse complement strand
GTCACGGCCCGGGCACTTTCCGGCTGGCCCGCCATCGGCCGCTGCTCCTGGGGTGGCTGCAGCTCGGAGGGAAGCGGCGGGGCCTCCGCCACACGCGGCAGTGAATCCTCGATCACCGGCGGCTGGCTGATCTTGCCGCCGATCAGGCGGACGATCTCCGGCGCCTCGGCGAAGGTGCCGTGACGGATCAGGTCGGTCCAGCCCGTGGCGCTCATGGTGAAGACGCGCACGCCGAGCCCGGAGATGATACGGCGGTGCTCGGGATTGCGCACGTCGAGCGCGCCGACGCGCTGACGATCCCAGGCGACGGTGGAGGAGACGGCGAGCGCCCGGTCGTCGGACTGCACGAACAGCGAGACGCGCGAGGGTCGGGAAATGCGCGCCATCTGCTGGCGGAAGACCTCGACGTCGAGGTCGGGCGCCGCCAGGATCACCTCGCCCAGCCGGCCGCCGAGATCGCCGTTGCCGGCGATCGACACCTGCCGCAGCGCCTCCATGGTCAGGAACGCGCCCATGGAATGGGCGAGGATGTGGACGCGCCCGACGCCGGGCGTGCGGCCGATATCGGTGAGCAGCCTGTCCAGCGCGTCGCGCGAGGCGGTGGCGACCTCGCGGTCGCCGCCATAGGCCAGCACGCGGCGGTAGCTCGGCCAGGTGAAGAGCACGTGGGTGCCGCGGAAGCCGCCGTCGGCGGCCACCTGCACGATGCGGAACGCGGCCTCGTCGTAGTCGGTGTTGAAGCCGTGCACATAGACCAGCACGTCGCGCCCGTCATAGGGCTTGGCGTTCACCGCCTCCCCCAGCTGCCGGCGGAAGGCGTCCGGAGTCAGTGCCTCGCGGTCAGCCAGCATGGCGTGGCGGCTGGGGCTCTCCGGCGTGATCTGCGGGCGCGGGATGGTGCCGGTGGCGCGACCCGGCGGCATGGTCACCACCTGCCGGTAGAAGCGCGCCCGCTCGGCCGAGGGCGCACCCAGCCGGTCGCCGGCGAAGGCGGGGCGGGTGGAGGCGACGAAGACCGGGGTTGCGGTGGGCGTCGCCGCGGGGGCGGTGAGCGCGCCGATCGAGCCGGTCACCGTCGACAGTCCCGTGCCGAAACAGCCGCCGAGCGTCAGCGCCGCGAGGGCCACGGCGGCGAGGCGCAGGACGGGGAAGGGGGCGGCGACGGGGGCGGTCGACGGCTCGGGCATGCGGTGCGGAACTCTGGGCAGGGCGGTGACAGGCGGGGCAGGGCCCCCTGGGTCCTGCCGCCTAACGGGCGGGCATGGCCGCAATGGGGCGGGAGGGAGGCACCGGCCCCATCCGAATCGCTCGCCTCCGGAGCGTGGCTTTGATACCACGCCCCCATGCGTGCCCTTCCAGATCCCGCCGAGCTTGCCGAGGCCGTCCGCGCCGGTGACCGCGCCGTGCTCGCCCGCGCCATCACGCTGGTGGAATCGACGAAAGCCGAGCACCGGGCGGTGGCGCGTGAACTCGTCCAGCTTCTGCTGCCCCATACGGGGAGGTCGATCCGCATCGGCATCACCGGCGTGCCGGGCGCCGGCAAGTCCACCACCATCGACACGTTCGGGGCAAACCTCACCGCCGCCGGGCACCGGGTCGCCGTGCTGGCGGTCGATCCGTCCTCCTCGCGCACCGGGGGATCCATCCTCGGCGACAAGACCCGCATGGCCCGCCTCGTCAACGACGAGAACGCCTATGTCAGGCCTTCGCCCTCCTCCGGCACACTCGGCGGCGTCGCCGCCAAGACCCGCGAGACCATGCTGCTCTGCGAGGCCGCGGGCTTCGACGTGATCCTCGTCGAGACGGTTGGTGTGGGCCAGTCCGAAACGGCGGTCGCCGACATGACGGACCTCTTCCTCGTGCTCATGCTGCCCGGCGCCGGCGACGAGCTGCAGGGCATCAAGAAGGGCATACTGGAACTCGCCGACATCATCGCGGTGAACAAGGCCGACGGCGACGGGGCTCTGCGCGCCAAGGCCGCGGCGGCGGAATATCGCGCCGCCCTGCACATCATGGCGCCGAAATCGCGCGTCTGGTCGCCGCCGGTGCTGATGATCTCCGGCCTCGCCAACCAGGGTCTGGACGCCCTGTGGGAACAGATCACCGCCTTCCGGACGAAGACCGAGGCTTCCGGCGATTTCGCCGCCCGCCGCCGCGCCCAGGGCGTCCGGTGGATGTGGACCCTGCTGCACGAGCGCGTCGCCGACCGGCTGAAGCGCGATCCCGTGCTGAAGGCGCGTCTGCCGGCGCTGGAGGCAGAGGTCGCGGCCGGGCGCCTCGCGCCCATGGTGGCGGTGGAGGAGATCGCCGGGGTCTTGGGGATCTGAGGCGCCGACGCCTCAGGGGCGGGGCAGCACAGGGCTCTCCTCCACCTCTCCCCGGCGGGGGAGGTCGGCCGCAGGCCGGGTGAGGGGGGCTTCTGCTCCGTCGACAAAATGGCCCCACCCACACCCTCCCCGTGTCGCTGCGCTCCCCGGAGAGGGGGACCACGGCGTTGCGCAAGGCCTTGAACGGGCGAGCCAGGCACAAACGGCAAGGTTGGGAAGCGACGTCGTAGTCCCCCTCTCCTTCGACCATCGGGAGAAGGGGAGGGTGCGGGTGGGGCATTCCGTGTAAAGGGCAGGCCCTTTGGCCCCCCTCAACCGCCTCGCTCGCGCTCGGCGACCTCTCCCCGCCGGGGAGAGGTGAGGCGGTTCGGCCGTCGCGCTTGAACATCAACCGGTAGACGTCCGGACTTCGCGCGTCCCTTGTGCCGGCAGCACAGGGCTCTCCTTCACCCCTCCCCGGCGGGGAGAGGTCGGCCGCAGGCCGGGTGAGGGGGCTAGGGTTTTCCTCCACAGGCCGGATGAGAGGTCAGGCCGGCGCATGACGCGCCCCCGTTGACGGCACTTCCCCCGCCGCCAAACCTTGCGCACCATCCGCCCCTCATCACGAGGGGGGACGACACAGTGGCGAAGGCACCGGTCTGGCAGTGGGGGGCGGTCGAGACCGCGAGGGCGATCAAGTCCGGCAAGGTCTCCTCCGAAGAGGTGGTCAAGGCGAGCATCGACCGCATGAAGGCGGTGAACCCGAAGCTCAACGCCGTCGTCGTCGACCTGTCGAAGGACGCGCTGAAGGCCGCCAGGGCCGCCGACAAGGCGCTGGCCAAGGGTGAGGCCGTGGGGCCGCTGCACGGCGTTCCCGTCACCATCAAGATCAATCTCGACGTCAAGGGCCAGGCCAATTCCAACGGCGTCGTCGCCTTCAAGGACAACATCGCCCCCGACGATTCCGCCGTCACCGCCAACCTACGCAAGGCCGGCGCGGTCATCGTCGGCCTCACCAACACGCCCGAATTCTCCATGCGCGGCTTCACCGAGAACCCGCTGCACGGCCTCACCCTGAACCCCTGGGACCCCGCCATCACCTGCGGCGGCTCCTCGGGCGGAGCAGGCTCGGCGGTCGCCGCCGGCATCGGCGCCATCGCCCACGGCAACGACATCGGCGGCTCGCTGCGCTGGCCGGCCTTCTGCAACGGCGTCGCCACCATCAAGCCGACGCAGGGGCGAATCCCCGCCTTCAACCCCACCCAGATGAACGGCGACGAGCGTCCGCTCATGGCCCAGTTCATGTCGGCGCAAGGGCCGATCGCCCGCTCGGTCGCAGACGTGCGCCTCGGCCTCGAGGTCATGGCCATGCGCGATCCGCGCGATCCCTGGTGGGTGCCGGCGCCGCTGAAGGGTCCGAAGCTGAAGGGGCCGGTCAAGGTCGCCGTCGCCAGGATCCCGCGCGACATGAAGACCGATACGAAAGTCATCTCGCTGGTCCGCAAGGCGGCCGACCACCTCGCCGATTCCGGCTACGACGTGAACGAGGTCGAGCTGCCCGATCTCGACGGCACCTGGAAGCTCTGGTCGGACCTCATCTTCACCGAGCTGACGGTGCTGCAGGAGCCGACCATGCGCCAGCACGGCAGCCCCGACTTCATCAAGGCCATCGAGGCGATGAAGGGGACGAGTACCGTGCTCGACCGCGAGGGCTACATGAAGGCCATCGCCCGCCGCTCGCGGGTGCTGCGCGAATGGCTGATGTTCCTGGAGGAGCACCCGGTGATCCTGACGCCGCTCTCGGTGCGGCAGACGCCATCCTACAACGCCGACCTCGAGAGCCCGGAGCGCGCCCGCGAACTGTTCTGGAACGACCTGCGCTTCATGTCGGCGATCAACGTGCTGGGCCTGCCGGCCGCCGTCGTGCCGGTCGGCCTCGTCGACGGCAAACCCATCGGCGTGCAGCTCATCACCTCGCGTTATCGCGAGGACGTCTGTCTCGATGCCGCCGCGGCCATCGAGAAGAAGGCAGGCACCATCGTCGGCGAACTCTGGGCGCGCGGTTGAGTCGCGCGATCGGGAAGGGCGCCGCGGCTGCGGCGCCTTACTCGCCCGGGCCGGGAACCGGCGGGCGCAGGTCCTTGCCCGAATAGTCGACCCAGGCGAGCATGGCGCCGAAGCCGCAGAACACGACCAGGACGAGCCCGAGGAACAGCGTTTCCGTCATTGCAGAACCCCCTCCGGAATGTTGGCGGGAGATTGCCCGCGCCGGGGCCCTACCAGCCTTGATCCACGTCAACATGCCGCCGGGTGAGCGCGGCCCTCCATCGCGCTTGGCGAGCGCCCGGCGCCGTTGCTAGAACGGACGGACCGCAGCGCTGCAGCTTCAGGATCAGATCATGGCCGACGACGCCCTCCTTCTCGGCAAGAGCACCAAGCAGGAATGGCTGGCGCTGAGGTTCGGCAACCGGCACGGCCTGATCACGGGCGCCACCGGCACTGGCAAGACCGTGTCGCTCCAGGTCCTCGCCGAGGGCTTCTCGGCGGCCGGCGTGCCGGTCTTCGCTGCCGATATCAAGGGCGACCTCTCCGGCGTCGCCGCCATGGGCGAGGAGAAGCCCTTCATCCTCGAACGCGCCAGGACCGTCGGCCTCGACTGGCATGCGGACCAGTTCCCGGTCGTCTTCTGGGACCTCTTCGGCGAGCAGGGCCATCCGATCCGCGCCACCGTGGCGGAGATGGGGCCGCTCCTCCTCTCCCGCCTGATGGATCTCAACGAGACCCAGGAAGGCGTCATCAACATCCTCTTCCACTATGCCGACAACCACGGCCTCGCCCTGCTCGACCTGAAGGACCTGCGCGCCATGCTGCAGGAGCTCGGTTCGAACAAGGAGTTGCAGAACGAGCTGCGCGCCGCCTATGGCAACGTGTCGGCCGCCTCGGTCGGCGCCATCCAGCGCCAGCTTCTGACGCTGGAGAACCAGGGTGGCTCGAAGTTCTTCGGCGAGCCGGCGCTCGCCCTGAAGGACCTGATGCGCACCGACAGGGAAGGGCGCGGCCACATCAACCTGCTCGCGGCCGACAAGCTGATGGCGAGCCCGCAGCTCTACGCCACCTTCCTGCTCTGGCTCCTGTCCGAACTGTTCGAGGAACTGCCCGAGGTCGGCGACGTCGACAAGCCGAAGCTGGTCTTCTTCTTCGACGAGGCCCATCTCCTTTTCAAGGACGCACCCAAGGCGCTGGTCGAGAAGATCGAGCAGGTCGTGCGCCTCATCCGCTCCAAGGGCGTCGGCGTCTATTTCGTCACGCAGAACCCGCTCGACGTGCCGGAGACGGTCCTCGCCCAGCTCGGCAATCGCGTGCAGCATGCGCTCCGCGCCTTCACGCCGCGCGACCAGCGGGCGGTCAAGGCTGCGGCCACCACCTTCCGCCAGAACCCCAATCTGAACACCGAGGAGGTCATCACCCAGCTCGGCAAGGGCGAGGCGCTGGTCTCCACCCTCGAAGGCAACGGCGTGCCCTCCATCGTCGAGCGCACGCTCATCTCGCCGCCGCTGGCGCGCATCGGGCCCGTCTCCGAGCAGGAGCGGCGCCAGATCATGGCGAAGAGCCCCTTCCGCGGCAAATATGACGAGACCATCGACACCGAGTCGGCCTACGAGCTTCTGCAGAAGCGGGCGCGCCAGAAGGTGGAGGAGGCCGAACAGGCCCAGCAGGCCGACAGCGGCGGGCTCGGCGGCCTTCTCGGCTCCATCCTCGGCGGCGGCTCTACGCCAACCGGCAAGGGCCGCGGGCGGGCGCCGATGTCCACCACCGAGATCATCATCAAGAACGCTTCCAGTTCGCTTGCTCGCAGCGTCGGCACGCAGATCGGCCGGGCCATCATGCGCGGGGTGCTCGGCGGACTCGGCCGCCGCTGATCCCCGGCCCGCCGGATTGGGTCAATTGCAGCGAAATTCGTAGCGGCTCCTCAAGACGGTAACATTATCCCATCGCCCGGGAGCCGAAGACCGAGCCCGGACGGTCGTCGCCGCGTTGATTCAACAGGCTGCGCCGTCCTGCCGGTCCCGGCTGGTGTCGGGAATGATGCAATGGCCGGAACGAAACAGATCCTCGGCGCACGGGTGGTCGTGCTGCGCCTCGACGGGGTCGATCCCTCCGCCGCGGCCGAGGGCCTGAGGAGCCTCGGCATGATCCATGCGGTGGGTCTGGCGGATCAGCGCGAACTGTCGCTCCATGTCGAGCAGGGGCGCGTCGACGTGGTTGTCGTCGCCGCCGCACGGGCCGCGCCCGACCCGGTGGTGCCGGCGGGCGCCTTGCCCCGACCCCCAGATGCGGCCTTGCGCAGCGGCATTCCCTGTCTCCTGCTGGTGCCCGCCTTCTCCCGCGCCGTCGCCCGCGCCGCCATGGCGCTCGGCTATGCCGCCGCCATGTCCGCCGATGCCGCGCCGCGCCTCGTCTATCGCCGGGTCGGGGCTCTGATGCAGCGGGTGCGCCGCTCCGGCCGCGCTCGCGGCGTCGCGGGCGAATCCGGCTGAAGCGCTGCCGCGGCGGGTGGCTGTCACGCTCGCGGACGAGTTTGCAATCCGGGGCGAGGTTGCTAGCGTCCCGCCTCCCCGCCAGACCGGAAGCATCTGCCATGACATCCCGCCCCGTCGACCAGGTCCTCGCCGCCGTGGATTCCGGCCTCGACCAGAGCCTCGAGCGCCTCTTCGCGCTGCTGCGCATCCCCTCCGTCTCGACCGACAGCGCCTATGCCGCCCACTGCGTCGCAGCTGCCGACTGGCTGGCGGCCGATCTCGCCTCCATGGGCTTCACCGCGGAAGCGCGCGCCACGGGCGGTCATCCGGCGGTGGTGGCGAAGAGCCCCGGCAATGGCGGCCCGCACGCGCTCTTCTACGGGCATTACGACGTGCAGCCCGTCGATCCTCTGGATCTGTGGGAGACCCCGCCCTTCGAGCCGCGCCTCGCCACGGGGCCCGATGGATCGAAGCGGATCGTCGCCCGCGGCGCCAGCGACGACAAGGGCCAGGTCATGACCTTCGTCGAGGCCTGCCGCGCCTGGAAGGCGGTGACCGGCTCGCTGCCCCTCGGCATCACCATGCTCATCGAGGGCGAGGAGGAGAGCGGCTCCAAGCACCTCTTCGACTTCGTGCGCGCCAACAAGGCCGATCTTGCCGCCGACATCGCGCTCGTCTGCGACACCGGCATGTGGGACCGCGAGATTCCGGCAATCACCACCTCGCTGCGCGGCATCGTCGTCGACGAGTTCAAGGTGGTGGCGGCGAACCGCGACCTGCATTCGGGTGTCTATGGCGGCGCGGCCGCCAATCCCATCCATATGCTGGCCAAGGCCATCGCCTCCATCCACGGCGCGGACGGCCGGATCGCCATTCCCGGCTTCTACGACGGCGTGGAGGACCTTCCCCCCGACATCCTCGCGGACTGGAAGGGCCTGAACCTCCGGGCCGAGGAATTCCTCGGCGCCGTAGGCCTGAAGCACCCGATTGGCGAGAAGGACCGCCTGCTCATCGAGATGGTGACCTCGCGTCCCACCTGCGACATCAACGGCATCTGGGGCGGCTATACCGGCGAGGGCTCGAAGACGGTCATCCCCTCCGAGGCCTGGGCCAAGGTGACCTTCCGCCTCGTCGGCAAGCAGGACCCGGCGAAGGTGCGCGAAGCCTTCCGCGCCCATATCCGCGCCCAGCTTCCCGCCGATTGCCGCGCCGAGTTCTTCGGTTCGCGCGGCAGCGCCGCCATCGCGCTTCCCTGGGACATGCCGGTGCTGGCCAAGGCCCGCGCCGCGTTGACGGACGAATGGGGACGCAAGGCGGTGACCATCGGCACCGGCGGCTCGATCCCCATCGTCGGCGCCTTCAAGGAGGATCTCGGCCTCGACACGCTCCTCGTCGGCTTCGGCCTCGAGGACGACCGGGTTCACTCGCCCAACGAGAAATACGACCTGACCTCGTTCCACAAGGGCATCCGCTCCTGGGTCCGCATCATCGACGCGCTGGCAGGCTGACCGCTCGGCGAGGCTCGGCCGCCGGCGCCCGCCAGGCGCGGATGGCCGGCGCCCGGGCCGGCCCGGTCGCAGTGTCCCCCAGGCCGTAGGAGCGGGCGAGCGTGCCGAGCGCCAGCTTGAGGACCACCTTGCCCGCCCGCGGAGGCCAGCGCCGTTCGCGCTCCGCCTCCTCCAGTCCTTTCAGGAAACCGCAGACGTCGAGGAGCAGGGAGGCGAAATCGGGCCCGACGGCGGCGATCGTCCGGTCGAGCCGCTGTTTCGCCGCGAGGACCACGTCCGCATAGTCCGGTCCCGAGCCCGCAGGCCGTCCGCCGGACACCGGCGCCGCCCAGGTGGCGCCGAGCCGCGGCGACAGGCCGGCCAGGGTGAAGTCGCGTCGGAAGCGCTCGCCCGCCTCTATCTCGCTGGGTGACAGGAAGGGACGGCCCGCCGCGTCCTTCCGGCTGGCGAGCCAGCGCAGCGGGCTCTCCGCGAGGTCGACCTCCACCGGTCCGTCCGGTGTCTCCACCACGATGCGCTCCTGATGGGCGCGCCGGAAGCGGTCCGCGTCGCCTGCGCCGGTCATCGCGGGCGTCCTCCGGCCACGACACATTCGCGCCGCAGCGGCATGAGGATGGTCTCCAGCCCGGTGATTTGCTGGTCGAATGCAGGATCGTCCCGCTCGTCCTCTATGCGGCGCAGGGCATGACGCAGTGTCGCGCGGTCGCGGCCGAAGGCGGTGGCGAGCCGGGTCAGGTCGTAGCCCAGCGCGACATGGGCGAGGTAGATCGCCAGTTGCCGTGCCGCGGCCACCTGGGCGCCGCCCCGGCTTTCGCCGAAGAGAGCGAGGCGGTCCACCCCGGCGACCCAGGCCGCGAGCGCGGCGGCGACATCGATCCCGGCCTCTCCGGGCTTGGCGGGCCGGGAGGGCGGCGAGAGGTGAGGGGACATCGGCACGGCCTCCGTGAAAGGACTTCAATCCTTAATGGCGGGAGGTGAAACGGTAATAAGTTTTTATTCCTTTTGATGTCAGCAGACTGACGGCTCGCCCCGAACGCCAGTCTTTGCAGGGACTTAGGCTGCACGTGCAACCTGTTTGCTGGAAATGCGCGGAAAAGTTGTCCCCATCATTCTTGGCCCATCCATCCTCGCCGCCCCGGTGCAAGGAGGATCGCGATGACGGGGACAGGACGACGGGACTGCCGCATCCGAAGCTGGCGCGCCGTGGGCGGACGCTCAGAGGCCGATACCGTCTGCCCCCTGGTGCGGGCCGGCAGCCTGTTCGGGCCGGCGAAGCATGACGGACCGCTGCTGCGCCGGCTGGAGCGGCAGTTGCGTCACGAGCGGGCGTTGAGCAGATCGGCCGGCGAGGGTTACGACCTCGGGCGGCACGCGGCCCTGATGCGGGCGGTGGCGCGGCTGAAGAGGGGCACCGCAACGCAGACGACGCCGCCCGGAGGTCCGGACGGCGTCGCCGAAGACGAGGTGGGTGGGCTCAGCGGCCCTTGCGGCGGCGCTGCTGGCCGAGGCCCATCTGCTTGGCCAGCTGCGAGCGGGCCGCGGCATAATTCGGCGCCACCATCGGGTAGTCGGCCGGAAGGCCCCACTTCTCGCGGTAGTCTTCAGGCGAGAGGTTGTACTGGGTGCGCAGGTGGCGCTTCAGCGACTTGAACTTCTTGCCGTCCTCCAGGCAGACGATGTAGTCCGGCGTGATCGACTTCTTGATGGGGATCACCGGCTTCAGCGGCTCGGCCGGAGCCTCCACCTTGCCGCTCGTCACGTTGACCAGGGCATTGTGGACGTTGTTGATCAGACCCGGAAGGTCGGCGGCGGAGACGGAGTTGTTGCTTACGTAAGCCGACACGATATCGGCGGCGAGCTCGATATAGTTGTTGGCAGTCGACGAGTCGGCCATGGTCACGGAATCCTCTGACAGGCGACGTTTAAGAACACCGTCGCGGCCTGGAGCGTTGCGCTCGTTTGCTTGCTGGGCATCATCCGATCCAGCCTGTCGGCCCGGGACAACGTCCATGGGGCGCAGATACTGCTGCTGAGCTTTCGTGGCAAGGCCTGACGGGCATGTTTTAAGTAAAAAAGTGCATTTGGAGGCGGTTCGCCTTCAGCAAATTCAACAGCGGCGACAAAATACGGTCCCAAAACGAGCAGTCTCCTTCACCATGCAACCGACCTGCTGGGGCAAATCGCCGCGATTCGCCCGTCTCGTCCCGGGGCCCGATACATGATGTTACCAGTGCCACGGCTCTGCCATACCAATGAACCGGGCGTTAATACTGCCCTCCCGTAAAGTGATTCCGCGGCGCACCCGCCGCTCCGCCTCGCATGGATGACCTCATGATGCTCGATCCCAATGGCGCTCCCGCCCCCGTGGCCGACCCCCGACCCACCCGGCGCACGGTGCACGGGGTCGAACTCGTCGACGACTACGCGTGGCTGCGCGCCGCCAATTGGCAGGAGGCGCTGCGCGATCCCGGCGTGCTGCCGGCTCCCATCCGCGACCACCTCGTGGCCGAGAATGCCTACGCCGAAACCGTGCTGGCGCCGGTGAAGCCGCTGATCGGCCGGATGGTCCGGGAGATGCGCGGGCGGATCAAGGAGGACGACTCGGGCGTGCCCTCGCCCGACGGCCCCTTCGACTATTACGACCGCTACCGGGAGGGGGGCCAGCACCCCATCGTCTGCCGCCGCCCGCGCGGCAGCGAAGAGGGGGAGCAGGTGATGCTCGACGGCGACGCGCTCGCCGAGGGCCGCGCCTTCTTCGATCTCGGCGGCGCCGTCCACAGCCCTGACCACCGGCTCCTCGCCTGGAGCTACGATGACAAGGGCTCGGAATTCTTCACGCTGCGGGTGCGCGACCTCGCCACCGGCACCGATCAGGCCGACCTCGTCGAGGAGACCGGAGGGGACGCCGTGTGGTGCGAGGACGCCTCCGCGCTCTACTACATTCGCCTCGACGACAACCACCGCCCGCTCAGGATCTTCCGCCACGTGCTGGGCGAGGCCCAGGCGCGCGACAGGCTCGTCTTCGAGGAGAAGGACACCACCGTCTTCGTCGGCATGGGCAAGACGACCGCCGGGGGCCTCGCGCTGATCTCCTGCTCGCAGAGCGATTCCACCGAGACATACGCGCTCGACCTCACCCGGCCCGACGCCGCGCCCCGCCTGGTCCTGCCGCGCCGGGAGGACGTGAAGTCCTATCCCGACTATCACCCCTCCTGGCGCGGGCAGCCGACGCTCTTCATCCGCACCAACGATGAGGCCGAGGACTACCGCATCGTCGCCGCGCCGCTCGCCGCGCCCGCGCGCGAGAACTGGACGGAGATCGTCCCGCACCGGCCGGGCGTGCTGATCCTCTCCGCCCATGTGCTGAAGGACTGGCTCATCCGCCTCGAGCGCGAGAACGCCCTGCCGCGCATCGTCATCCGCAACCTGACGACAGCGGAGGAACACGCCATCGCCTTCGACGAGGAGGCCTATTCCCTCGGCGTGCTGCCCGGCTACGAGTTCGACACCGACACGCTGCGCTTCGTCTATTCGTCGATGACCACGCCGAACGAGACCTGGGACTACGACATGCGCGCACGCACCCGCGTGCTCCGCAAGCGCCAGGAGGTCCCCTCCGGCCACGACCCTGCCGCCTATGTCACCCGCCGCCTGCTGGCGCCGGCGTCCGACGGCGAGACCGTCCCGGTGTCGCTCGTCTACCGCAAGGGCACGCCGCTCGACGGAACCGCCCCGGTCCTGCTCTACGGCTACGGCTCCTACGGCGCCTCCATGCCGGCCTCCTTCTCCACCTCGCGGCTGTCGCTGGTCGACCGCGGCTTCGTCTATGCCATCGCCCATGTGCGCGGCGGCATGGAGAAGGGCTATCGCTGGTACCGCACGGGAAAACGCGAGTTCAAGGCCAACACCTTCACCGACTTCATCGCCTGCGCCGAACACCTGATCGCCGGGGGCTTCACCGCGAAGGGCCGCATCGTCGCCCAGGGCGGTTCGGCCGGCGGCATGCTGATGGGGGCGGTGGCCAACATGCGCCCCGACCTCTTCGCCGGCATCCTCGCCGAGGTGCCCTTCGTCGACGTCGTCGCCACCATGCTCGACGACACCCTGCCGCTCACGCCGCCGGAATGGCGCGAATGGGGCAATCCCATCGCCGACCCCGAGGCCTTCCGGCGCATGCTCGCCTATTCGCCCTATGACAACGTGACGGCGCAGGCCTATCCGCCGATCCTGGCGCTCGCCGGCGTCTCCGACCCGCGCGTCACCTACTGGGAACCGGCCAAATGGGTGGCGCGGCTGCGCGCCGCCAAGACCGACGCCAATCCCGTGCTCCTCGTCACCAACATGGATGCCGGCCACGGCGGCGCCGCCGGGCGTTTCGACCGCCTCGCCGAGGTCGCCCGCTCCTATGCCTTCGCCGTGGCGGTGACCGGCGCGCCGGAGGTGCCGGCTCAGTAGTCGCGCCGGCCGCCGAGCTTCAGGGACAGGGCGAGATGGGCGACGCCGACGAGGCCGAGCCCGAGCGCCGCCAGCCCGAGGCCCGGCGTGCCGCCGAGGCTCTTGGCGAGGCCGGCGAGGCTCGCCCCCAGCGCGGCGCCGCCATAGATGCAGGCGGCGTTCAGCGACAGCAGCACCTGCATGCGGGCGGGATCGAGGGCGACGAGCCGCGCCTGCTGCGACACGCCGATGGTCCAGCCGAGCATGCCCCAGAGGAAGAGGATGACGCCGCCGAGCCAAGGGCTCCAGGCGATGAAGGTCAGCGCCGCCATCAGCGGCAGCGGCCCCGTCGCGGCGATCATCAGGGTGCGGTTGGCGCCGATCCGGTCGACCAGGAAGCCGCCCAGCGCATTGCCGGCCACGGAGCCGATTCCGTAGACGACGAGCAGGGTGGCGATCAGGCCGGCGCCGCCACCGGTCTTCTCCTCGATGATCGGGGAGAGGAACGTATAGGGAATCCAGGCCGCCCCCATCACGGTCACGGTGACCAGCACGGCGAGCGCCAGGCGCGGGTCCGTCATGGCCCGGGCGAGGTCGCCGAGGGTGGCCGGCGCGATGGCGATCTTCGCCGGCACCCGCAGCCACAGCGCCCCCGCCATGAGGACCGCCACGATGGCGATGGCGATGAACAGCCAGGGCCAGCCGATGGTGAAGCCGATATAGCCCGCGGCGGGAATGCCGATCACCTGCGAGACGGTGAGACCGGCATAGACGGTGGCGAGCGCCCGGCCGCGCTGGGCGGCCGGCACCGCCATCATCGCGACGCCCGCCCCGGCGGGCGAATAGAGCCCCGCCCCGGCGGCGAGAACGATGCGGCCGGCATAGAGCACGGCCGGATGGGCGGCGACAGCGGTGACCAGGGCGCCCGCGGCGATCAGCCCCATGCCGATGACGAGCACGGTGCGGCGGTCCAGCCTGCCGGTGATCGAGGCACCGAGCGGCGAGCCGATCGCATAGGCGAAGGCATAGGCGCTGACGATCCAGCCGGCACCGACCGGCGTCAGGGCGAGATCGCGGCTGATCGGCGTGATCACGCCGATGACGCCGAAGGCGCCGAAGCCGACGATGAGCATGCCGACGGACAGGAGGACGAGAAGGGCCATCGGGGCTCGGGGCTGGGGGTGGCGGCTGTCGCGGGAGGCGCACCCTATACGAAGGCGCCTGCGGTCACGATGATGTGGATGGTCATGGCCGCTGCCGCGCTGGAACATGGCACGAGGTGACGAGGGAGAGGCGCATGGCGGTGTCGCGGTGGAACGGACTGTCCCGGCGCATGGCGCTCGGTCTCGCCGCGGCGGCGGCCGCCCCCCGGCTGGCGGGCGCCCAGCGCCCCGTGCCCGTGGATGTGGTGCTGGCGCTGGCGGCCGACGGCTCAGGCTCCATCGATAACGACGAGCTTCGGCTGCAGCGCGACGGCTATGGCCAGGCGCTGGCCTCGCCCGAAGTCCTCTCGGTCATCGCCAAGGGCATGCACGGCGCCATCGCGGTGATCTACACCGAATGGGGCGGGCCGACCTCGCAGCACGTCATCGTCGACTGGACGCTCATCCGCGACGAGCCGAGCGCCCGGGGATTTGCCGCCGAACTCCTCGCCCGTCCGCGGGCGGCGCGCGGCTACAATTCCATCTCCGCCGCCATCGATTTCTGCGTGGGGCACATCGAGACAGGGCCCTATCGGGGCCTCAGGCGCGTCATCGACGTTTCCGGCGACGGGCCGAACATCGGCGGCAGGGCCGTCGAGGCGGCGCGCGACGACGCGGTGGCCAAGGGCATCACCGTCAACGCCCTGGCGATCCTCAGGCCAGGCGGCCAGGTGCCCGCACGGCTCGGCCAGCCGCTGCCGGACTATTACCGCGAGGCGGTGATCGGCGGCCCCGGCGCCTTCGTCGAGGTGGCGGACGAGAACCGCTCTTTCGGCGATGCGGTGAGGCGGAAGATCGTCACCGAAATCGCGTGAGGGGCTGGCGCCCGCTCCGGTCGAGTGTGCAGCTTCCGGAGAGGCTCCCCTTCACCTTTCCCGGCGGGGAGAGGTTGGCCGCAGGCCGGGTGAGGGGGCAGACAGCAGGCAGGCGAACGCGCCTGGCGCCGACATCTCCGGCGAGCCGCGACGTCTTGGTCCCCCTCTCCTCGCGCAGCGAGGGGAGGGTGCGGGTGGGGCCGTTCATCTCGCCGCCCCCGTTTCCCTCACCCCCTCGCTGAACTCGGCCGGGGATGATGGGTTGAGGGTTGGGCCCAGCAAAAACCCCGGCCTCTCGGCCGGGGTCGGGTCTGCTCGCCGGAGCGTACGGCTCAGGCGGTGGCCTTCTGGAACAGCTCGTCGACATACTCCCAGTTCACCAGGTGCTCGACGAAGGCCTTGAGATAGTCGGGACGGCGGTTGCGGTAGTCGATGTAGTAGGAGTGCTCCCACACGTCCACGCCAAGGATCGGCACGCCGCCATGGACCAGCGGGCTCTCGCCGTTCGGCGTCTTGGTGACGACGATCTTGCCGCCCTGCACCGCGAGCCAGGACCAGCCCGAGCCGAACTGGGTGACACCGCCCTGGATGAATTCTTCCTTGGCCTTCTCGACCGAGCCGAAGGAGTCGACGAGCGCCTTCTCGAGGCCGCCCGGGATCTTGCCGCCGCCATTCGGCTTCATCCACTTCCAGAAGTGGATGTGGTTGTAGTGCTGGCCGGCATTGTTGAAGATGCCGGCATGCTTGCCGAAGGAGCCCTTGACGATCTCCTCGAGGCTCTTGCCTTCGAATTCCGTGCCCTTGATCAGGTTGTTGCCGTTGGTGACATAGGCCTGATGGTGCTTGTCGTGGTGATACTCCAGCGTCTCCTTCGACATGTAGGGCTGCAGGGCATCGTAGGCATAGGGCAGGTCGTCGAGGGTGAAGGCCATGATCTCGTCTCCTTGGGGGGCGCCCGCGCTTCCGCCGTGCGGCGGGCGATCGCACACGAAACAACCCCCTTCACATAGGCCGGCAGGCCCGCGGCGGCAATTGCCCCGCTGGCATGGCGTGGTGTAGTTGCGAGAATCTGACGACCTGCCTTCTATAGGTCGTTTTTTGTCGGCTCTACGGTAGCCGGGAGCGGACCTGCAGTCCGCGGGTGGAAAGGACGATCCATGGCCCTCGTGCTGAAGGTGGCGGCCGCGGTGCTGGCGCTGATCGGGGCGGTGACGCTCTACTGGGGCACCAACCCGGCCCTGCTGAGCCTCGGCAACACGGTGATGATCGTCGGCGCGGTGATCGCCGCCGCTGGCATCGTCCTGTTCGGCCTCGCCGCAGTCTTCGACCAGCTCGGCGTCGTGGCCGGCAAGCTCGACGACTTGCGCGCCGGACTTTCCGGCCCGGCCCCGGCGCGGGAGGCTCCGGCCGAGTCCCTCGCCCTCGTCGCCGTCGATGAGCCTCCGGCCGCCCAAGTTAACACGCCGGTCGCCACCCCGCCGTCGACGGCCGTAGTCCTCGACCGGCTGGAGGATGCGCTGATGAAGGCGCCCGCCCCGGCCGCGCCGGTTTCCGCCGCCCCGGCTCCTGCCGCGCCGACCCCGCCCTCGCGCCAGAGTTTCGGACTGCCGCCGCTGACCGCCCAGGCACCCTTCGCCGCCGCGGCGGCTGCCGGCCTGTCCGCCGCAGCCGGCCTCTCCGCCGGGGCGGCGGCGTCGCCGGTGGAGCCTCGCGGTGCCGAGAAGGCGCCGGAGCCCGTACCGGTCATCGAGCCGCCTGCGGTGGAGCCGGTCCGGGTCGAGCCGATCATCGCGCCGCCTCTTCGTGCCGTCCCGACCCCGGCGGCCCAGCCGGTGGAGGACCTGAGCGACGAGGAGTCCGCCTTCGACGCGCGTCACGGCGCGGACAAGGCCCCGCCGCGGCCCGAGGACGACCCGGATCTGGTCCATGCCGTGGAGGACATGAAGGCTGAGGTGAAGGCAGCAGAGGCCGATCTCGCGCCCGCCGCCCCCGCGGGCGGCGAACCCGCCGATCCCATGGCCTCGCTGGAGCGCCTGTTGCTGGGCGCCTCGGCGGCCGATGCCCGCGCTCCCGCCGAGCCCGAGCCCATCCCCTCGCCGTTGCATCGCCCGCAGGCCGTTGCCGACATGCCCGAGGCGGCCGAGCCCGAGGTGGAGGAGGATGCCGACGGCCGGGGTGGACGCGACGGTGCCGCGCCGGGCGAGGCCGGGGCGGCTGCAGAGCCGCCGGCCCTGCCGGATGCCGACGACTTCATGGCGCGGCTGCGGGAGACCATCTCCCGGCCCGTTGCCGCCCCCGACATCGTCCCGCCCCGCCGCCCCGAGCCGCAACCCGAGCCCAACCCGGAGCCGAAGCCGGAGCCGAAGCCGGCCCAACTCTCCATCGAGGAGGAACTGGAACGGGCGCTGCAGGCTTCGCTGGCGAGCCCGCCGGCCCCTGCGGTCGAGGCGCCTCCCGTTCCCGCCCCTGCCGCCCCGATCGCTCCCGGCGCGGCGCCGCGCCCGGCCCCCGCCGTGGCCATGCGTGTCGTCGTGACCCCGCGCCGGCCCGATCCCGTCGGTCCGGAGCCCGTGCAGCCCGAACCGGAGCCCGCCCCCGCAGCGCCGCGCGAGGACGCCATGGCCGCGCTCGCCCGCGACTTCCCCGAGCTCAACGACATCCTGGCGCCCAAGAAGCCGGCGGCTGACCCCGCCACCTCCCTGATGGACGACCTGAAGGACATTTTCGAGCAACAGCCCAAGGTGCAGCCGCGCCAGGAGCCGGTCATGGCCGCGCCGCCGCCGCCCGCGCCGCCACTGCTGCGCGAGGGCGTGATAGCCGGCATATCCTTCCGCCTCTATGGCGACGGCAGCATCGAGGCGGACCTCGCCGAGGGCACGACGCGCTTTGCCTCGCTGAAGGACTTCCGCGCCCATGTCGGAGGCTGAACCGTCGGCGGCTGAACCGCCGGCGGCCGGTCCGCCCGGCGTCAGCCCGTCCGGGCCTCAGATGCGCGGGCCGGAGGCCGCATAGTCGAAATAGAGCTCGCGCGCCCTGCGACCGAGCGGGCCGGGCTGCAGCGCCCGGTCGTCGATCTTCGTCACCGGCACGACCTTCGAGTAGTTGCCGGAGGAGAAGATCTCGTCGGCATTCTCGAAATCGGCGTAGCGAAGGCTCTGCTCGACCACGGTGACGCCCGCCTGGCGCAGCAGCGCGATGGTGCGCTGGCGGGTGATGCCGTTGAGGAACGTGCCGTTCGGGATGGGCGTATAGACCACGCCGTCCCTGGCCATGAAGATGTTGGAGGTGGCGGTCTCCGCGATGTTGCCCACCATGTCCATGACCAGGCAGTTGTCGAAGCCGCGGGCCTTGGCCTCGCGCAGCGCCCGGCCGTTGTTCGGGTAGAGGCAGCCGGCCTTGGAATCGGTCGGGGCGTTCTCGATGGTCGGGCGACGGAACTTGGACAGGGTGATGGACATGCCGGTGGGCGCGCCCATGGGCGCCTCGTAGAGGCAGAGGCAGAACCGCGTCGTCTCCGGATCCGGCAGGATGGCGCTGGGGCCGTCGCCCTCGGCCCAGTACATCGGCTTCACGTAGAGCGGCACCGAGCCGTCGAACTTCTTCGCCCCGTCCCGGGCGAGCCCGACGACGGCCTCGGCGCTCATGGTGGGCTTGAGGCCCAGCGCCACGGCCGAGCGGTTCAGCCGCGCCGCATGCAGGTCCATGTCGGGCATCTTGCCATCGAAGATCCGGGCGCCGTCGAAGACCGAGGAGCCGAGCCAGAAGGCGTGGCTGCGCGGGCCGGTGAGGGGAGGGTTGCCCTCCAGCCAGTCGCCGTCGACATAGGTCCAGGTTTTCGACCAGCTGGTCATCGCGCATCTCCTCCGGCGGGGGAGGCGGAATTTAGCGTGGCGGCGGCCGCCGTCATCATGAATTGTGGTGATCCCTGCCGCGCGAGGATGCGATGGTTCGGCCGGGACTTGGGGGAGATCACGCCATGCCCGCCACAGCCTTCATGTTCGACGCCTACGGCACGCTGTTCAACGTCCATGCGGCCGTGCAGAGGGCGGGTGCGCCGCTGGGGCCGCTCGCCGAACCTGTCTCCCAGCTCTGGCGCGCCAAGCAGCTCGAATATTCCTGGATCACCACGATGATGGGCGGCTTCGAGGATTTCTGGACCCTCACCGGCCGCGGCCTCGATTTCGCGCTGGCCCGCCACGGCGTCGCCGATCCGGCGCTCAGGCAGGCGCTGCTCGCCGCCTATGAGACGCTCGACGCCTATCCGGACGTCGCGCCTGCCCTCGGGCGGCTGAAGGCGGCGGGCAAGACCACCGCCATCTTCACCAACGGCACGCGCGGCATGGTGGACAAGGCCATCGCCGCCGCCGGGATCGGCGCGCTGCTCGACGCGGTGGTGACGGTGGAGGATGTCGGCGCCTACAAGCCGGTGCCGGCCGTCTATGCCCATGCGCAGAGATCGATCGGCGTCGGCACGGCCGGCGACGTTGTCTTCGTCTCGTCCAACCGCTGGGACGTTGCCGGCGCCGCCCGCTTCGGCTTCGTGCCGGTATGGGTCAACCGCACCGGCATGCCGAACGAGTATCCCGGCGCCGACCCGGTGGCGACCCTGGCCGACCTTGCCGGCCTGCAGCCGGCGCTCGTCGCCTGATCAGGCGGCCATCGCCGCCGCCGCGTCGCGGCGAATGCGGTCGATCATGGCCCTGACGCCGTTGGAGCGCTGCGGGGTGAGGTGCTGCTCGAGGCCGAAGGAGCGGAACAGGTCGAAGGCGTCGTCGGCCGCCACCTCGCGGGCCGGGCGGCCGGAATAGAAGGCGAGCGTCAGGGCGACCAGGCCCTTGACGATATGGGCGTCGCTCTCGCCCTCGAACCGCATCACCGCATCGGGGCCGGGCTGGTCGACATGGGTGACGAGCCAGACATTGCTGGCGCAGCCCTTTACCCGGTTCTCCTCGCTGCGCTGATCGGGAGCGAGCGGCGGAAGGGCCTTGCCGATCTCGATCAGGTAGCGATAGCGCTCCTCCCAGTCGTCGATCAGGGCGAAGGCTTCTTTGATCTCGTCGATGGCGGGCGCGGCAAGCTGGCTCATGCCGGGCATATAGGACGGGGCGGCGCCGAAACAAAGCGCCGCGCGCGTCACGCCGGCCGGCGCGGCGGCAGCGGCGCCCGCATGGGCGCTGCACCGGCGGGAACCGGC
>JAEZGJ010000012.1 GCA_023416965.1 Pseudomonadota bacterium | reverse complement strand
GGGCGGGCGGGCCCCCGCGACGGCGGCTGGCTCACCCCGGATGCGCTGGTGGTGCGGGAGGAGGCGGCGGACATTGGCGTCGCCGTCCCCTACGGATTCATGATGGAGGAGCGGCGCGAGGCCGGCGAGACGCAGCTCCTGTTCCTGCGCCGCTCCTGAGCGCGGCTATTTCTTCAGGAGATCGCGGATTTCGGTGAGTAGCAGCACGTCAGCCGGGGTCTCGGCCGGCTTGGCGGGCGCTGCCTCCTGCTGCCGCTTCAGGCGGTTCATGCCCTTCACCACCATGAACATGACGCCGGCGATGATCATGAAATTGATGGCGATGGTGATGAAGCGGCCATAGGCGATGACGGCGCCCTGTTTCTGCGCGTCCACGAGGTTCGTGGCGGTGACGGCGCTGCTGAGGGGAAGGAAATAGTTGGTGAAATCGAAGCCGCCGATGGCGCCGAGGATCGGCATGAAGAGATCGCCGACGATCGATTCCACGATGCGGCCGAAGGCGGCGCCGATGATCACGCCGACGGCGAGGTCAACGACATTGCCCTTGAGCGCGAATTCACGAAATTCCTTGAGCATGGCGGCCCCCGTTCCGATTCCTGCCGACCGTGGCAGGGGCGGGCAGGTTCGACCAAGTCCGCGGTGAAGGCAATCACTTTCCCTTACGTAATCCCCCGCAGGATTGGACAGCGGCCGGCTGCCGTGGTGAAGTCGGAGCCCGACGACAGGGGCCCCGCAACGCCGCCATGACCGAGCTGCCATGAGCATGGGCTTCGTCATCATCCTGACCGCCTTCGCCTATCTTGGGGCGCTCTTCGTCGTCGCCTATTGGGGCGACCGGCGCCGCGCGCAGGAAAAGGCCATTCGGCAGAGCCAGACGTGGATCTATCCGCTCTCCCTCGCGGTCTACTGTACCTCCTGGACCTTCTTCGGCTCGGTCGGCCTCGCCTCGCGCTCGGGCTTCGACTTCCTCGCCATCTATATCGGGCCGATGCTGCTCTTCGCGCTGTTCTGGCCGCTGATCCGCAGGGTGGTACGGATCGCCAAGGCGCAGAACATCACCTCGATCGCCGATTTCATCGGCGCGCGCTACGGCAAGAGCCAGGCGGTGGCCGGCATGGTCTGCCTCATCGTCACGGTTGGCACGATCCCCTACGTCGCCCTGCAGCTCAAGGCCGTGTCCTCCTCCCTGATGACGACGATCAGGCCGGACGAGATCGTCAACGTCACCCAGGAACTTCCCTTCTTCGGGGATCTGGCGCTGGTCGTGGCCGTGTCGATGGCGGCCTTCGCCATGCTGTTCGGAACGCGTCACGCGGATGCGACGGAGCATCAGGACGGGCTGATCCTCGCGGTGGCGGCGGAGTCCATCGTCAAGCTCGTCTGCTTCCTCGCCATCGGCCTCTACACGACCTACGTCATGTTCGACGGCTTCGGCGACCTCTTCGGCCAGGCGCGCTCACGGCCCGACATCGCCGCCTCGGTGCTGCGCTGGCCGGACCTCTCGACCTTCCTCGCCATGAGCGCGCTCTCCTTCTGCTGCGGCATCCTGCTGCCGCGCATGTTCCACGTCGGCGTGGTGGAGAACCATTCGGAGGCGGAGATCCGCCGCGCGTCCTGGCTCTTCCCGCTCTACCTCGTCCTCATCAACCTCTTCGTCGTTCCCATCGCCGTGGCGGGACTTGTGGTCTTCCCGCCGGGCTCCATGGACAGCGACATGACGGTGGTCGCGCTGCCGATGTCGCGGGGAAACGAGTTCCTGACGCTCGCGGCCTTCATCGGCGGCCTGTCGGCCGCAACCGCGATGGTGATCGTGGCGAGCGTCGCGCTCTCGATCATGATCTCGAACGACGTGGTCATTCCCTCGCTTCTGACGTTGCGCGGACGCCTGCTCGCCGGCGAGGGCGCGGCCGACGATCGCACCGACCTCGGCCCGACCATCCTGATGATCCGCCGCACCATCATCCTGGCGGTGATGATCGGCGCCTATCTCTACTACCGCGTCGCCGGCGAGGCGCAGCTCGCCTCCATCGGCCTCCTGTCCTTCGCCGCGGTGACGCAGCTCGCGCCCGCCTTCTTCGGCGGCCTGTTCTGGCGGCGCGCCAATGCCGGCGGCGCCGTTGCCGGCATGGCGGGGGGGCTGGCGGTGTGGACCTACACGCTGCTTCTCCCCATGCTGACGACGACGGGCGCCCTGCCCTCACGGCTCGTTGCTGAGGGGCCCTTCGGCATCGCCTGGCTGCGGCCGCAGAACCTGTTCGACATGGTCGACCTGCCGCCGCTCGCCCACGGCGTCTTCTGGTCGCTGCTCCTCAACATCCTGCTCTATGCGGGCGTCTCGCTGCTGCGCCGCGCCTCGGCCATCGAGGTGATGCAGGCGAAGATCTTCCTGCCCTCGCCGCCCTCGGACTACGCACCGAGCTTCCGGCTCTGGCGCAGCGCGGTGACGGTGGAGGACGTGCGCGCGACGGTGGCCCGCTATCTCGGGGCCGAGCGCACCCATGCCGCCTTCGAGAGCTATGCCATGGAGCAGGGCCTGCCGCTGGAGGGGGCGGCGGAAGCGGACATCGAGCTGCTGCGCTATTCCGAGCGCCTGCTCGCCTCGGCCATCGGAACTGCCTCCTCGCGGCTCGTCCTGTCGCTGCTCCTGAAGAAGCGCTCGGTCTCGACCACCGACGCCCTGAAGCTGCTCGACGATGCCAATGCGGCCATGCAGTACAACCGGGAGGTCCTGCAGACGGCGCTCGAACACGCCCGCCAGGGCGTCAGCGTCTTCGACGCCGACGGCAATCTCATGGTGTGGAACCGCCCCTTCGCCGAAGTGCTCGCCCTGCCGGCCGAGACGCTCCATATCGGCGCCGGCTTCGACCGCATCCTGCGGGCGCTGGCGGTGCGCGGCGAGTTTGGGCCGGGCGACATCGAGACGCTGGTGGCAGAGCGCGCCGAGCGGCTCCTCAAGGCCGACGAGCCGCAGATCGAGCGTCTCGCCGGACTCGGCCTCTTCATCGAGGTGCGTGCCGCGCGCCTGCCGGACGGCGGCATCGTCACCACCTATACGGACGTCACCGCGTCGGTGGCGGCGGCCGAGGAGCTGGAGCGCGCCAACGAGACACTGGAGCGCCGGGTGCGCGAGCGCACCGAGGAGCTCACGCGCCTCAACGCCGAGCTGGCGCTGGCGAAGCAGGAGGCGGACGAGGCGAACCTCTCCAAGACGCGGTTTCTCGCCGCGGCGAGCCACGACATCCTGCAACCGCTCAACGCGGCGCGCCTCTACACGACAAGCCTGGTGGAGCGGCGCAGCGGCGGCGACGAACGACGGCTGGTGGACAATGTCGACGCCTCCCTCGAGGCGGTGGAGGAGATCATCGCCGCCCTCCTCGACATATCGCGGCTGGATGCGGGAGCGATGAAGCCGGAATTCGGCAGTTTCCGCATCGACGAGCTGTTCCGCCAGCTCGCGGTAGAGTTCGCCCCCATCGCCGAACAGAAGGGGCTGAGCCTCACCTTCGTGCCGACGGCGCTGGCCATCCACTCGGACCGGCGGCTGCTGCGCCGCCTGCTGCAGAACCTCATCTCCAATGCCATCAAATACACGGCCAAGGGCGGCGTCGTGATCGGCTGCCGCCGCCGGGGCAAGAAACTGTCGCTGGAGGTGCACGACACCGGCCCGGGCATTCCCCAGGCCAAGCAGCGGATCATCTTCCAGGAGTTCCAGCGCCTCGAACAGGGGGCAAAGGTCGCCCGCGGCCTCGGCCTCGGCCTCTCCATCGTCGAGCGCATCGCCCGCGTGCTGGAGCACAAGCTGACGGTGAAGTCCAAGGTCGGGCGCGGCTCGACCTTCGCGGTGACCGTGCCCATCGCCCCGGCCCTCCCCGCGGTGGCGCCGGGCCCCGCGCCCTCACCCCTGCCGGCGGCGCCGCTCGACGGGCTGACCGTGCTCGCCATCGACAACGAGCCGAAGATTCTGCACGGCATGGAGGCGCTGCTGTCAGGCTGGGGGTGCCGCACCCTCATCGCCGACGGCTGGCCGGCGACCCACGAGGTGCTGAACGCCAGCCAGACGCCGCCCGACGTGGTGATCGTCGACTACCACCTGGACGAGGGCAACGGACTGGACGTCGTCACCCAGCTGCGCTGGCGGTTCGGTGCCTCCCTGCCCGCCATCCTCATCACCGCCGACCGCAGCCCGGAAGTGCGCGACCGGGCGCAGGCGAAATCGGTGCATCTCCTCAACAAGCCGGTGCGCCCGGCGGCGCTCAGGGCGCTTCTGGCCCAGTGGCGGGTGCGCAAGCTCGCCGCGGAATAGCGGCGGTCAGTCGGCGCAGGCCTCGGCCATGAAGATCTCGATCCGCTCCAGGCAGCGGTCGGTGTTGGAGCCGGGGAAGCCGATGAAGACGTGGCAGCCGCCGGGGTAGACCTCGAGGGCGGCGCGGTTACCGGCCGCCGCCCAGCGCGGCGCCATGAACAGGGTATCGTCCACGAGAGGATCAAGGGCGCCGACGGTGAAGAGCGCCGGCGGCAGGCCCTTGAGGTCGGCATGGAGCGGGGAGACATCGGGATGGCGCACGTCGCCGCCCTGGACCAGGAAATGGCGGACGAACATCTCGATGTCGCGGGTGTTGAGCACCAGCTTCTCAGCGCCCCAGCGGCGCACCGACGGGGTCAGCGCAAGGTCGTAGCAGCCGGCATGGAGATTGGCGGCGCGGAAAGGCATCACGCCGTGGCGATCGCGCAGGCGCAGGAGCGTCACCGCCGCCAGATGGGCGCCGGCGCTCTCGCCGCCGATGGCGAGGCGGTCGGTGCCGAAGAGCCGCTTCGCCTCGCCGGCGATCCACAGCGCCGCCGCCTCGCAGTCGTCGGGGCCCTTGGGGTAGGGATGTTCCGGGGCGAGCCGGTAGTCGACGGAGACGCAGGCCATGCCGGCCCGGTCAGCGAAGCGCTCCAGCCACTGGTCCTGCTGGTCGACGCTGCCCAGCACCCAGCCGCCGCCGTGGATGTGGACATAGACGCCGCGCGGCGCATCGGGCGCAATGATGCGCAGGTCGATGGGGCCGTGCGGACCCTCCATCGTGATGGTCCTCGCCCGCGGCGAGGGAATGGGGGCGGGGAAGGCGCCGCGGCCCTCGCGCCGCATCTGGCGGATGACGGCGGGCGGAAACGCCCAGTTGTCCCAGCTCTCCAGCCGCTTGAGGATGGCGGCGTTGACCGCCAGGGCGTCGGCGGGCGCCTGGCCGGCATCGAAGGAGGCCCCGAGGGCGCTTGTCAGGTCGATCATGATTCATCCGCCTTGAAGGTCGACCGATGAAAGCCCGCCAGTCCTGCGAGGGCAAGCCGGCCAACGGGCTCCCCCCATGCGGGTGGCTGGGCTAGACTCGTCAGATGAACCCGACAGACATCGCCCCGGCTGCGAGCCCGGACCTCGCCCTCGTTCTCGGCGGCGGCGGCGCCAAGGGCCTCGCCCATATCCTGGTGATCGAGGCGCTGGACGAACTCGGCATCCGCCCGCGCCAGGTCGCCGGCACCTCCATCGGCGCCATCGTCGGGGCCTGCTACTGCGCCGGGATGAGCGGCGCAGAGATGCGCGACTATGCCCTCGGCGTTCTGCGCATGAAGCCTGACGTGCTGCGCGCCCTGTTCGCCGCGCGCGTGGGCCGCTTCTCCGACATCCTGCGCGGCGGGCTCACCAACCCGGTGCTGGTGGACGGGGAGAAGCTGCTCGAGGCCTTCCTGCCGCCGGTCATCCCCGCGCGCTTCGAGGAGCTGGAGATCCCGCTCACCGTGGTGGCGACCGACTTCTACGCCCGCACCGACATCGCGTTTTTCGAGGGGCCTCTGGTGCCGGCGGTCGCCGCCTCCATGGCCATTCCCGGCGTGATCCGGCCTGTGCGCCACCGCGGCCACGTGCTCGTCGACGGCGGCACGATCAATCCCGTGCCGGTCGACCGGGTCTCGGCGGCGGTGACGCTCGCCGTCGACGTGCTGAACGGATCGGGAGCCGAGCGCGAGATCGACGACGTCATTCCCGAACCCTGGGACGCGATGTTCGGCGCGGTGACGCTGATGATGCAGGTGCTGAGTGCGGCGCGGCTCGCCGAGCACCGTCCGACCATCCACCTGCGCCCGCCCGTCGACCGGTTCCGGGTGCTGGATTTCCTGCGGGCGCGGGAGATCCTCACCGCCTGCGAGCCGGTGAAGGACGAGGTGAAGCGGCGGGTGGCGCTGGCCCTGGAGGCGGTCCCCGCCGAGATCGACAGTCGGACCGGCACCTGAAACTCAGCGCCGGCCGAAGAGCCGCTCCACATCCGCCAGCGAGAGGGTCACCGAGGTCGGCCGGCCATGATTGCACTGGGCCGAGCCGGGCGTCGCCTCCATCTCGCGCAGGAGGGCGTTCATCTCGGCGGGGCGCAGCAGCCGGCCGGCCCTCACCGAGCCGTGGCAGGCCATGGTGGCGGCGACCGCCATCAGCCGCTGTTCCAGCGGGGCGGTGCTGTCCCATTCGGCGAGGTGCTCGGCGATGTCGCGGGTGAGCGCCTCGGCATCAACCTCGCCCAGCATGGCGGGCGTCTCGCGCACGATCACCGCGCCAGGGCCGAAGGCTTCGATCACGAGGCCGAACCGCGCGAGATCGTCGGCGCGCTCGACGAGGCGGGCGGCATCGGCCGGATCGAGCTCCACCACGACCGGAATGAGAAGGGCCTGGCGGGCGATGCCGGTCTCCGCCATCTGCCGCTTCAGCCGCTCGTAGACGAGTCGCTCGTGGGCGGCGTGCTGGTCGACGATGACGAGGCCGTCGCGGGTCTGGGAGAGGATATAGGTGCCGTGGACCTGGGCGCGCGCCGCGCCGAGCGGCCGGTCGAGATCGTCCTCGCGCGGCGCGGCCTCGGCGGCGCGGGCATCGGCGGAGGGCGCAAGATCCAGGGCGAAGGCGGCCTGGGGTGCCTCCCCGAAGCCGCCGGTGGCGGGCGGCATAAAGGGCCGCGACGGCGAGGATCGCCAGTCCCAGCCCGCCGCGGGCAGGGTCGGGCCGGCCGGGCGGAAGGCGCCGAGAGTGGCGGTGGCGATGGTGGTCGCGGTGGCCGGCGAGGCTGCGGCGATGGCCTCGCGGATCGACGCGACGATGAGGCCGCGCACAACAGTCTGGTCGCGGAATCGCACCTCGGTCTTCGCGGGGTGGACGTTGACGTCGACCTCGTGCGGGTCGAGTTCGAGAAAGAGCGCCACGGCGGGGTGGCGGTCGCGCGGCATGGTGTCGGCATAGGCGCCGCGGATGGCGCCGAGCACCAGCCGGTCCCGGATGGGCCGGCCGTTGACGAAGAGGAACTGGCTCGCGGCCGTCGCCTTGCCGAAGGTGGGCAGGCCGGCGAAGCCGAAAAGGCGCACCTCGCCGCGCCAGACGTCGATGGGCAGGGCGTTCTCGGCGAAATCGCGCCCGGCCACGTCGCCGATGCGGGCGAGCAGACCCGCCTCGCCGAAGGGCTGGGCGGGGAAATGGCGGGTGGGGCCGTCGGCATCGGCCAGCGAGAAGGCGACGGTCGGATGGGCCAGCGCGAGGCGCTTCACCACCTCGGCGACGGCGGCGGCCTCGGCCCGGTCGCTCTTGAGGAATTTCAGCCGCGCCGGCGTGGCCGCGAAGAGGTCGGCGATCTCCACGCGTGTGCCTGCGGCGAGGGCTGCCGGGCGGCATTCGCCCTTGCGCCCGGCATCGACGGTGAGCGCCCAGGCATGGGGCTCGCCGGCATGGCGGGTGGTGATGGTCAGGCGCGAGACGGCGCCGATGGAGGGCAGCGCCTCGCCGCGGAAGCCGAGGGTGCGGATGTCGAGGAGGTCCTCGTCGTCGAGCTTGGACGTCGCGTGCCGCTCGACGCAGAGGGCGAGGTCGTCTCGGACCATGCCACAGCCGTCATCGGCGACGCGGATCAGGCGGCGGCCGCCCGCCTCGATGAGTATGTCGATGCGGGAGGCGCCGGCATCCAGCGCGTTCTCGACGAGCTCTTTCACCGCCGCGGCCGGACGCTCGATGACCTCGCCGGCGGCGATGCGGTTGACGACACCTTCAGGGAGCTGGCGGACGGCCATGGATGATCCTAGCCCCCGGCGCGGCAGACGTCAGGTCCGGTCACGGATCAGCGCCCTTAGGCCGGAGCTGCCGGGACGACGCGGCTCCCGCGTCGCTGCGGCCTGGGCGAGAACGGCTGCGCCGAGGGTCTGCGGGCGGGCATCGGGGCGCTGCTCGGGGCGAGCC
>JAEZGJ010000266.1 GCA_023416965.1 Pseudomonadota bacterium | reverse complement strand
CGCCGATCAGCACGAGGCGGACCGCTCCTCCGGCGAGCCCGGTCGGCGCCGGGCCGAGGGTGGCGCGCTCGCCCACGAGCCATAGCGAATCGCACCGCTCACTCCAAGGCCCCGATGCCTCCGCTGGCCGACTTGCCGTCCCTCCCAGCGATACTGTCCCGGCTCAGCACAGGGTCTCCGGTGCGATGCAGCCGGCGAGCAGGGCCTGCGCCGCCGCCGCATGGAGACGGCCCATCTCGCCGATCAGCACGAGGCGGACCGCTCCTCCGGCGAGCCCGGTCGGCGCCGGGCCGAGGGTGGCGCGCTCGCCCACGAGCTGGAACAGCATCGGCCGGTCCGGCTGGCCCGAGAAGGTGACGAAGCCCTTGGCGCGCACGAGATGAGGCGCCAGCCGGCCTATGGCGGCCTGGAAGGCCGCCAGGTCCAGCGGCTTGTCGGCGGTGAAGGTCGTCGTCTCGAAGCGCGGCGTGGCGAACCGCGCCCGTTCCGCCGCGCGCGGATCGGACGGGGCCGGTTCATGCCCGCCTCCGGCAAAGGCGAGCTCCGGCGCGATGCGGCCGTCAGTGACGGGGAAGATCGCCCGTTCCGGCTTCAGCCTCGCCAGGGCGGCCCGGGCGCGGGCGAGGTCCGCTTCGTCGACGAGATCGGCCTTGTTCAGCGCGACGATGTCGGCGCTGGCGATCTGCGAGCGGCAGAGGGCATCCTCCAGCAGCGCGGGATCGTCGGCGAGCGCCCGCGCATCGGCCACCGCGACGACGGTCTCCAGCATGGCGTCCTTCCAGATCACGGGGTCGAGCAGGCTGCGCACCACCTCGGCCGGGTCCGAGACGCCGCTGGTCTCGATGACGATGCCCTCCGGCGGCGGCTCGCGGCGCAACAGGCTCGACAGGGTGCGCAGGAGGTCGCCCTGCAGCGAGCAGCAGATGCAGCCGTTGGCGAGGCTCATGACGCCGCCGGCATTCTCCGCGATGAGGTCGGCGTCGATGTTGACCGCGCCGAAATCGTTGACCACCGCCGCCAGCCGCCGGCCCTGGTTGGCGGTGAGCAGGTGGTTGATCAGCGTCGTCTTGCCCGCCCCGAGAAAGCCGGTGACGAGGATGACCGGAACGGCCATGCCCGGTCAGGCCGCCCTGACGGGTCGGCGCACCGGCCGGCCGGGCCGGGCATCCCGCACCAGCGCGCCGTCGGAGATCACCGCCTCGCCGTTGACGATGACGTGGCGCATGCCCTCCGAGGCGCGGTTCATCGCCTTGAACTCGGCCCGGTCGGTCAGCGTGTCGTAGTCGAAAACGACGATGTCGGCGTCGGCTCCGGCCTTGAGCCGCCCCTTGCTGCGCATGGCCGGCGTGCTCTCCGCCAGGATGTCGGCGGGGATCTGGGT
Organism: Pseudomonadota bacterium; assembly: GCA_023416965.1. Classification (GTDB taxonomy): domain Bacteria; phylum Pseudomonadota; class Alphaproteobacteria; order Rhizobiales; family Phreatobacteraceae; genus Phreatobacter. Next base: position 2,162 of record JAEZGJ010000266.1, on the reverse strand, counting down.
GCATTTGGCGAGGCCGTCGATGAGCGGCAGCATCTCCCGCTCGCGCACATACTGGCGCAGGAACCGCGTGAAGGTACCCGACGAGCGCGGATGCGAGCTGGTGCCCTCCGGGAGCGGCCAGGCCTCGCCGTCATAGACCGAGCCGTCCGGATTGGTCCACGGCATGGCGTCGGAGGCAATGGCGCCGCCGGGATAGAGCACGGAGACGTCGAGCAAGTCGCGGTGGCGGCTGTTGGCCTCGACGTCGAGGAAGTGCCAGAGCACCAGCGAGCCCGGGTCCTGCGCCTGCGCCGCCAGCAGGTCCTCGCGGTTGTGGAAGGTGCGGCCGGTATCGACCATCTCGATGGATTCGTATGTGCCGCCGGTGCGCTCGGGGAAGGCCGGATCGGCGAAGAAGGTGGCGCCCAGGACGGTCGAGCCGGTGCCGTAGGGATAGGCCTCCACCGTGATCTTCAGGCCGAGATCCTGCGCCTTCCGGATCAGCGCCGCGGCACGCTCCACGTCCTGCAGGCTGGTGCTGTTGAAGTGGCAGATATGCATGTGGGCGCCGGTCGAGCCGGCATAGCCGACGAGGCGCGTATAGGCCTCGATCGAGCTCCTCGGGTCGATGTTGGATGCATAGGCGACGTGGGTGTAGGTCGGCACGCCGTAGTCGGCGGCGAGCGAACAGACCGCCGACATCTCCTTGACGCCGGCGCCCGGCGCATAGGCGTTGAGGATGCCGATGCCGATGCCGCCCTCGTCCAGGCCCTGGCGGATGCGGCGGATGATCTCCTTCATCTCCGCGTCGGTCGCGACATTGTCGATCCAGCGCTTGTCGTTGGAATTGCGGCCCATGAAGCCGAGCTCGGCCTCCGGCTCGATGCCGATCATGGCGGCGATGCGGGCGAAGACCCAGTTGGCCGCCGTGCCGTAGTTGAGCACGCGGCCCTTCTTCGCCTGGTTCTCGTACCAGAGCGCCACCGGGAGAACGCCAGCCTCCAGTTCCAGAGTCGTCGTCACGCCGTCGAAGGCCTGCATGCGGTCGGCGGCGACCGTCTGGCCGTGGGCGTGGAGGTCGATGAAGCCGGGCGCAACGACGAGGCCCTTCGCGTCGATCTCGCGGGCACCGTCGCCGCTCACGGTGCCGATGGCGACGATACGGCCCTTCGCCACGGCGATGTCGCAGACGCGGTCCAGCCGGCTCTCCGGATCGATGACCCGGCCGTTGCGGATGACGAGGTCGAAGGTGCCGGCGGCAGAAGCAGGGGTCATGTCGGTCTCGATCAGCGGATGCGGGGCTTCCGGGGCGGGGCGATCTTAGGGAGCGGGCGCCGGCGAAGTCGAGGCGGCAGGGCGGGCATCAGCCGCGCATTCCCGGCATTGGGAACCTTGTGATCGGCGGCGGGCTTGATCCGGCGCCCGTCTCCGCCACCCTTTAGCGCCACCCGCCTCAGTCACGGAGTCCCGATGCGCGCCTGCCTGCTCCTCCTCCTGACCCTGATCGTATCCCCCGCGACCGCCCAGGAGCTGCGCGGTCACGGCGGCCCGGTGCGCGCCCTCGCCGCCGCTCCCGACGGGCGCATGGCGCTGTCCGGCTCCTTCGACACCTCGGCCATCCTCTGGGACGTGGAGCGCGGCCTCGCCCTGGCGGTGCTGCGCGGCCACGACAGCTCCGTCGATGCCGCGCTGGCCCTGCCCGACGGGCGCTTCGTCACCGGCGGCGAGGACGGCCGGATCCTCATCTGGCGCCCGGGGCGCGCCGAGCCGGAGGGCCGGATCGAGGGTCATACGGGCCCCGTCGCGGGTCTTGCCCTCTCCCCCGACGGGGGGTTCCTCGCCTCGGCCTCCTGGGACGGCACGGTGCGGGTGACGCCGCTCGGCGGCGGCGAGGCCCGGATCCTGTCCGGCCACCGGGGGCCGGTCAACGCCGTCGCCTTCACCCCCGGCGGCGCCGCGATCGTCTCCGGCGGCCACGACGCGGCGCTGCGCATCACCCCGCTGGACGGCACCACCCCGCGGGTCGTCGATATCGGCCTGCCTGTCGCCGGGCTCATCGTCGCCCCCGACGGCGAGATCGTCGCCGGCGGCGCCGACGGCCGGTTGCGGTTCCTCGCGCCCGACGGCTCTGCCCGCGGCGAGGTGGCCGCCGCCGAGACGCCCATCGTCGCGGTGGCCCTGTC
>JAEZGJ010000263.1 GCA_023416965.1 Pseudomonadota bacterium | reverse complement strand
GAGGGGGACCATGACGTCCGCGACCCGCATTCGACCGTCGCGCCAGGCACGACGCATGAGACTTGCCGCTACGTCGAAGTCCCCCTCTCCGCGCACAGCGCGGGGAGGGTAAGGGTGGGGCTTTCCTCAGCTAATCGAAGCGGGCGGCCACGGATGACGAAATCCCACCCACCCGCTAAGCATTTCCCATGACCCATGTCTCCGACCCCCGTGCCTTTCTCCTCTCGCTCGGCCGCGCCGCCATCGCCGCGGCCCTGCCCGACCGCATGGCAGACCACCTGCCGGAGCCGCCCGCCGGCCGCACCATCGTGGTCGGCGCCGGAAAGGCGGCGGCGAGCATGGCGGCCGTCTTCGAGAAGCTCTGGCCGGGGCCGCTGGAGGGCACGGTCGTCACCCGCTACGGCCATGCCGTGCCCTGCGAGCGCATCACCGTGCTCGAGGCCTCCCATCCGGTGCCGGACGAGGCCGGGCTCGCCGCCACCCGCGCCATCCTCTCCCGGCTCGAGGGCCTCACCGCCGACGACCTCGTCGTCGCGCTCATCTCCGGCGGCGGTTCGGCGCTGCTCGCCCTGCCCGGCGGCGACCTGACCCTCGACGACCTCAAGGCGGTGAACGGCGCCCTGCTCGCCTCCGGCGCCGATATCACCGCCATGAACTGCGTGAGGAAACACGTCTCCGCCATTGCCGGCGGCCGGCTCGCCGCCGCAGCCCATCCGGCGCGCCTCGTCACCATCGCCATTTCCGACGTGCCGGGGGATGATCCCGCCGTGATCGCCTCCGGCCCGACCGTGCCCGACCCGACGACGCGCGAGGAGGCCCTCGCCATCGCCGCCCGCTACCGCATGGATTTGCCGGCGGCGGTGATGGCGCATCTGCAGGATCCCGCCTGCGAGAGCGTCAAGCCGGACCATCCCGCCTTCGCGCGCGAGGCCGACGTGCGCCTCATCGCGAGGCCCGTGGAGAGCCTGCGCGCCGCCGCCCGCATCGCCGAAGCGGCGGGCCTGCCCACCCTTATCCTCGGCGACACGATCGAGGGCGAGGCGCGCGACGTGGCGCAGGTCCATGCCGCCCTCGCCCGCTCGGTGCTCGACCACGGCCTGCCCTTCGCCCCGCCGCTCCTCATCCTGTCGGGGGGCGAGACCACCGTCACCCTGCCGAAGGACCGCGCCATCGGCCGCGGCGGCCGCAATTCCGAATTCGCCCTCGCCTTCGCCGCCGCGATCCAGCCGCTGCCGGCGGCCATGCGCGCGCGCATTCACGCCATCGCCCTCGACACCGACGGCATCGACGGCATCGAGGCCAATGCCGGCGCCCTGGTGACGCCGGACATCCTTGCTGCCGCCGAGGCGCAGGGCCTCGCGCCGCGGGCCTTCCTCGACCGCCACGACGGATTCGGCTTTTTCGCCGCCGTGGACGGGCTCGTCGTCACAGGACCGTCACACACCAACGTCAACGATTTCCGTGCGGTGCTTGTACAATGATACTGTCGGGCGCCGCCGCCGACGGCGGCGGGTCCGAGCGCAGGGGGTGAGAGATGACGACGACCTTCGCCCGTTCAGTATTCGGCCTGGCCCTCGCCATTCTGGCGGGTTTCGGCGGCGGCGACGCCCGGGCGCAGGCGCGCACCTCCGTCACCCTCTACACCTCGGTCGAGACCGACCAGCTCGCGGCCTTCAAGGAGGCGATCGAGAAGGACCTTCCTGACATCGAGGTGAGGTGGGTGCGCGATTCCACCGGGGTCATCACCGCCCGGGTCCTCGCGGAGCGCGCGAGCCCGCGCGCCGACATGATCTTCGGCCTCGCCGCCACCAGCCTGATGCTCTTCGCCACGGCCGACATGCTGGAGCCCTACAAGCCGCGCAACGCCGAGGAGATCAAGCCGGCCTTCCGCGATTCCTCGACCCGCCACCGCTGGACCGGCATGGATGCCTATGTCTCGGCCATCTGCTTCAACCGCGACGAGGCGCGCAAGGCCGGCGCCCCCGTCCCGTCGCGCTGGGGGGACCTGCTCCATCCCTCGCTGCGCCAGCGCATCGTCATGCCCCATCCCGCCTCCTCCGGCACCGGCTTCCTGCTCGTCGCGGGCTGGATCCAGATCATGGGGGAGGAGGCCGCCTGGGCCTTCATGGAACAGCTGCACGAGAGCGTCGCGCTCTACACCCATTCCGGCAGCGCGCCCTGCGTCCAGGCGGCGCGCGGCGAGAGGGTGGTGGGCCTCTCCTTCGACATGCGTGGCGCGCGCGAGAAGAGCATGGGCGCCCCCATCGACGTCGTCGTGCCGGAGGACGGCGCCGGCTGGGAGATGGAAGCCTTCGCCCTGATCCGCGACCGGCCGAAGGACCAGGCGGAAGCCGCCCGCCGCATCGCCGACTGGGCGGCGAGCCGCCGCGCCAACGAGCTCTATGCCCAGTTCTACGCCGTCGTCGCCCATCGCGATGTGACGAACCGGCCGCCCAACTACCCGCCCCATGCCGAGGAGCGCATGCTGCGCAACGATTTCTCCTGGATGGCGCAGAACCGCGACCGCATCCTGGCGGAATGGTCGCGCCGCTTCGACGGCCGCATGCCCGCGCCGCGTTGAGCCCGAACAGGACCTGCCAAGGCAAAGACCCCGCCGCCTTGCCGGCGACGGGGCCTTGCAAGAGGTCCGAAGGAAGCGGCGCCGCCGCTCCCGCCGGGATCAGTTGCCGGCGGTGACGCCTGCCGCCTTGATCACCGGCGTCCACTTGGCGATCTCCGCCTCGAGGAAGGCGCGAAGGCCGGCCGGGGTCGCGAGATTGCCCGTGGGCAGGTCGGCGCCGAGCTCGGTGAGGCGGGCCTTGACCCCCTCGTCGTTCAAGGCGGCCGTGAGAGCCTGGTTCAGGCGCGCGACGATGGGCTCGGGGGTGCCCTTCGGCGCCAGCATGGCGTTCCACACCACCACCTGATAGGCGGGCAGGCCGGCTTCCGCGGTGGTGGGGACGTCCGGCAGGGCCGCATTGCGCTGCTGCTGGGCCACGGCGAAGGCCTTGATGGTCCCGGCGCGGACCTGCGGGGCGACGTTCACCACCTGGTCGCACAGATAGTCGACCTGGCCGGCGACGAGGTCGTTCATGGCAGGACCGGTGCCGCGATAGGGCACGCTCTGCGGCTTCACGCCGACGATGGCGTGCAGCAGCAGGCAGGTCGTGTGGCTGACCGAGCCGATGCCGGCATGGGCGTTGTTGGCGGTGCTCTCGTTGGCCTTCAGCCAGGCGACGAACTCGGTGAGGTTGTTCGCCGGCAGCGCCTTCTTGGCGGTGATCAGGATGGCGTTGGTGTTGACGAGACCGATCGGCGCGAAGTCGGACACCGGGTTGTAGCGCAGGTTCGGATAGAGCGCGACGGAGGCAGCATGGGTGCCGGTATGGCCGATCATGATCGAGTAGCCGTCGGGCTGCTGCTGGGTGAGGCGGGTGGATCCCGTCGTGCCGCCGGCGCCGGCGACATTCTCGATCACCACGCTCTGCCCGAGGTTCTTCGACATGGCCTCGGCCACGATACGGGCAACGACGTCGGTCGGGCCGCCGGGGGCGAAGGGGATGATCATGGTGATCGGGCGGGTCGGATAGGTCTGCGCGCCGGCCGGGAGGGTGCCTGCCAGGATGGCGGCCGCGGTCGCGGCGATGATGTGTCGACGATTCATGAAGGTCCTCCTGAACTCTGGAAATTCCGCCTCCGGGTCCTGTATCGCCCGGTTGCCCCACGCCATACCCAATTCCTCCGGGCTTGGATAGAAGCAGGTAGCGCGGCGGAAGGCCCCGGCAAGGAGACCAGACGATGGGTGGCGAGACGGTGAACGATGCTCTCTTTCCCGGGTTCCGCACGGAGGACGTGAAGACCTCCGGCACCACCATCCGGCTGCGCACCGGCGGCTCGGGCCCTGCCCTCCTGCTCCTCCACGGCTATCCGCAGACCCACGTGCTCTGGCACAAGGTCGCGCCGCGGCTCGCCGAGCGCTACACCGTCGTCGCCGCCGACCTGCGCGGCTACGGCGACAGCGGCAAGCCGGAGACGACCGGCGACCACGCGCCCTATTCCAAGCGCGCCATGGCGCTGGACATGGCGGAGGTCATGACCACCCTCGGCCACGACCGCTTCTTCCTCGCCGGCCACGACCGCGGCGGGCGCGTCGCCCACCGCCTGGCTCTCGACCATACCGATCGCGTGATGAAGCTCGCCGTCCTCGACATCGCGCCGACGCGGGAAATGTATCGCGGCACGACGGAGGCCTTCGCCAGGGCCTATTGGCACTGGTTCTTCCTGATCACCCCCGCACCGTTTCCCGAGCGCATGATCGGCGCTGACCCCGACGCCTATTGGCTGAAGAAATGCGGGTCGGGCTCGGCTGGCCTCACCCCCTTCGCACCGGCGGCGCTGGCCGAATATCTCCGCTGCTTCCGCGACCCCGCCGTCATCCACGCGAGTTGCGAGGACTATCGCGCCGCCGCCGGCATCGACATCGCCCATGACGACGCCGACGGCGACCGCAGGCTGGAATGCCCCCTGCGCGTTCTCTGGGGACAGAACGGGGTGATCGAGAGCTGCTTCGACGCCCTCGCTCTCTGGCGCCGGCGTGCGAGCGACGTCTCGGGCCGGGCGCTGCCCGGCGGGCACTACCTCGCCGAGGAACTGCCCGACGAGGTGGCGAAGGAATTCGAGCACTTCTTCGTGTGAGGCCGGATCCTCGTCTCATGCGGCTCACCCGGCGACGCGCCGCTTCACCTCCCCCGGGCAGAACGAGGCACCGCTTCCCTCTCCCCCGCAGGACGAGGCGCCGCTTCACCTCTCCCCGGCGGGGAGAGGTCGCCGAGCGACAGCAAGACGGGTGAGGGGGAGAGTGGTGACGGGACTTGGCCCCCTCACCCGGCCTTCGGCCGACCTCTCCCCGGCGGGGAGAGGTGAAGGCAGTGCCGCTTCCTCAGGCGCTGCCCGAGATCCGTCAGTTCCCGGCCGTGACCCCGGCGGCCTTGATCACCGGCGTCCACTTGTCGATCTCGGCGGCGACATGGGCGCGCAGAGCCTCGGGCGTCTGGCCCGCCGCATCGGGAATCTCGCAGCCGAGTTCCAGCAGCCGCTTGCGCACCGCCTCGTCGGCAAGCGCCGCGCGGCCGGCGGCGTTGAGCCGGTCGACGATCTCCTTCGGCGTGCCCTTCGGCGCGAAGATGGCGTTCCAGCCGACCGCCTGGAAGGCCGGCAGGCCCGCTTCGGCGCTGGTCGGCACGTCGGGAGCCGTAGGCAGGCGGGAGGGCGTCGCCACCACGAAGGTCTTGAGGTTGGCGAGTTGCGGTACGATGCCGACGGTCTGGTCGCAAACATAGTCGAGCTGCTTGCCGAGCAGCGCCGCCATGGCCGGGCCCGAGCCGCGGAACGGCACGTGCTGGACGGGCGCGCCGACGAGATGGTGGAAGAAGACGCAGGTCAGGTGCGAGGTCGAGCCGACGCCGCCATGGCCGTAGTTGAAGCGGCTGGGATTGGCGCGGATCAGCGCGATCATTTCCTGCAGCGTGTTGGCCGGGAAATCCTTGTGCGCCGAGATCAGCATCGGCGTCCCCGCGGTATTGATGACCGGCTCGAAATCCGTACGCGGGTCATAGGCGAGGCGCGGATAGAGGCCGACCGAGGCCGAATGGGTGCCGAGATTGCCCATCATGATCGTGTAGCCGTCCGGCGTCGCC
>JAEZGJ010000232.1 GCA_023416965.1 Pseudomonadota bacterium | reverse complement strand
GCCCCTGTCACCGCCAGTGCCCAGCCGCACCGCCAGGTCATCCGTGCCGAGACGGCGCCGGCTCCCGTCGCTGCCGCCACCGTCCTCTCCGCCGCCTCTTCGCGACCGGCGCCCGCTCCCGCGACGGCGCCCGGCAACCCGAACCCGCGCCCCGGCGTGCTCGGCACGATCAACGCCTCGCAGCTCACCACCGCCTCGGTCTCGCCCCGTCCCGTTCAGATGGCCGCCGCCGGCACCGCCCCGGTCGCCGAAGCAGCTCCCTCCCGCCGTGGCGAATGGTCGATCCAGGTCGGCGCCTTCCCGACCGAGAGCGCCGCCCTCGAGACGCTGAAGGAGGCGCGCGAGGCCTCCGGCCGCCAGCTCGGCGCCGCCGATCCCTACACCGAGAAGGTGGAGGCGCGCGGCATGACTCTGGTGCGTGCCCGCTTCGCCGGCTTCGACCGCTCAGGCGCGGACGCCGCCTGCCGCGCCCTCAAGTCCCGCGACTTCGACTGCATTCCCGTCCGCAACTGACCCCAGCGATCCGCAACGATGACAAGCGTTTCAGGAGTTCCTGCCATGACGGTCCAGCAGGGTGTCCTTGGCCTGGTTGACGCGCGAGGCGAGCCACGTGGAGCCGCCCTGGTCGGGGTGCAGCTTCTTCATCAGCGCGCGATGCGCGCCGCGGATGGCCTTCTCGTCCGCCCCGGGCTGAAGGCCAAGGATCTGGTAGGCCTCCTCCTCCGTCATCGCGCTCGAGCCCGGCGCGCCGCCCTGCCCCGCACCCGCATTGCCATGAGCGTGTTCACGCCAGCCGGGCTCCCGGCGGTCAAGATAAGCCTCGAGTAGCTGGGCGCTCTCCCCGTCGATCTCGGCGAAGGCCTGGATCAGGCGAGGCAAGGGGATCTGCTCCAGCGTCTGCCCGGCAAGCGAGCCGGCGATGAAACGGCCGCTCATCTCGCCGGTGTCGATGTCGAGCACCATCTCCACGAAGCGCGAGCGCACGGTCGAGTTCTGGCGCGGGGTTTTCGTCCCGGCCTGCCCCCAGCCCGACAGCGCCGCCTGGCCCGGCACGATGCCGAGCAGCGTCGCCCCCGCGAGAAAGGCCGGCAGCGCCATCTCCCATCGTCCGCGCGCCAGCAGGAAGATTCCGAAGGCGATGACGGCGACGCCGCCCACCTTCTTCACCGTGTTGGACAGCCATTTGGGGTTGGCGCCGAGAATCTGGTTCAGGGCGCCGGAAAAGACGATGAGCGCGATCAGGCCCGCGATGAAATAGGTCATGGGCCCGCTCTAGCGCATCTGGCCGAGGAGGAGCTGCGCCCCGCGCGAGCCTCTTGCCGCATCGGCCAGCGCCAGCCGCCCCCCGGAGGCGAAGGCCGCCACCGCGCGCAGGAGTTCGGCGAGTTGCGCCGCGGCCCCCGGATCGAACCTGGCGAAGGCCCCGCGGGTGATGCGGGCGATCTCCCGATAGGCATGTTCGGCGACGGGGTCGCCACCCTCCAGGAACAGGAAGACCGGCACGTTGGCCATGGCGAGCCGCCCGGCCTTGCCGCAGAGGTCGTCGAGGCTCTCCTCCATCGCATCGCCCACATAGACGACGGCGTGGATGCGCCGCTCGGAGGCCTCCTCCGCCGCATGGGCAAGGACGCGGCCGATCTGCGTCTGCCCGCCGATGCACGAGACCTTGGCCATCAGCGCCTTCAGCTTCGCCGCATCCGCCACCCAGCCCGAGGAGCGGCATTCGCCCATGCCGCGGAAGAAGACGAGCTGGATGTCGAGCGTGCCGACCCGCGCAGCCTCGGTGAACATCTGGCCCTGGATTTCCTGCGCCATGCCCCAGGGCGGCTCGCGACTCGCGGGCGCGTCGAGGGCGAAGACGAGGCGGCCGCGCTCGCCCGGCACCTTCGGCGGGCCGACGGCCGCGGCCGTCTTCAGGAAAGCGGCGATGTCGGCCGCTCCCGAGACGGATACGCCGCCCGCCCCGGTGCGGCCGGGCGTGGGAGTGCCGGTCTGACCGGGCGCGAGGGGATTCTTCTGCGTCATGGGCTGAATTTGGCGAAGGCGGCGTCGAATGCAAGCCGCCATCGGCCGCGGCCGGCAGCCGGTCTAGGCCGCCGCAGGCGTTTGCCGACCGTCGGCGGCGCGCTAACCTCCCCGTCCCGCGCCCTCTCACCCCGGTGACCGCGATGACCCAGCCCTCCCGACGCCTCATGCTCTCCGGCGGCCTCGCCCTCGTCTCGGGGGCCGCCCTTGCCCAGAACCCGCATGCGGGCCACGGGCCGCACCATCCCCACCGCGACGGCCAGTTCGAGCGGCTAAACGCCCCGGGCCGCATGGACATTCCCGAGGTCCACCATTCCCAGGCCTATACGGCGAGCCCCGCGCCCATGGCCGCCGATCCGGGCCGCTGGCAGGCCCGCGCGCCGCTCCCCATTCCGCGCACCGAAATGGCCTGGGCGGTGGGCCGCGAGGGGCGCATGCATCTCGTCGGCGGCTATGCCGAGCAGCGCGTCGACCGGCCCTATCACCACGTCTATGATCCCGCCGCCGACAGCTGGATCACCGCCGCCGAGGTCCCGCGCGGCGCCAACCATGTCGGCGTCGCCGTCTCCGGCCAAAAACTCTACGCCATCGGCGGCTTCATCGAGCAGAACCGCTCGCCCCATGCCGAGTGTTTCGTCTGGGGTGCCGACGGTGACAGGTGGACCGCCATCCGCCCCCTGCCCGAGGCCTGCGGCGCCATCGCCTGCATCGCGATCGGCGAACGCATCCACGCCATCGGCGGCGCCGTCGGCAACACTTTCGCCAATCGGAAATCCATCGACTGGCACCTCGTCTACGACCCCAAGGACGACCGCTGGACGCGTCTCGCCCCCATGCCGCTCGGCCGCGACCATGTCGGCATCGTCGCGGTGGGCGGGGCCATCCACATCATCGGCGGCCGGGTCGACAGCTTCCACACCAATTCGGTCCTCCACCACGCCTATGATCCGAAGGAGGACAAGTGGGCGGCGCGAAACCACATGCCGACCGCCCGCTCCGGTCACGGCGCCGTGCTGTTCAAGGGCAGGATCTTCTGCATGGGCGGCGAGGGCTGGAACCGGGTCTACGGCCAGAACGAGGCCTATGACCCCGTCGCCGACCGCTGGGAGGCCTATGCGCCCATGCTCACCCCGCGCCACGGCATGGGCGCCGTGGCCATCGGCGAGGCCATCTACGTCGCCGGCGGCGGCCCGCAGATGGGCGGCGGCGTGAAGAGTGCCATCCACGAGGCCTTTTCGCTCGGCTGAGGCGGGCCATCCTCCCTCCGGACGAGAAGGACTCCCGCGCCAATGACTTGGCGCGGGTTCCCGCCTCGGATCCTCGGCAAGACCCGCCCTTTAATCACCGTCTCAACGCCCTGAATCTATCTCTCAGCATCCGGCCGCAACCGATTCACGCGACTCGTCATTCCGGCGATGCGAGCTTCAGACCGACGATACCGGCGACGATCAGCCCGATACAGGCGAGGCGCAGCGCGTGGGTGCTCTCGCCGAACAGGGCGATGCCGAGGATCACGGTCCCGACCGTGCCGATGCCGGTCCAGATGGCATAGGCGGTGCCGAGCGGCAGCGTCTTGAGGGCGAGGCCGAGAAGGAAGAGGCTCACCGCCATGCTGGCGACCGTGAGGGCGGTTGGCATGGGCCGCGTGAACCCCTCGGTGAACTTGAGCCCCACCGCCCAGCCCACTTCGAACAGCCCGGCAAGAGCGAGATAGATCCAGGCCATGACGACCCTCCCCTGATGCGGGGTCGTCCCCGGCGCAATCATCACCACTGCGGGGTCGTCCCCGCTCCGTCGAGATAGGCGCTGGTCGGCGGCGGGCAAGGCAGGCCAGCCCTGCCCCGGCTCACAGTTCGTACAGATAGAAGGCCACCGGCTCGTCCTCGACCGGACGGAGGCGGGTATAGAGCGCCCGCGCCGGGCGGTTGTCGAACTCGGTGGCGACCCAGGCCTCCTCGCAGCCGCGCGCCCGCCCGAGGGCGAAGACCGCCTCCATCAGCCGCCGGCCGATGCCCTGGCGCTGCAGCGCCGGCGTGACGCCGAGATTGTCGATATAGAGCTCGTCCGGCATGTCGGGATGGCGGTGGATCACGGCCGCCACCTGCCCCACCACCTCGCCGTCCCGGAGCGCCAGCACCATGAGGTGGTCGGGCGCGGCAAGATAGGCGGCGAGCCGCTCCGGCACCACCTCGCCGTCGAAGACATCCGGCGCGACGCACCCGAACAGCGCGCGATCGGCCGGACCGGCCGCCCGGATCTCGATATCCTGCGCGTCCCGCCCCTCAGCCACCGGTGACGCGCGCGACGACGTCGGCCGCGGTCAGCATCTCGCGCTCGCCGGTGGCGCGCAGCTTCATCTCCACCTTGCCCTCGGCGAGGCCGCGCGGCCCGATCATCACCTGGTAGGGGATGCCGATGAGGGCGGCGGTGGCGAACTTGGCGCCGGGGCGGTCGTCGCGGTCGTCGTAGAGAACGTCGACGCCCTTGGCGGCCAGAGTGCGGTAGAGATCCTCGCAGGCGGCGTCGCAGGCGCTGTCGCCCTGCTTCAGGTTCATCACCGACACGGTGAAGGGCGCGACCGCCTCCGGCCACTTGATGCCCGCCTCGTCATGGCAGGCCTCGATGATGGCGGCGACGACGCGGGTCGGCCCGATGCCGTAGGAGCCCATGTGGACCGGCACCGGCTTGCCGTCCGGCCCCTGCACCGTGGCG
>JAEZGJ010000228.1 GCA_023416965.1 Pseudomonadota bacterium | reverse complement strand
CCCCAATGCCGGCCCCGTCCTGTCGGTGTCGAACCTCGTCACCTCGTTCCTGCGGGAGGGCGAGTGGAACGCGGTGGTGCGCGGCGTCTCCTTCGACGTCGGCCCCAAGGAGACCGTGGCGATCGTCGGTGAATCCGGCTCGGGCAAGTCGGTGACCGCGCTCTCGATCATGCGCCTCATCCCCCCGCAGAGCGGCCGGGTGGAGGGCAGCATCAAGCTGGCGGGCCGGGAGCTCACCACGCTGCCCGAGAAGGCGATGCATCACGTGCGCGGCAACGAAGTCGCGATGATTTTCCAGGAGCCGATGACCAGCCTCAATCCGGTGCTGACCATCGGCTTCCAGATCGCCGAGGCGCTGATCTATCACCGCGGCCTGTCGCGGCAGGAGGCGGAGGCCGAGACGGTGCGCCTGCTCGAGAAGGTGCGCATTCCCGCCGCCAAGTCGCGTTTCCACGAATATCCGCACCGGTTCTCCGGCGGCATGCGCCAACGCGTCATGATCGCCATGGCTCTGGCCTGCCGGCCGAAGCTGCTCATCGCCGACGAGCCGACGACCGCGCTCGACGTGACGATCCAGGCGCAGATCCTCGAGCTCATCAAGGAGCTGCAGGAGGAGGAGGACATGTCCGTCCTCTTCATCACCCACGACATGGGCGTGGTGGCCGAGATCGCCGACCGCACCGTCGTCATGTACCACGGCAAGGCGGTGGAGGCCGGCGCGACGGAGCAGATCTTCGCCGCTCCCGCCCATCCCTACACCAAGGCACTGCTCTCGGCGGTGCCGCAGCTTGGCTCGATGAAGGACATCAGCCGGCCGATGCGCTTCCCCATCGTCGACAAGACGACCGGCGAGAGCGACGTCCCGGTGGAGACCCCGGACACGGTGAAGATCGCCGAGCGGCCGGTGCTCGAGGTCTCCGGTCTGACCACCCGCTTCGACATCCATTCCGGCCTGTTCGGCAAGGTCTCCGGCCGCGTCCACGCCGTGGAGAACGTCTCCTTCTCGCTTCATTCGGGCGAGACCTTGGCGCTCGTCGGCGAATCGGGCTGCGGCAAGTCGACGACGGGCCGCTCCATCCTGCGCCTGATCGAGCCGAATGCCGGCTCGGTCCTCATCGACGGCGAGGACGTGCTCGCCATGGACGGGCCGAAGCTGCGCGACATGCGCAAGCGCATGCAGATCATCTTCCAGGACCCCTTCGCCAGCCTCAATCCGCGCATGTCGATCGGTTCGGCCATCGCCGAGCCCTTCTATGCCCACGGGCTGGCGACCGGGTCCGAGGCGCGCGACCGGGTCGCCGACCTCCTGACCCGCGTCGGCCTGTCGCCCGACATGGCCTCGCGCTATCCGCACGAGTTCTCCGGCGGCCAGCGCCAGCGTATCTGCATCGCCCGCGCCCTGGCGCTGGGGCCGAAGCTGATCGTGGCGGACGAGGCGGTCTCGGCCCTCGACGTGTCGGTGAAGGCGCAGGTGGTCAACCTGATGCTCGACCTGCAGGCGAGCATGGGCCTCGCCTATCTCTTCATCTCCCACGACATCGCCGTGGTGGAGCGCATGTGCCACCGCGTGGCGGTCATGTATCTCGGCGAGATCGTCGAGATCGGCCCGCGCGCCGCGGTCTTCGGCAATGCCCAGCATCCCTACACGAAGAAGCTGATGTCGGCCGTGCCGATCCCGGATCCGGCGCGCCGCCTGCAGAAGCGCGGCGTCTCCAACGACGAGATCAAGAGCCCGGTTCGCTCGCCCGACTACGTGCCGCCGGTCCGCCAGTATCGCGAGGTCTCGCCCGGCCACGTGGTCATGGCCTGGGAGTGAGCTTCGGCGGTTGTCGAAAGAGAAAGGCCCCGGCTTCCGGGGCCTTTTTCGTTAGGGCGGGACTCTCGGTCGGGCGGCCAACGGCGAGGCACCACCGCCTCCGTGGTGGCCGGGCTCGTCTGGCGATTCACACCCTGAGCACCCGGCGCTGCCCAGCCGACGTGCGCCCGACGATGCGTCAGCATCGTCCTGAGGCGAACCTCGAAGAACGCACTCGCGCGGTGCAGGTCACCCGGTCACGCGTCAGAAGTGCTCGAACCGCCCCGAGGAGAAGGTCAGCGGCGCCCCGTCCAGCGACCAGGTGACTGCGGTACCGCGCGTCACCTCGCCGACCACCGAGAGCGGCACGGCGGCCGCAGCGGCGTCCGCGCGCAAGGGGCCCAGACGGTCCGGCGGGCAGGCCAGCAGGATCTCGTAATCGTCGCCGCCGGTCAGCGCGCGCATCCGCAGGCCGGGGTCAAGGGCGATGGCGGCCGCCGCCGCCCCCGAAAGCGGCACGGACCCGGCCTCCACCGTCGCCCCGGTCCCCGATGCCGCCATCATCTTGGCGAGGTCGCCGACGAGCCCGTCCGACACGTCCATGGCGGCGGTGGCATGACGGGCCACGGCGGCGGCGAGGGCGACCCGCGGCCGGGGGCCGATATAGCGGTCGACGAGATGGGCACGCTCCTCCGGCGCGATGAGGCGGAGCCAATCGGGTGCCGTCGCGGGCTGGCGCTGGGCCTGGCGGACGACGAGCCCCAGGGCGCCGTCGCCGATCGTGCCGGTGACGCAGAGGATGTCGCCGGGACGGGCACCACGCCGGCGCACCGTGCGCGCGGCGCGACCGAAGGCGGTGACGGAGAGGGTGAGCGGCCCCGGCACCCTCACCGTGTCGCCACCGAGCAACGGACAGCCATAAGCCGCAATGTCCCGGCCGAGCCCCTCGGCGAAGGCGGCGAGGAAGTCGGTCGTCCAGTCCGGCGGCAGGCCGAGACCGAGGAGAAAACCGGAGGGCACGGCGCCCTTGGCGGCGAGATCGGAGAGGTTGACCCGGAGCGCCTTGGCGGCGATCAGCCCGGGCGGGTCGTCAGGGAAGAAATGGACATTGGCAATGGCCATGTCCTTGGTGACGACGAGATCGCCCTCCCCCTCGGGCACGACGGCGGCGTCGTCGGTCAGCCCGTCGGCACCGGCGCTGGTGGCAAGCGGCGCGAAGAAGCGGGCGATGAGGGCGTCTTCGGACGGGCGGGTCATGCGGCGATGATGGCGGAAAGCCCGGGCGAAGGGGAGACCCGGGGCCTCAGCCCTTCGGCGCCTCGCCCATCTCGACGGCGCGCACGCGCTTGGCGATCTTGTCGAGCACGGCATTCGCCATGCCGACCTCCTCGCGGTCGACGAAGGCGTCGGCCACGTCGACATATTCGGCGATGATCACCTTGGCGGGCACGTCCGGCCGCTCGAAGAGCTCGTAGGCGCCGGCGCGGAGCACGGCGCGAAGCACCGCCTCGATGCGGCGCAGCGGCCACTCGTCGGCGAGGATGCGGTCCACCGCCACGTCGATGCGCTGCTGCTCGCGCATGACGCCCTGGATGATGTCGCGGAAGAACTGGTGGTCGGCCGGCAGGTAGGTCTCGCCCTCGACCTCGCGGCCCATCCAGAAGGTCTGGAACGAGCCGATGACGTCGTTGATGTCGGAGCCGGCGACGTCCATCTGGTAGAGGGCCTGGACGGCGGCGAGCCGCGCCGTGCCGCGCTTGTTGGCCTGTTTCGGGGCGACCTCGGCCATCACGCCTGCTCCGCGGCGCGCTTCAGCCGGATCATGGCGAGGCAGGCCCTGGCGGCGGCGCCGCCCTTGTCGAGCTCGCTGCGCCGGGCGCGGGCCCAGGCCTGAGCGTCGTTCTCGACGGTGAGGATGCCGTTGCCGAGGGGCATCTTGCGGGAGACAGACAGGTCCATGAGGGCGCGGGAACTCTCCTCGGAGACGATCTCGTAATGGGTGGTCTCGCCGCGGATGACCGTGCCGAGCGCGACCGCGCCGTCGAAGGGGCGGCCGCGCTCCGCCGCCGCGTCCATCAGGATGGCGATGGCAGCCGGAATCTCCAGCGCACCGGGCACGGTGTGCACCTCGCAGGTGGCGCCGACCTCGGCGATGGCGGCCTTGGCGCCCTCCAGCAGGGCATCGGCGAGGTCGTCATAGAACCGCGCCTCGACGATGAGCACGCGGGCATGGGTCGGAATCACGTGCTCGGGCGCGGAACGCGGGGCAGCCATGGCAGGTCCTTCGGAATGGGAGCGCTCTAGTAGCCCCCCGCCTTCGCCTCCGCAAGGCGGGCCGTGTAGCGGGCCATCATGTCGACCTCGAGATTGACGTTGTCTCCGGCCACGGCGCCGCCCCAGGTCGTCACCTGCAGCGTGTGCGGGATCATGGTGACGGTGAAGGTGTCGCCCTCGACCCCGTTGACGGTCAGCGAGGTCCCGTCGAGGGCCACCGAGCCCTTCTCGGCGATGAACTTCGCCAGGGCGGGCGGCGCCCGGAAGACGAACCAGGCGGTGCCGTCCCGGTCCTGGCGCGAGACGATCTCGGCGACGCCGTCGACATGGCCGGTGACGATATGGCCGCCGAGCTCGTCGCCGATGCGGAGCGAGCGTTCGAGGTTCACCTTCTTGCCGGCCTTCCACGTCCCCAGCGTGGTGCGGGCCAGCGTCTCGCCCGAGGCGTCGATGGTGAAGACGGTGCGGTTGCCCTGCTCGGCGAGCGACGTCACGGTGAGGCAGATCCCCATGTGGCAGACCGAGGCCCCGAGCGGCAGGCTGTCGGCGGGGTAGGAACAGGCGACGGAGAGGGTGCGCGCCGTGCCCTTCTCCTCGACGGCGATGATCTCGCCCACGTCGGTGATGATGCCGGTGAACATGGGTCAGGCTCCCTGAGGGACGGTCGGGTCGGGGCGGAAGGTCTCGATGCGGTCGCAGCCGGCCATGCGGCTCTCGGCGAGCCGGTAGCGAGCGGGCATGGGTTCGATGAAGCCCGGGACGCCGTCGCCGAGGGCGTCGGGGGAATGAGCGACGATGATCTCGTCGGCGAGGCCGGTGCGCATCAGCGTCGCGCCGAGGATGGGGCCGCCTTCGCTCATGACACGCGTGATGCCGCGAGCGGCGAGCAGGCGCAGCGCGGCGCCCATGTCGACGACGCCGTCGGGGCGGCGGCTCACCAGCATGACCTCGCAACCCGCACGGCGCAGGGCGCGTTCGGCTTCGGGCGGCGCGCCGACTGTCGAGATGACCCAGGTCGGCACCTCGCCGGCCGTGGCGACGAGGCGCGAGGTCAGCGGCAGGCGGAGTTTCGAGTCGATGATGACGCGGATCGGCGAACGCGCCTCCATGCCGGGCAGTCGGCAGGTGAGCATCGGATCGTCGGCGAGGACCGTGCCGATTCCGATCATGATGGCGTCGGCCATGGCGCGCACGAGGTGGAGCTGCACGGTCGCGGCGGGGCAGCTGATCTGGGTGCGCGCGCCGCCCGCCGCCGCGACATAGCCGTCGGCGGAAAGCGCCATCTTGAGCTGCACGAAGGGGCGGCCCTGGCGCACGCGGGTGAAGTGGCCGCGATGGTCGAGGGCGGCCTCCGCCGCGCCGGCGCCGACATCGACGGCCATGCCGTAGGCGCGGAGCATGTGGAAGCCGCGGCCGTGCACGCGAGGGTCGGGGTCGCCGATGGCGCAGACGACGCGGGCGATGCCCGCGCGCGCGAGCGCGTCCGAACAGGGCGCCGTCCTGCCGTAATGCGAGCAGGGCTCGAGGGTGACATAGGCGGTGGCGCCACGCGTCGACTCGGGACCGGAGACGGCGACGGCATGGGCGATGGCGGTGGTCTCGCCATGGGGGCGCCCGCCCGGCTGGGTGACGCCGCGACCGACCACGACGCCGTCCCTGACGATGACGCAGCCGACGGAGGGATTGGGCCAGGCGAGGCCGAGATGGCGCCGGCCGAGGCGCAGCGCGTGGTCCATATGGGCGAGATCGACCGCCGTGAAGGCGTTCCCGTCCATCACGTCAGCGGCGCTCGGGGTCGCCGGCCCCCTCGCCGTCCTCGGACATTTCGCCGATGAGCTGCTGGAACTCGCGGGGATCGCGGAAATTCCGGTAGACCGAGGCGAAACGGACATAGGCGACATCGTCGAGCGCCTTCAGCGCCTCCATGACGATGCGGCCGATATTCTCGGCGGGAATGTCGGATTCCCCCGAGGCCTCGAGCTGGCGGACGATGCCGGAGACGAGCCGCTCGACCCGCTCGGGATCCACCGGCCGCTTGCGCAGCGCGATCTGGATGGAGCGCATCAGTTTGTCGCGGTCGAAGGGCACGCGCTTGCCGGAACGCTTGACCACCACCAGTTCGCGCAGCTGGACGCGCTCGAAGGTGGTGAAACGGCCGCCGCATTCCGTGCAGACGCGCCGACGGCGGATGGCGGACCCGTCCTCGGTGGGACGGGAATCCTTCACCTGCGTGTCGGCGAAGCCGCAGAAGGGGCAGCGCACGGGGAAGGCGCCGCGTCAGGAATAGATGGGGAAGCGGGCGGTGAGATCCTTCACCTTCTCCCGCACGGCCGCCTCGACCGCCGCATTGCCCTCGTCGGAATTCGCCTTCGACAGTCCGTCCAGCGTCTCGGCGATGAGCTCGCCCACCCGCTTGAACTCGGCGATGCCGAAGCCGCGGGTCGTGCCGGCGGGGGTGCCGAGGCGCACGCCCGAGGTGACGAAGGGCTTCTGCGGATCGAAGGGAATGCCGTTCTTGTTGCAGGTGATGTAGGCGCGGCCGAGCGCCGCCTCGGAGGCCTTTCCGGTGAGGTTCTTCGGGCGCAGGTCGACCAGCATCAGGTGGTTGTCGGTACCGCCGGTGACGAGGTCGAAGCCCGCCGCCTTCAGCGTCTCGGCCAGCGCCTTGGCATTGGCCACGACGGCATGGGAATAGGCCTTGAATTCAGGGCGCAGCGCCTCGCCGAAGGCCACCGCCTTGGCGGCGATGACGTGCATGAGCGGGCCGCCCTGCATGCCGGGGAAGACCGCCGAGTTGAACTTCTTGGCGAGATCCTCGTCGTCGGTGAGGATCATGCCGCCGCGCGGGCCGCGCAGCGTCTTGTGGGTGGTGGTCGTCGCCACATGGGCGTGCGGGAACGGCGAGGGATGGGCGCCGCCTGCCACCAGGCCGGCGAAATGCGCCATGTCGACGAAGAAGACCGCCCCCACCTCGTCGGCGATGGCGCGGAAGCGCGCGAAGTCCCAGACGCGGGCATAGGCCGAGCCGCCGGCGACGATGACCTTCGGCCGGGACTCGCGGGCGATGCGGGCGACCTCGTCCATGTCGATGAGCTGGTCCTCCTGGCGCACCGTATAGGGCGCGACCTTGAACCACTTGCCGGAGACGTTGACCGGCGAGCCGTGGGTGAGGTGGCCGCCCGCGGCGAGGTCGAGGCCCATGAAGGTGTCGCCCGGCTGCATGAGGGCGAGGATCACCGCCTGGTTGGCCTGGCTGCCCGAGTTCGGCTGGACGTTGGCGAAGCGGCAGCCGAACAGCCTGGTGGCGCGCTCGATGGCCACCGTCTCGGCGATGTCCACGAACTGGCAGCCGCCGTAATAGCGCTTGCCGGGATAGCCCTCGGCATATTTGTTGGTCATCACCGAGCCCTGCGCCTCCATGACGGCGCGGGAGACGATGTTCTCCGACGCGATCAGCTCGATCTCGTGCTGCTGGCGACCGAGTTCCTTCTGGATGGCGTCGAAGATGACCGGATCGGCCTCGGCGAGGGAGGCCGAGAAGAAGCCGTCGAAGGGCTCGGTGGCTGCGGCGGAAGACGAGGACATCCGGATCACTCCGTGGCGCGGCGAGGCTCGCCGGGTCGGTCGGGAACTGGGCTAGCCGGTAGCACAGCGTCGGTGGCAAGTCCAAGGTTGAGCGCGCCCGGCACACCAGACCTTGTGCCGATGTCAGGCCCCCTCCCCCGCATCCTGCGCGAGCCGGCGCTCCAGCTTACGACGGGCGAGGCGTTCCAGATCGGAAAGCGCGGTGTGGATCGGCCCCATCACCACCACCTCTGTGCCGGTGTCCGCACAGATGGCGGCGCAGCGGATATAGGCGCCCAGCGCCGTGTGCTCAAAATAGACGGTGCGGGACTGTGATTCGGGCATGGCGCCAGTGTGCCATGGGTCACGACGCCGGCGTGAGGGGTGACGCAGCGCGCCCGCGAGACCGAAAAGCCCGGCGCGAGGCCGGGCTTTCGTCAATGCGTCGGAAGAGATCGGCTCAGCGCAGGGCGACCGGCTGGGCCGGGGCGCCGGCGGCCTGGGGGCCGATGCCGTCGCGCTGGTAGATGTCCTCGCGGAACTGCACGAGGCCGTCCGGATTGGCCCAGGCGGTGATGTAGACCCAGTAGACCGGCACGGGCTGCACGGGCTTGGCGTCCACCCGGTCGGTCGTGCGGAAGATGCGGTCGATCTCCGAGCGGTTCCACTGGGTGCCCTGGAGGATCCAGGCGATGAGCTCGCGCACGTTCTGCACGCGAGCGCAGCCGGAGGAGTGGAAGCGCTGGTCCTCGCCGAACAGGCCCTTGGAGGGCGTGTCGTGCATGTAGACCGCATGCTGGTTCGGGATGTTGATGCGGACGTTGCCCATCGAGTTGCCCTCGAAGGGGTCCTGGCGGAAGCGGTAGTTCATCGCCTCCATCGTGTTCCAGTTGATGGATTCCGGCGGAACCTCCTGGCCCTGACCGTTGAACACGCGGATGCGGTTCTTGGCGAGGTAGTCTGGCTCGGCCTGCATCTTCGGGATCAGGTCCTTGCGGATGATCGAGGCCGGCACCGTCCAGTAGGGATTGAAGTTGATGTCCTGGACGCGGGTCGAGATGACCGGGGACTGGCGATCGATCTTGCCGACGACGGTGACGTGGCGCGAGACGACCGTTCCGTTCTCCACCGCCTCGAGCTGGGCGGCGGGGATGTTCATGACGATGAAGCGGTTGCCGAGGAAGCCGGAATGGGCGCGCACGCGCACCAGGTTCGTCTCGAGCTGGCGCAGCCGCATCTCGGCCGGCACGTTGAGGGCGGCGTAGGTCGACTCGCGCACCTGCCCATCGGGCGATATCCCGTGGCGGGTCTGGAACCGCTTCACGGCGGTGTCGACGAAGGAGTCGAACACGTCGGAGCGGCCCGCGGACGGGTTCAGGTCGCCCGAGGCGATCAGCCGCTCACGCAGGGCGACGACGGACCGGCGGCGGGCGCCGATGCGCAGGCGCTCGCGGTCCGGCACGGGCTGCCAGCCGCCGCGCGAGACGATGCCCTGGTACTGGGCGATGGCCTGTTCGAGGCCCTGGACGGTGTGGGGGCCGAGCACCGGATAGGGATTGATGCTGGGGCGGCCGCGCGATCCCGCGTCGAAGCTCTCGGACCATTCGGCGACGGCGCCGCGTCCCGACTGCGCGAGGGCCGGGCTCGCCGCCGCCATCGCGCCGAGCGAGGCGAGGCCACCGAGGAGCGAGCGCCGGTCGAGGAGGGAAACGGGATACGCGGGGAAACGATCGGTCACGATAACGGCTCCGGATGATCGGCAGGGTCGCCCCCCGCCCGCGCGTGAGGAAACACCATTATCCTTAAGGAATGCCAAGCGGGTGTCGCTTCGCACCTAGGGCAACCAATGTGACCAACTCAAGGCATTCCGAACGAAGCAGCCCTGAAATGCCGCGAAACACCGCCCGCCAATGACACGCCTGGCCTGATGTGGCGAAACCGGCGCACTCCAGGGGAGGCGCCGGCATCGCGGTTCAACAGGGTGTGAGGCTCGGGAGGGTCAGCGCCGGCCGGCGCGATCCTTGGCCAGCAGCACGGCCCCGGTGACGCCCAGCATGTTCTCGGCGAGCATCAGCACCATGGCGAGGCCGGCGCCGAGCACGGCCCAGTTGGCGATCGTCGTCGTCATGACAGTTCCTCAGAGCCGGTACAGGATCTGGTCGGTCCAGAACCGCTCGAGGCGGAGCAGCGACTTGTTGAGGGTCTTGAAGTCGTCGAGGGCGATGCCGCCGACCTGCTCGACCGTGCGCACGTGCTTGGCATAGAGCGCCTTCACGATCTCGGCGATCTCGTGTCCCTTCGGGGTGAGGCTGATGCGGACCGAGCGGCGGTCGATGCGCGAGCGCTGGTGGGAGAGGTAACCCATCTCGACCAGCTTCTTCAGGTTGTAGGACACGTTCGAACCAAGATAGTAGCCCTTGGTGCGCAGTTCGCCGGCGGTGAGTTCGCGGTCGCCGATATTGAACAGCAGCAGCGCCTGGACGGCATTGATGTCGGAGCGGTTGCGGCGGTCGAACTCGTCCTTGATGACGTCGAGGAGCCGGCGGTGGAGGCGCTCGATCAGCGTGAGCGCCTCCATATAGACCGGCGTGATGGCCTCGAAGCGCTCGAGACGTTCGGGAGAGATCGGCGGCGACGCGACGTCGCGCGCCTTGGTCATCATGCTCATGGGACGCCTCTTGTCCGGGTTGGCGCCGGGGCGTTTTTTGGGCCCTCGGCCGAGCGGCCCTGTTCAC
>JAEZGJ010000226.1 GCA_023416965.1 Pseudomonadota bacterium | reverse complement strand
GCGACCCCGGCCACGCGCCCCGGGGGCCCGCGGGCGGCACGCCCCATTGGTAAATGATCTGTTGAGGGATTGTGTCGGAACAGAGCCGAAACGTCCACGCCGCGCGGGCGCTTCCCTTTCGTCAACCCGAAGTTAGGGTTAATCCTGACCTCCGGCTCGCCCTTCTCTGCCCGCACAGCCGTGGCGGCAGTCAAGGACCCGTGTTAGGCAGGGTGAATCCCGCTCCCGAGACGATTCCACCCATGATCGCCAAGCTGCGCGCCCTGATCGAGCACCCGCGGTTCGAGACTGCCATCATCATTCTCATCGTCATCAACGCCATCTCCCTGGGACTGGAGACCAGTCCCGCCGTCATGGCGCAGGTCGGCGGTCTCCTCACCACCATCGACAATGTCATTCTCGCGATCTTTGTCGTCGAGATCCTCGCCCGCATCGCCGTGAAGCGGGGGGGCTTCTTCCGCGACCCGTGGAGCCTGTTCGACCTCTTCGTGGTGGCCATCGCCCTCGTCCCTGCCACCGACAGCCTGTCGGTGCTGCGCGCCCTCAGGATCCTGCGCGTCCTGCGCCTCGTCACCGCCGTGCCCTCGCTGCGCCGCGTCGTCGGCGGCCTCATCGCCGCCTTGCCCGGCATGGGATCGATCGGCCTGCTGCTCGGCCTGATCTTCTACGTCTTCGCGGTCATCGTGACGAAGCTCTACGGCCAGGCCCTGCCCGATCATTTTGGCAGCATCGGCGCCTCGACCTACACGCTGTTCCAGGCCATGACCTTCGACGACTGGTCCGGCGGCATCGTTAAGCCGCTGACCGAGAAGGGCTTCACCTACAGCTGGTTCGTGCTGATCACCTTCATGGTGATCACCGCCTTCATGGCGCTCAACCTCTTCATCGGCGTGGTCGTCACCGCCCTGGATGCCGAGACAGACGAGGGCCAGCCGAAGCTCACCCATCCGGCCGGCGCCGAGGCCGAACTGCGCGCCCGGCTCGACGCCATTGTCGCCGAACTGTCGCTGGTGCGCGGGGAACTGGCCCGGCTCCGCCCCCCGGGAGAGGCGACCGGCGGGTGAGATCCACATTTGTCGACAGGGCGTAACGTAGGGGAGCTTTTGCGTCGCTTCGGCGCAGGCCTATGATGACCCCACGTCGCCACAGGCGGCCGCGATTCGGGAGGTTTGCATGTCCGGCAAGACCCCTGGGGCCTACGACATCCCGCAGGAGATGCGGGAGTTCGCCGACAAGAGCGTCGAACAGGCCCGGAAGGCCTTCGACGGCTTCGTCGGTGCCGCCCAGCGCACCGTTTCCGCCATGGACGCCTCCTCCGGCCCGCTGCAGCCGAGCGTCCACGACATCGGCCGCAAGGCGATCGCCTTCGCCGAGACGAACGTCGCCGCCAGCTTCGCCTATGCCCAGCGCCTCGTTCAGGCGCGCGACATGGCCGAGGTGATGGATATCCAGACGCGCTTCCTGCAGGACCAGATGAAGGCGATGGAACAGCAGGCACGTGAACTGGGCCATGCGCTGGCGCCCTCGCCAGGGAATTCCAAGGACTGACCTGTCCCAGAGTTTGTGCGACGCAATATTTTATTGCATTGCACCATGAACCTGCCTATATTGGTGGCGTGATGGTCTGCGAACGACATGCGGACCGGCTCGTCGCGCCACCTCCAGCGGGGAAGCGGATGCGACGACATACCGTTCAAGCGTCCCCGCGAGGAGGCCCATCATGAGCCAGGCTGCCAAAGCGCCGAAGACCGACAAGCCGGCGACTGCCGCCATTTTCCCCTTCCCGACCTTCGATCTCACCAAGTTCGAGATGCCGAAGTTCGATGCTGCCCCCTTCGATTTCAGCAAGGTCGAGGTTCCCGCCGCCATGCGCGAGGCCGCCGACAAGGCCGTCGCCCAGCTCAAGGACGGCTACGCCCGGATGAAGGCTGCGGCGGAAGAGACCACCGATCTGGTCGAGGACACCTATTCCACCGCCACTGCCGGCATGAAGGACTTCAACCTGAAGGCCCTCGAGGCCGCCCGCATCAACATGAATGCCGGCTTCGACCATGCTCGCGACCTGATGGGCGCCAAGTCGCTCGCCGAGGTCATCGAGCTGCAGACGGCCTATGCCCGCAAGCTGTTCGAGTCCTTCCAGGCTCAGGGCAAGGATCTCTCCGCCCTGGCCCAGAAGACCGCCACCGATACTGTCGAGCCGGTCAAGGAGAAGGTCGGCAAGGCTCTGAAGAGCGCCACCGCCTGATCCGGCCGCCGCCCCCAGTGGCGGCGCCCTCCCCATCTCCCCGACCGCATCTTGCAGCTGCGGTCATACCTCGAAGCCCGGGCCACCGCCCGGGCTTTTTTCTGGCGCGCGTCGCCATTCGATGGCAAAATCCTTCGCGCCGTCAAAGCTTTGCGAAAAGCGCGGGTGCAGCACCGAAGGCCGCTTCGCGGCCTTGCATTGCCCGCCCCTTCGGACTAGGTTGCGCGCCGCTCGGGAGGTTTCCTCCCATGGGCATGTGCAGCCGTAGCTCAGTTGGTTAGAGCGCCAGATTGTGGCTCTGGAGGTCCCCCGTTCGATCCGGGGCGGCTGTACCATTCTCCGCCACCCGATATCCCTCCAGGTTCAGGATTCGACGGGTCCGTCCCTGTCGCCGACGCAAAAAAGCGCCGGGGGTCAGCCCCGGCGCCCGGTGTTGCTGGTGATGCGGTCGGCGTCAGAAATTGCCGCCCTGCAGCTGGTTGTTCGGCGCCTGCTGGGTCTGGGCCGGAGCCTCGTAGGTGCGGCGCCCGCTGAACTCGCGGGGCGACTGCGTCTGGTACTGCGTCACGGTGTTGCGCTCGGTGGCCTCGACCTGAGCGAAGGCGGGAGCGGTGGCGAGCGGCGCCAGGACGGCGGCGGCGAGGATGATCTTCTTCATGACATGTCTCCTGGTGGTGTCCGGCGAGCCCTCATGGCCCTGCCGGTAATGGATGGGGCGGGCGGGCCCCTGCCCGCCCTGCCCGAGCGCCGGATCAGAAGTTGCCCGACGGGCCCTGGCGGTTGATCTGGCCCTGCTCGCCGCGGTTGAGGGCGGCGGGAACCTCGAGCACGCGGCGGGAGGTGAACTCGCGGGGGGCCTCGCGGACCGGGGTGACCGCGACATTGGCCGAGGCGTCGACCTGGGCGAGGGCCGGGGCGGCGACGGCGAGGGGCGCCAGCAGGGTGGCGGCGAGGATGAGCTTCTTCATGATCGTACTCCGTTGCGAAGCCGGGCGGGGAGGGACACGCGCCACCCGGAAAGTGTTGGTGTGTCGGCGGGAGGTGTCCGCCGTCGACACCGGTGAAATGGGCCCGTCGCCGATCACTTGCCAATCACGAACTTGAGAAAATGCAATAACTGACGCAATGAGATGGTTGCATCATTGCATACTCGCATTTTTGTGAGCATCGGTCGCGCGGCCGTGATCCGCTACCTCTTGCGGTGCGCACCTACCCTCACCACGGCCGAGGCAAAGGCGGCCCCCCGGCGCCGGAACAAATGGCTGGCGACGCCGCTTCTTCCCGGCAGGGGCCCGGCCCTGAGACATCAGACGGAGACAGACCAGATGGCGGATGAAAGCGTGCGGACCGTGGTGGCGACCTTCGCGACGCGCGAGAAGGCTGAGACCGCGGTCGAGCACATCGTGCAGCAGCACAAGGTCAACCGCGCCGACGTCTTCGTCGAGCCGGAGGGTCCGGAGAATTCCGCCGGCACCGACCGCTCCGGCGCCGATGTCGGCAAGCCGGGATCGGGGAGCGAGCCGGCCCTGCATGGCCGGCTGCGCGTCTCCGTCGATCTCAGCCGCGGCCATATCGCCGAGATCGAGGCGGCGTTGCGGGAACTGGGAGGCGAGGGCATCGCCTCGCGCTGAGGCGCATGAAAAAGGGCGGCCTGCGGGCCGCCCTCCTCATGTTCGAAGCCGATGTCCGGCTCAGGCGGCGCCGTAGCCCACCGTGCCCTTGATCTCGAGGAACTCCTCGAGGCCGAACTCGGCATATTCGCGGCCGTTGCCGGACTGCTTGTAGCCGCCGAAGGGCGCCCCGGCATCCCAGGCGGGATAGTTGATGTAGACATTGCCCGAGCGCATCTGCGCGGCGATCTTCCGCGCCTTCTCCAGCGATCCGGACTGGACGTAGGAGGCGAGGCCATAGGGCGTGTTGTTGGCCCGCTCGACGATCTCGTCCTCGCTGTCATAGGGCAGGATCGACAGGACGGGCCCGAAGATCTCCTCCTTGGCGATGGTCATGTCGTCGGTGACGCCGGCGAAGACGGTCGGGCGCACGTAATAGCCGCGATTCAGGCCCTCGGGACGGCCGGTGCCGCCGGTCACCAGTTCGGCTCCTTCCTTGATGCCGCTCTCGATCAGCTTCTGGATCTTGTTGAACTGCACCTCGCTGACGACGGGGCCCATCCAGCTCTCCTCGGAGGAGGCCGGGCCGACCTTCAGCTTCTCGGCGGTCTCCTTGGCGACCTGCTTGGCCTCGTCGTGCTTGGCGGCCGGCACGAACATGCGGGTCGGGGCGTTACAGGACTGGCCCGAATTGCGCATCATGCCCTCGACGCCGAGCCTCACCGCCTTGGCGATGTCGGCGTCGGGCAGAATGATGTTGGCCGACTTGCCGCCGAGCTCCTGGTGGACGCGCTTGACCGTATCGGCGGCCGCCTTGGCCACCAGCACGCCGGCGCGGGTCGATCCGGTGAAGGACACCATGTCGACGCCGGGGTGGCGGGCGATCGCCTCGCCGACCGTCGGGCCGTCGCCGTTGACGAGGTTGAAAACGCCCTTCGGCACGCCGGCCTCGTGCATGATCTCGGCAAAGATGATGGCGTTGATCGGCGCGATCTCGCTCGGCTTCAGCACCATGGTGCAGCCGGCCGCGAGAGCCGGTGCGACCTTGCACATGATCTGGTTGATCGGCCAGTTCCACGGGGTGATCATGCCGACGACGCCGATCGGCTCCTTGGCGATGAGGGTCGTGCCGCGCAGCTCCTCGAACTCGAAGTTCTCCAGCGTCTCGATCATCTTCGACAGGTGCGCCGTGCCCATGCCGGCCTGGGCCGTGTGGGCGAGCTTCTTCGGCGCGCCCATTTCGCGCGACAGGGCGTCGGCGACGTCCGCGAAGCGCTTGTTGTAGACCTCGAGGAGCTTGCGCATCAGCGCCAGCCGCTCCTCCTTGGTGGTCAGCGAGAAGGTCTTGAAGGCCTCGCGGGCGGCCTTCACCGCCTTGTCGACGTCGGCCTCGGTGCCGAGCGCGATCTTGGTGAAGGGCTCTTCGGTGGACGGATCGATCACGTCGAGGGTCGCGCTGCCGGTCGGGGCGACCCACTCGCCGTTGATGTAGAACTTGAGATTGTTGGACATCGGTGTCGTCCTCCGCGGATGCAAGACGGGAACCGGTCCCCGTGCGGGAGCCGGTCGGGCGGGCAAACTGCCACCGATCGACCGTATCGCGCCAGACCCGGAGCCCGCCCATTCCGGCAGGGCTCCCTTTCCGGCCCTCGCGACCCCCCGAACGGCCGAGAGGCCGCGCCCTTGCGGACGCGGCCTCCCGTCGTCGGAGATGTGGAGGCGATCAGCGGCCGGCGCGGGCGCGGGCGCGGATCATGAAGGCGTCGTAGGTGAACTCGGCGACCTGCCACCACAGATACTGCTCGGACCGCGTCGCCTGCATGGCGTCGATGATCTTCTTGAAGTCGGCGTTCTTGGCGCTGATCTCGCCGTAGAGCTGGTTGGCGGCGGTGAAGCAGGCCTCCATCACCTCCTGCGAGAACGGGCGCAGCTGCGTGCCGGCAGCCACCAGGCGGCGCAGGGCGGCCGGGTTCTGCAGGTCGTACTTCGCGGCCATCACCGTGTTGGCGGTGGTGCAGGCATTGGTCAGCGCAACCTGGTAGGCCTTCGGCAGCGCGTTCCACTTCTCGATGTTGACCATGGCGTGGACCGTCGGGCCGCCTTCCCACCAGCCGGGATAGTAATAGAACGGCGCCACCTTGTTGAAGCCGAGCTTCTCGTCGTCATAGGGGCCGACCCACTCGGCGGCATCGATCGTGCCTTTCTCCAGGGCCGGATAGATGTCGCCGCCGGCGACCTGCTGCGGCACGACGCCGAGCTTGGTCAGCACCTGGCCGGTGATGCCGGCGATGCGCATCTTCAGGCCCTGCAGGTCGGCGACGGTCTTGATCTCCTTGCGGAACCAGCCGCCCATCTGGGCGCCCGTATTGCCGGCCGGCATCGCATGGATGTTGTACTTCTTGTAGAACTCGTTGAAGAGCTCGTTGCCGCCGCCCTGGAACAGCCAGGCGTTCATCTGGCGGGCATTGAGGCCGAAGGGCACGGCGGTCCCGATGGCGAAGGTCGGGTCCTTGCCCACGTAATAGTACGAGCAGGTGTGGCACATCTCGACCGTGTTGTTGGACACGGCGTCGAGCGCCTGCAGGCCGGGCACGATCTCGCCGGCGGCGAAGGCCTGGATCTGGAACTTGTTGTCGGTGAGCTCGGCGACCTGCTTGGCGATGGTCTCGGCGCCGCCATAGATCGTGTCGAGCGACTTCGGGAAGCTCGAGGTCAGGCGCCACTTGATCTCGGGGGCGGACTGGGCGACGGCGGGCGCCGCCACGGCGGCGGCGGCGAGGCCGGCACCGGAAGCGGCCAGGAAATTGCGGCGTTTCATATCAATTCCTCCAGAAGGGCGGGGCGAATTCTAAAAAGGTCCGCCGAAGCGGGCCATAAGCCGAACGTTCGGGCAGGCGAGCAACGCTTCGGACGCAGGGCAGCCGCGCACTAGTCTTTAGGCTAAGGCGGGTCTCGGGGCGGCAAGCGGTCTCCAGACCTGTATCCTTCGGCGCGGTGGCAAGCCGGCGGGCCCGCGCTATAGTCGCCGCAAAACGAGAACATTCCGGAGGACGTGCATGCAAGGATCGCCGCGCTTCATGCTCGTGGGACCCGAACGCGTCTTCTATGCGGGTCTCCTCGGTCGGCCGAAGAAGCGCACGCTCGGCGCCTTCATCGTCTTCGCCGGTATGGAAGGACGGCTGAGGCTTTCCGTCGCAGGCGAGCCCGACCGCATGGTCGAGGCGGCGGTGATGCCGGCCTATCGCGAGCACAGCATCGAGCCGGAGCATCCAAGCGTCGTCGGCGGGCTGGTCGAGCCGGAATCGGTCGATCCCGCCGCGCTGGCGCGGCTGACCGCGACACTCGCTGCCATGGACGAGGCGGCGCTCGCCCGGACCCTGCGCGAGGCCTGCGCCCGGCTGCGGGCCCAGCGGCCGACCCATGGCATTACGTCAGCCGAATTCGACACCGCCGTCTTCGGCGCCCCCTTGCAGCGTCGCGCCGTCGATCCGCGCATCCTGCGGGTGCTCGCCGCCCTCGGCGACAGGCCGGGCGAGGGGCTCACCGCCGCCGACTGCGCCGGCCTCGTCAGTCTCTCGGTGTCGCGCTTCCTGCACCTGTTCAAGCAGGAGACCGGCATCGCCTTCCGCGCCTGCCGGGCCTGGAAGCGGGCCCGCCACCTCCTCAACTTCGCCAACGAGACCATCAACATGGCCCATCTGGCGCTGGACATCGGCTATCCCGACTCGACCCATTTCTCCCATTCCATCCGCCGCTTCTACGGCCTCCAGCCGCGCGCCATCTTCTCCGGCTCGCGCGAGCTGGAGATCTTCCGGGGTGCGCCGGCGCTCTCCGCATGACCAGTCCACGCAAGCCGGCGGGGCCGCGCCGGCTCTAGCCTTGCCGCCGGACATCCACACCGGAGCCGTTGCCGCCATGCTGTTCACCGCCGAGCACGACGAGGTCAGGCGCAGCCTGCAGAAGCTGATCGCCACCGAGATCAACCCGCATGTGGATGCCTGGGAGGCGGAGGGCCGCTTCCCCGCCCATGATCTCTTCAGGAAGCTCGGCGATGCCGGCTATCTCGGGCTGAACAAGCCGGTCGAATATGGCGGCATGGGGCTCGACTATTCATACGCCCTGCTCATGGCCGAGGAGGTGGGCGGCATCCATTGCGGCTCGGTGCCCATGGCCATCGGCGTGCAGACCGACATGGCGACCCCGGCCCTCGCCCGCTTCGGCTCCGATCACGTCAAGCGCGAGTTCCTGGCCCCCGCGGTTTCGGGCGAGCAGGTCGCCTGCATCGGCGTCTCGGAACCCGGCGCCGGCTCCGACGTCGCCTCCATCCGGACCACGGCTCGCTCCGACGGCGACGACTATGTCATCACCGGCGGCAAGATGTGGATCACCAACGGCGCCCAGGCCGACTGGATCTGCCTCCTTGCCAATACCGGCGACGGCCCCGCCCACCGCAACAAGTCGCTCATCTGCGTGCCGATGAAGGAGAAGGGCGTCACGGTGGCCCGCACCCTCGACAAGCTCGGCATGCGTGCTTCCGACACGGCGCAGATCTTCTTCGACGAGGTGAGGGTGCCGAAGCGCAACCGCATCGGCGACGAGGGCAAGGGCTTCACCTACCAGATGATGCAGTTCCAGGAGGAGCGGCTCTGGGGCGCCGCCGCCTGCCTGAAGCCGGCCGAATGGATCATCGACCAGACGATCGAATATACCCGTGGCCGGCAGGCCTTCGGCCGCTCCATCCTCGACAACCAGGTGGTTCATTTCCGCCTCGCCGAACTCAAGACCGAGGTGGAACTGCTGCGCTCGCTCATCTATCGCGCTGCCGAGCAGATGATGGCCGGCGAGGACATGACGACCCTGGCCTCCATGGCCAAGCTGAAGGCCGGCCGCATGGGTCGGGAGATCTCCGATGCCTGCATGCAGTACTGGGGCGGCATGGGTTACATGAACGAGACGCCCGTCACCCGCTACTACCGCGACGCGCGCCTGACCTCGATTGCCGGCGGCGCCGACGAGGTCATGCTCTCCATCATCGCCAAGGCGATGGGCACCCTGCCGGGCATGAGCAACCGCCAATGATCCTCTATCACTGCCTGTCCGCCCGTTCCTTCCGGCCGCTCTGGACGCTGGAGGAAATGGGCCTCGCCTATGAGCTGAGGGTGCTGCCCTTTCCGCCGCGGGCCTTCGCCAAGGACTATTTCGATGTCAACGTGCTGGGCACCGTGCCCTTCCTCGTCGACGGCGACACCCGGATGAGCGAATCCGCTGCGATCTGCGAATATCTCGCCGTACGCTACGGGCCGACGCCGCTGGCGGTTAGGCCCGACGAGCCCGATTACGGTCTCTGGCTCAACTGGCTGCACCAGAGCGACGCGACGCTGACCTTCCCGCAGGCCCTGGTGCTGCGCTACGGGCGGTTCGAGCCGCCGGAACGCCGCCAGCCCCAGGTCGCCGAGGACTACGCCAAGTGGTTCCATGGCCGCCTGCGCATGCTCGACGCCCATCTCACGCAGCACGAGTGGCTCGCCGGCGGACGCTTCACCGTTGCCGACATCGCGGTGGGCTATGCGCTGATGCTGGCCGAGGTGATCGGCCTCGCGAAGGATTTCCAGCCGCAGACGTCCGCCTACTGGCAGCGGCTGAAAGCCCGCGACGGCTATCGCCGGGCGCTCGCCGCGCAGGACAAGGCCGCCGCCGAACAGGGCGTGAAGCCGGGGTTCTGAGCCGGCGGCAAGGCTTTGCCGGCCCTGCGCCAGGTCATTGTCCTCCCCACCACCCGCGGAATTCCTATCAGCCACTCCGCACAAGACGGCGGAGGACCGGCCCGCCAGTCTTCCAGGCCGACAAGCGAGGATGAGCCGCGTCATGGCCGTGATCGAGACCCGCATCGCCCCGACGAGCGAAGGCTTTGCCGCCAACCGCGAGGCCATGCTCGCCCTCCTCGCCCGCACCGGCGCCCTCGAGGAGCGCGCCCGCCGCGCCTCCGCCGCCGCCGGACCCCGGTTCCACGAGCGCGGCCAGCTCCTGCCGCGCGAGCGCATCGGCCTCCTCCGCGACCCCGGCGCGCCCTTCCTCGAACTCTGCGCGCTCTCGGGCTACCTGATGGACAGCCCCGATCCGGAGAAGAGCGTGCCGGGAAGCGGCGTCATCGCCGGCATCGGCTTCGTCTCCGGCGTGCGGTGCATGATCTCGGCCTCCGATTCCGGCATCGATGCCGGCGCGCTCCAGCCGATGGGGCTCGAAAAGCAGCTCCGCGTCCAGGAACTGGCGCTGGAGAACCGCCTGCCCTTCATCCAGCTCGTCGAGAGCGCCGGCGCCAACCTGCTGCGCTACCGGGTCGAGCACTTCATCCATGGCGGCCAGATCTTCCGCAACCTCGCCAGGCTCTCGGCGGCGGGGCTGCCGGTCATCACCGTCACCCACGGCTCCTCCACCGCCGGCGGCGCCTACCAGACCGGGCTCTCCGACTACATCGTCATGGTGCGCGGCCGCACCCGGGCCTTCCTCGCCGGCCCGCCGCTCCTCAAGGCCGCGACCGGCGAGATCGCCTCGGAGGAGGATCTCGGCGGCGCCGAGATGCACACCACGGTCTCGGGCCTCGGCGACTATCTCGCCGAGGACGACCGCGACGCCCTGCGCCTCGCCCGCGAAATCGTGGCGGCTCTCGACTGGAACCGGGACGCCCCCTCCGGCGAGCGGGAGTTCGCGCCGCCGCTCTACGACGCCGAGGAGCTCCTCGGCATCATGCCGGCCGACCTGAAGCGCCCCGTCGACATGCGCGAGGTCATCGCCCGCATCGTCGACGGCTCGAACTTCCTCGCCTTCGGTGAGGGCTTCGGTCCGGCCACCGTCTGCGGCCATGCCACGATCGAGGGCCACCCCGTCGGCATCATCACCAACAACGGCCCCCTGGATCCTGCCGGCGCCAACAAGGCGACGCATTTCATTCAGGCCTGCTGCCAGTCGGATACGCCGATCCTCTACCTCAACAACACCACCGGCTTCATGGTCGGCCGCGCCTATGAGGAGGCCGGCATGATCAAGCACGGCTCCAAGATGATCCAGGCCGTGACCAATGCCACCGTGCCGCAGATCACCCTCTATTGCGGCGCCTCCTATGGCGCCGGCAATTACGGCATGTGCGGCCGCGGCTTCCATCCGCGCTTCTGCTTCTCCTGGCCCAATGCCCGCACCGCCGTGATGGGCGCCGAGCAGGCCGCCGAGACCATGGCCATCGTCGCCCGCGCCGGCGCGGCGCGGCGCGGCAAGGAGGCGGACGAGGCGCAGATCGCCGCCATGAAGGCCCAGATCACCGAACTCTTCGAGAGCCAGATGGACGTCTTCACCACATCGGCGCGCCTGCTCGACGACGGCGTCATCGACCCCCGCGACACCCGCGCCGTTCTCGCCGAAGTGCTCGCCACCTGCCGCGAGGCCGCACGCCGGCAGCCGGTGCCCATGCAGTTCTCCGTGGCGAGGCCGTGATGGTGACCGCGACCCCCTTCCGCACCCTGCTCGTCGCCAATCGCGGCGAGATCGCCCTGCGCATCTTCGCCACCGCGCGAAGCCTCGGCCTCTCCACCGTCGCGGTCCATTCCTCCGCCGATGCGGGCGCCGCCCATGTGCATGCCGCCGACCGCGCCGTGCTGATCGGCGGGCCGCGCCCCTCCGACTCCTACCTGAACATCCCCGCCATCATCGCCGCCGCCAAGGCGACGGGCGCCGATGCCATCCACCCCGGCTACGGTTTTCTCGCGGAGAACGCCGCCTTCGCCCGCGCCTGCCGCGAGGCCGGCCTCGTCTTCGTCGGCCCCTCGCCCGAATGTATCGAGGCCATGGGCGACAAGGCCCGCGCCAAGGCTTTCATGGAGGCGGCGGGCGTGCCCGTCGTGCCGGGCTATCAGGGCGAGGACCAGTCCGACGAGCGCCTCGCGGCCGAGGCGGAGGCCATCGGCTTTCCCGTCATGATCAAGGCCGTGGCGGGCGGCGGCGGCCGCGGCATGCGGCTCGTCGGCGAGACGGCCCAATTCGCAGAGGCGCTGCGCAGCGCGCGTTCGGAGGCCGCCAATGCCTTCGGCGACCCGACCGTGCTCATCGAGAAGGCGATCGTCGCGCCCCGCCATGTCGAGATCCAGGTTTTCGGCGACCGCCACGGCCATGCCTGGCACATGGGCGAGCGCGACTGTTCGGTGCAGCGCCGCCACCAGAAGCTCATCGAGGAGGCGCCCTCGCCCGCCGTCTCACGCGACCTGCGCTCGAGGATGGGAGACGTGGCGGTGAAGGCGGTCAGGGCGCTCGGCTACGAGGGTGCCGGCACCCTCGAATTCCTGCTCGACCGCGACGGCAACTTCTATTTCATGGAGATGAACACCCGCCTCCAGGTGGAGCACCGGGTGAGCGAGGCGAATGTCGGGCGGGACTTCGTCAACTGGCAGCTCAGGATCGCCGCGGGCGAGGCCATCCATCGCGAGGAATGGGGGATGCCGGCCGGCGGGCACACGATCGAGATCCGCCTCTGCGCCGAAGACCCGTCGCGGGACTTCCTGCCCCAGTCCGGCCGCTTCCACACCTGGCGGGAATACTCCCAGGACTGGGCCCGCGTCGACACGGCCATGGGCCGGGGCGGCGAGGTCTCCCCCTATTACGATTCCATGGTCGCCAAGGTCTTTGCCCACGCTCCCACCCGCGCGGAGGCGCTGACGGAGCTGAGCAACTGGCTGAAGACCTTCGCCAGCCTCGGGGTGATGACCAACCAGGGCTTTCTCGCCCGCGCCCTCGCCCATCCCGTCTTCGCCGCCGGCGAGGCGACGACCGCCTTCCTCGCCGACCACGGTGCCGAGCTCGCGCGCCCCGTCCCGCAGGGCCTTCCCGATGCGGTGCTCGCGGCCGCGGTCCTTCACGACGACCAGACGCCGGACCGCTATCGCTACCGTCTCCGCAGCCTCGCCCCGCCCTTGCCGGTGCCCATGCTGCTGGAGATCGACGGAGAACGCCACGAGGTTGTGCTCCGCCAGGAGCGCGACGGCACGTGCCGCATCGCCGCGGGCGGGGCGGAGTACGGCGTCCGCTTCGAGCCGGCGCGCGACGATTTCGGCGAGGACGCGCCGCGGTGCCGCTTCGTCTGGGACGGCGTCGCGGACGAGGTCGCCTATTGGCGGGAGGGCGCGGATCTCTTCATCCAGCGCGGCGTCGACCAGGTCATCGTCCGCGACCTCACCCGAGCTCCGGCGCGGCGGGCGGGCTTCGACGGGTCCGATGGCCGCATTCTCGCGGCGATGAACGGCCGCGTCGTCGCCGTCCATGCCGGGCCCGGCGAGACTGTCGCCGCCGGCCAGGCGATCGTCACGCTCGAGGCCATGAAGATGGAACATGTCCATGCCAGCGCCGTGTCGGGTACGGTCGGCGAGATCGCCGTCGCCGTCGGCGACCAGGTGACGACGGGCCGCCTGCTCGCAGCGGTCGAGAAGGCCGCGGGCTGAGGGAGAGACACCATGACCGACGCCGTTCTCACCGCGAAATCCGGACACGTCCTCACCATCACCATCAACCGGCCGGACAAGCGCAACGCCATGAACGCAGAGGTGGTCGCCGGCATCGCCGCCGGCTGGCGCGCCGCCCACGAGGATCCCGACATCCGCGTCATCGTCCTCACCGGAGCCGGCGACAAGGCCTTCTGCGCGGGGGCCGATCTCGGCGGCGGCCAGAGCTTCTTCCAGGACTTCTCCAAGCCGAACAGCGACTATGCCGATCTGCTGCGCCTCGCCCAGAACGGCACCAAGCCCTCCATCGCCCGTGTCAACGGCACCTGCATGGCCGGGGGCATGGGGCTCCTGTGCATGACCGACATGGCGGTCGCCGCCGAGGGCGCACTCTTCGGCCTGCCGGAGGTCAAGGTCGGCGTCTTTCCCATGCAGGTGCTGAGCCTCCTGCAGCTCACCGTGCCGCGCCGCCTCGTCG
Source organism: Pseudomonadota bacterium (assembly GCA_023416965.1). Classification (GTDB taxonomy): domain Bacteria; phylum Pseudomonadota; class Alphaproteobacteria; order Rhizobiales; family Phreatobacteraceae; genus Phreatobacter. The sequence goes on along the minus strand of JAEZGJ010000226.1, from coordinate 6,355 downwards.
CCGAATGGTGCCTGACCGGCGAACCCTTCGGTGCCGCCGAGGCGATGGCGGCGGGTCTGGTCAACCACGTCGCGCCCGCGGCCGAACTCGACGCCAAGGTCGACTGGCTGGTCGGCCGCCTGGTCGACAAGTCGCCCACCGCCATCCGCCGCGGCAAATATGCGATGCGCGCCATCCATGCCATGAGCTTCGACGAGGCCATCGCCTATACCGAGGGCCAGATCGCGCTCACCGCCGCCACCGAGGACGCCAAGGAGGGCATCAGGGCCTTCCAGGACAAGCGCAAGCCGGTCTGGACGGGCCGATGAGCGCAGCGGCTCAACGCAAGACCGCGCCCGGCGACGCGGCGACCATGGCCCTCGACCTCACGCGTGACGGGACTCCATGAGCGACAAGGCCGTCATCACCTGTGCCCTCAACGGCGTCCTGACCGACCCCCGGCAGCATTCGGTACCGGTGACGCCGGCCGAAATGGCGGCGGAGGCCAGGCGCGCCTATGACGCCGGCGCCTCCGTCATGCATATCCACCTGCGCCAGCAGGGCGAGGGCAGGGGCCATTTGCCCTCATGGGACCCGGCCCTGTCGGCCGAGGTGCAGGCCGCCATCCGCGACGCCTGCCCCGGCGTCGTCATCAACCACACCTCGGGCGTGGTGGGGCCCGACTATGCCGGCGCGCTCGCCTGCATCCGCGAAACCCGTCCGGAGATCGCCGCCTGCAATGCCGGCTCGCTGAACTATCTGAAGGTCAAGGCCGACGGCAGCTGGGCCTGGCCGCCTATGCTCTTCGACAACCCCGTGGAGAAGGTGAAGGCCTATCTCGACGTCATGGCCGAGACCGGTACCCTGCCGGAATTCGAGTGTTTCGACACCGGCATCGTCCGCGCCGTCGCCATGTACCGCGACACCGGCATGACAACCGCGCCGCTCCAGTACAATTTCGTCATGGGCGTCGAGTCCGGCATGCCCGCCGATCCCGACCTCCTGCCCATCCTCCTGAAGCTCAAGGCACCCGGCGCCAACTGGCAGGTCACCGCCATCGGGCGCGCCGGCATATGGGCGCTGCACCGGCGTTGCGCCGAACTCGGTGGCCACATGCGCACCGGGCTCGAGGACACGTTCTACCGCGCCGACGGAGCCAAGGTCGCCTCCAACGGGCCGCTGATCGAGGAGATCGCCGGCCTCGTGCGCGCCGCCGGCCGCGAGGTCGCCAGCCCCGCCGAGGCGCGATCCATCCTGAGGCTTGCAGCCTGAGCCGATTGCGGCAAGGCTTCGAGACGACACGTGCCTGCGAGCCGGAAAACCGGCCGTGAAACAAGTCAGAGGAAACGCCGTCCAGGGAGAGGGCAGGTGCAGTTCATCCAGCTGGTGATCAGCGGGCTCGCGCAGGGGTGCATCTACGGCCTCATCGCGCTGGGCTTCGTGCTCATCTACAAGGCCACCGAGACGGTCAACTTCGCCCAGGGCGAGTTGCTGATGATCGGCGGCTTCGCCGGCCTCTTCGCCGCAACCACCCTCGGCATGCCCTACTGGGCGGTGATCATCGTCGCCATGGCGGTGACCGCCCTCATCGGCTTCCTCAACGAGCGCATCATCCTCAGGCCCATCCTCGGCCAGTCGGCGGTGGCCATCGTCATGGTCACCATCGGCTTCGGTTACATGGCCCGCGGCCTCGTCACCATGATCCCTGTGATCGGTACCGACACCCACAGCCTCCCCGTGCCCTTCCGCGGCGAGGTGTTCCGCTTCGGCGGGCTCGTCATCTCCGCCGAGCACATCGTCATCATCGCCGTGACCGTCGTGCTCTGCGCCCTGCTCGCGGCGCTCTTCCGCTACACCAAGATCGGCATCGCCATGCAGGCCATGAGCCAGAACCAGCTGGCGGCCTACTACATGGGCATCCCGGTGAAGCGGCTCTCCAGCCTCATCTGGGCCATCTCGGCGGCGGTGGCGGCGATCGCCGGCATCCTGCTCGCGCCGCTCACCTTCATCCACGCCAATATGGGCTTCATCGGCATCAAGGCCTTCCCGGCCGCGGTGATCGGCGGCTTCACCTCCCTGCCCGGCGCCATCGTCGGCGGGCTGATCATCGGCGTCGTCGAATCCCTCGCCGGCTTCTACCTGATGGAGGGCTTCAAGGACGCGGCGCCCTTCATGGTCGTGCTCGCCATGCTCGTGCTCAAGCCGAACGGCCTGTTCGGCGAGCGCCTGGCGAAGAAGGTCTGACGCCATGCGCTTCATCTTCAAGACGCGCTACGAGCAGGACATCGAGCTCGTCCAGCACGGTGGCCAGGTCTTCTGGTACGGCCTGCTCATGGCGGTGCTGCTGGTCGCACCGGCTCTCGTCTCGCCCTATGTGCTCACCCAGCTCTCCCAGGTCTGCATCTACGCCATCGTCGCCCTCGGCCTCATGCTGCTCGCCGGCTTCACCGGCCAGCTCTCTCTCGGCCACGCCGCCTTCATGGCGGTGGGCGCCTATACGCAGGGTGTGCTGGTGACGGCGGGCGTGCCCTTCTTCGTCGGGGTCGCCGCGGCGGCGCTCTTCGCGGCGGTGGTCGGCATCATCGTCGGGCTGCCTGCGCTCAGGGTGAAGGGGCTCTATCTCGGCATCGCCACCCTCGCCTTCGGCACCATCATCGAGGAGATCATCGCTCGTGCCGAACACGTCACCGGCGGCAATGCCGGCCTGATGGTGCCGCCCGTGAGCCTTTTCGGCTGGCGTTTCGCCGACGGGCCGAGCTTCTACTATCTCTGCCTGTCCTTCGCCCTTGCCGCGACGCTGATCGTCGTCAACCTCCTGCGCTCGCCGACGGGGCGCGCCTTCGTCGCCATCCGCGATTCCGAGATCTCGGCGCAGTCGATGGGCGTCAATCTCGCCTTCTACAAGACGCTCTCCTTCGCCATCTCCGCCGCCTTTGCCGGCGTCGCCGGCGCGCTCTACGCCCACAACATCCGCTTCCTCTCCCCCGACCAGTTCACTGTCGTGCAGTCGATCGAGCTCGTCATGATGGTGGTCATCGGCGGCCTCGGCTCGGTCCACGGCGCCATCTACGGCGCCGCCTTCCTCATCGCCCTGCCGCAGGTGATCAACGCCGTGAAGCCGCTGCTGCCGACCTTCCTCGCGGAAGCCACCGGCCTGCAGCCCACCGTCTTCGGCGCCGTGCTGATCCTCGTCGTGCTCTTCGAGCCGCTCGGCATCTACGGCGCCTGGCTGAAGACGCGGGCCTATTTCGACCTGTTCCCCTTCTACCGGAAGGGCATGTTCCGCCGGCAGAAGGCCTTCCAGAAATCGGACCGGCTGAAATGAGCGCGCCCTTCTTCGAGGCCGAATCCATCGCGGTGCAGTTCGGCGGCCTGAAGGCCGTCGACGGGGTGAGTTTCACCGTCGACAAGGGCGAGGTCTTCACCATCATCGGCCCCAACGGCGCCGGCAAGACCACCGTCTTCAACATCATCAGCCGCATCTACAACCCGACCGCCGGGCGCGTGATGCTGGAGGGCGAGGAGATCACGAAGCTGCCCGCCCACCGCATCGCCGGCCTCGGCATCGCCCGCACCTTCCAGAACATCGAGCTCTTCGAACACGCCACCGTGCTGCAGAACCTGCTCATCGGCGCCCATGTCCACCGCACGACCAACCCGCTCGCCGAGGCGCTCTTCCTGCCCTCGGTGAAGCGCGCGGAAGTCGCGCTGCGCGAGAAGGTGGAGGAGGTGATCGACCTGCTCGACCTCGCCGTCCACCGCGACGCCCCCGTCGCCGGCCTGCCCTACGGCGCCCGCAAGGTGGTCGAACTCGGCCGGGCGCTCTGCACCCGGCCCAAGCTCCTCCTGCTGGACGAGCCCTCCTCCGGCCTGAATGTCGAGGAGACCGAGGACATGGCCTTCTGGATCGAGGACATCACCCGCGACCTCGGCATCACCGTCATCATGGTGGAGCACGACATGACCCTCGTCTCCCGCGTCTCCGACCGCGTCATGGCCATGAACCAGGGCCGCGTCCTTGCCATGGGATCGCCGTCCGAGGTCCAGCACCACCCGGCCGTGGTCGAGGCCTATATCGGCACGCCGGCGGCGGCTGAGGCTGCAGCCGAAAGGGCGGCGTCATGAGCGAGCCCATCCTCACCCTCGCCAATGTCGAGGCCGCTTATGGCGCGGTAAAGGCCATCCGCGGCGTCTCGCTCGCGGTGCCGAAGGGCTCCATCGTCACCGTGCTGGGCGCCAACGGCGCCGGCAAGACCACCATCCTGAAGACAATCTCCGGCATCCTGGACCCGCAGAAGGGCTCCATCGCCTTCAAGGGCGAGAACATCGAGCGCCGCGACCCCGCCGACATCGTCCGCCGCGGTCTCAGCCAGGCGCCCGAGGGCCGCGAGGTCTTCCCGCTCCTGTCGGTCCGCAACAACCTCCTGATGGGCGCCTATACCCGCTCCGACCGGGACGAGGTGGCCCGCGACATCGAGCGGATGGAGCGCTACTTCCCCATCCTGAAGGAGCGCTCGGAGCAGGATGCCGGGCTCCTCTCCGGCGGCCAGCAGCAGATGCTCTCCATCTCGCGGGCGCTGATGTCGCGGCCCGATCTCCTGCTCCTCGACGAGCCCTCGCTGGGCCTGTCGCCGAAGCTCACCCAGGAGATCTTCGCCATCGTCAAGCGCATCAACCGCGAGGAGGGCGTCACCATCCTCCTCGTCGAGCAGAACGCTGCTCTCGCCCTTGCCACCGCCGACTACGACTACATCCTCGAACTCGGGCGGATCGTCATGGAGGACCGGGCCGCGGTGCTCGCCGAGAAGGACGACGTGAAGGAGTTCTACCTCGGCCAGAAGGAGGCCGGTGTCCGCGGCGAGCGCCGCTGGAAGAAGAAGAAGATGTGGCGGTGATGGCGATGGCTGGACCAGTCGTGGTGTCGCTCCTCCTTTCCCGCCGCATCCCGCGTCAGCCCCACGTTACCCCGGGAGGCCGCCATGTTTGACATCTGGCCGAACCAGGCCATCCGCCCTGCCGTCATCCCCCCGGGAGACACGGTCTCGCAGGTCTTCACCGCGGCGGTGCGCCAGCGCGCCGAGAGGGTCGCCGTCCGGCAGAAGGAGTTCGGCCTCTGGAAGGAGACGAGTTGGGCCGGCATGGGCGCCGTCGTGCGCGAGATCGCCATGGGCCTTGTCGCCCTCGGCCTGAAGCCCGGGGACGTCGCCTCCATCCTCGCCAACACGCGGCAGGAATGGTCGTTTGCCGACTACGGAATCATTTGCGCGGGCGGTGTCTCCAGCGGCATCTACCCGACCGACGCTCCGCCGCAATGTGAGTATCTCCTCGCCGATTCCCGATCCCGTTTCGTCTTCGTCGAGGACGAGGAGCAGCTCGACAAGATCCTCGCCGTCCGCGAGGCGGTGCCGTCGCTCGAGCGCATCATCGTCATGGAGACGGAGGGCCTTCGCCACTTCTCCGACCCGCAGGTGATGACGCTCGACGCCCTGCGCGCCCTCGGCCGCGAGGCCGATGCCGCCGATCCCGGCGAGTGGGATCGCCGGCTCGCCTCGCGCGGGCCGGAGGACCTCGCCATCCTCGTCTATACCTCCGGCACCACGGGCAAGCCCAAGGGTGCGATGATCACCCATCGCAACATCCTCTCCGCCATCTCCGTCATCTCCAACGAGTCGATCCGCCAGAACGAGGACGACCAGCGCATGGCCTTTCTGCCGCTCTGCCATGTGGCCGAGCGCGTCGGCGGCCAGTTCCTGGCGCTCTATTCCGGGGCGACGCTGAACTTCGTCGAGAACCCCGAGACCGTTCCGGACAACGTGCGCGAGATCGCGCCGACCATCTTCTTCGCCGTGCCGCGCATCTGGGAGAAGTTCTATTCCGCCGTCATGATCCGCCTGAAGGAGGCGACGCCGCTGCAGCGGGCGCTCTACGGCTGGGCGATCGAGCAGGGCAGGCAGGCCGCCGAACTCCTGATCGAGGGCCGGCCGGTGCCGCTCGCCCTGCGGATGCAAGTGGCGCTCGGCCGCTGGCTGGCGCTGAACAATGTCCGCAAGGCCATCGGCATCCACCGCTGCCGCTTCCTCGTCACCGGCGCCGCGCCGATCTCCCCCGACCTCATCCGCTGGTACTTCGCCCTCGGCGTACCCATGCTGGAGGTCTGGGGCATGACGGAGACCTCAGGCGCCGGCTCGGTCGTGCCGGTGGACAAGGTCAAGCCCGGCACGATCGGCCGTCCCACCAGCGCCATCGAGATGAAGATCGGCCCGGGTGGCGAGATCCTCGCCCGCGGTCCCACCATCATCAAGGGCTACCTCAACCAGCCGGAGAAGACCGCCGAGACCATCGTCGACGGCTGGCTCCACACCGGCGACGTCGGCAC
>JAEZGJ010000112.1 GCA_023416965.1 Pseudomonadota bacterium | reverse complement strand
GCGCGGCGCCATCGCTCGCCCAATGCAGGCTGGCCCGAGGCGGCCATGGCGGGGGCGCTCGGCCTCAGGCTCGCCGGGCCTCGGGTCTACGGCACGGCGCTGGTCGCCGACGCCTTCATGGGGGAGGGGCGGACGGAAGCCCATGCCGGCGACATCCGCGCGGCGCTGCGGCTCTACCGTCGGGCGCTCGCCATTGGCTGGGGACTGGTCGCGGCGCTGGTGCTGCTGGAGCTCAGCCTTTGACGCCGCCGGCAATCTGCCACAGGCGGTCGATGTCGAGGTGGCGCTCGAGATGGGCGGCGAGGCCGTCGAGCACGCGCTCGACCATGGCTTCATAGGCGAGGTCGGAGGTGGCGCTGCCGAGCCCCTGGATGAAGGCGCGGCGCATCCCGTCCGCCGCGAACAGGCCGTGGACATAGGTACCTGCGATCCGTCCGTCCGGCGAGACGGCGCCGTCGGACCGCCCGCCCGTGAGGCGGGCAAAGGGACGCTCCGCCGCCGGCCCCGTCGTCACCCCCACATGCATCTCGTAGCCGGCGAGGGATGTGCCGTCCGCCGTGCCGGGGCCCGGCACGAGGCTCTTGTCCGCCGTCAGCACCGTCTCGACGTCGAGGAGCCCGAGGCCCGTCACGCTACGCGGCGCGCCCTCGATGCCCTGGGGGTCGGCGATGGTCCGCCCGAGCATCTGGTATCCGCCGCAGATGCCGAGCACCCGGCCGCCGCGCCGGACATGGGCGGCGATGTCGATGTCCCAGCCCTGAGCGCGCAGGAAGGCGAGATCGTCGATGGTCGCCTTGGAGCCGGGCAGGAGAACGAGGGCCGCCTCGGCGGGGAGTGGTGTGCCGGCCTCCACCAGCCGGATCTCGACCCCCGGCTCGGCCTTGAGCGGGTCGAGATCGTCGAAATTGGCGATGCGCGGCATGACCGGCACGGCGATCACGGGTCGATCGCCTCCACCGGTACCGAGGCCGGCCTTCAGGCCCATGATGTCCTCAGCCGGGAGGCGCGCGGCTTCGGCGAAATGGGGAACGAGCCCGATCGGCGCCCAGCCGGTGCGCGCGGCGATAAAGGTCATGCCCTCGGCGAAGAGCGACGGGTCGCCGCGGAAACGGTTGACGATGAAGCCCTGGACCACGGCCGCATCCTCGGGGCTGATGACGGCCTTCGTGCCGACGAGGCTGGCGATGACGCCGCCGCGCTCGATGTCGCCGACGAGGACGACCGGCGTGCCGGTGGCGCGCGCGAAGCCCATGTTGGCGATGTCGCCGGCGCGCAGATTCACCTCCGAGGCGGAGCCGGCGCCCTCCACCAGGACGAGGTCGGCCTCCGCCGACAGGCGGCCGAAGGAATCGAGAACAGCCTCCAGCAGCCGCGGCTTCCAGTCCTGGAAGGCGCGGGCGCCGGCATTGCCGATGCGCCGGCCCTGGACGACGACCTGGGCACCGGTTTCGCTCTGGGGCTTGAGCAGGACAGGGTTCATGTGGACGGAGGGCGCGACGAAGGCGGCGCGGGCCTGCAGCGCCTGGGCGCGGCCGATCTCGCCGCCATCGGCGGTGACGGCGGCGTTGTTCGACATGTTCTGCGGCTTGAAGGGGCGCACCGTCAGCCCGCGCCTCGCGAAGAGGCGGGCGAGGCCGGCCACCAGCAGCGACTTGCCGACATCCGATCCCGTGCCCTGGATCATCAGGGCGCGCGTCAAAATTCGATGCCCTTCTGCGCCTTCACGCCGGCGGCGAAGTGGTGCTTCACCTGCCCCATCTCCGTGACGAGGTCGGCGGCGGCGATCAGCTCCGGCTTGGCATTGCGGCCGGTGACGACGACGTGCAGGCCCTCGCGCCGGCCGGCCAGCGTGGCGACGACCGCGTCCAGCGGCAGGTAGTCGTATCGCAGGGCGATGTTGAGCTCGTCCAGTACGACGAGGCCGATGGTGGTATCGGCCATCAGCTCGCGCGCCTTGTCGAAGGCACGGGTGGCGGCGGCGATGTCGCGGGCCTTGTCCTGGGTCTCCCAGGTGAACCCTTCGCCCATCGTGTGCCAGGCGACGCGCTCGCCGAAGGCCTCCAGCGCGCGGCGCTCGCCGGTGTCCCAGGCGCCCTTGATGAACTGCACTACGCCGACGCGCCAGCCGTGGCCGAGGGCGCGCAGGATGAGACCGAAGGCCGCGGTCGACTTGCCCTTGCCCGGGCCGGTATTGACGATGAGCAGGCCCTTTTCGATGGTCTTGGAGGCCACCTCGGCGTCCTGCACCGCCTTGCGCTTCTCCATCTTCGCGCGATGGCGGGCGGCCTGGTCCGTCTCTGTCGTCATCGGCGTCCTCACTTCACCTGCATGGGCAGGCCGGCGACCATGAAGACCACGCGGTCGGCGACGGCGGCAAGGTCCTGGTGCAGCCGGCCGGCGGCGTCGCGGAAGCGGCGGGCGAGGGCGTTGTCCGGCACGATGCCGAGCCCAACCTCGTTGCCGACGAGGACCAGCGGCCCCGGCGCCGCACGGCACGCGACGATCAGGGCCTCCGATTCGGCGGCCACGTTCCGCTCGGCGAGCATGACGTTGGTGAGCCAGAGGGTCAGGCAGTCGACCAGCACGGCGCCGCCCGGCGGTGCGGTGGCGATTGCGCCGGCGAGGTCGAGCGGGGCGTCCACGATGCTCCAGCCGGCGCTGCGGCGCTGGCGGTGGACGGCGATGCGGTCGCGCATCTCGCCGTCGAAAGCCTGTGCCGTGGCGATGTAGGTCCACGGGCCGGGCATGCTCTCCACGAGCCGCTCGGCATGGCGGCTCTTGCCGGAGCGGGCGCCGCCGAGGACCAGGGTAAGAGGGGGAATCGTCATGGGCGGCATATCGCCCAGCCCGGCGCCGCTTGCAAACCGGCTGCGCGGCCGGACACGTCCCGCGCGTGTCCGGACGGATTGCAAATGGCGCAGCGCCCCGATAGTCCTATGGGGGTGACGGTGCCTCCCCCGGGAGGTGAAAAGGGAACGCGGTGCGACGCCGCGGCTGCCCCCGCAACTGTAAGCGGCGATCCCTGCGCCGGATGCCACTGGACCTCCAGGTCCGGGAAGGCGGTGCAGGGCTGGAGCCGTGAGCCAGGAGACCTGCCGTCACCCGTGCTTCTCATAGGCCCAACGGACGGGGTGTTCCGCTGGCGGCTGTGTCCGGACGTCGCTTGCGTCCGGCTCCGTCTGTGGGAGCTTTGCCGGATGCGTCCGGCCGCCTGACGGAGACTGCCACGATGTCGAGCATCGTTCGTACCGCCTTGTCCGCCGCCCTCGCGGGCCTCGTCGCGACGGGCCCGGCCCTCGCCCACCACCCGATGGGCGGGGCGACGCCGACCACCTTCCTGCAGGGCCTGCTCTCCGGCTTCGGCCATCCGATCCTCGGCCTCGACCATCTCGCCGCCCTCGTGGTCGTCGGCCTCCTCGCCTCGCGCGCCGGCCGCGGCTGGTTCATCCTTCCGGCGCTGTGGATCGGCGCCATGGGCCTCGGCGTCGCCGCCCATCTCGGCAGCATCGACCTGCCGGCGGCCGAATTCCTGGTGGCCGGCAGCCTCGTCGCCATCGCTCTCATCGCCGTCCTCAACCCCGCCCTGCCGGTGGCCGTGACCGGCTCCGCCTTTCTCGTCGGGGGCTTTGCCCACGGCCATGCCCTGGCCGAGAGCGTGGTCGGCGCCGAACCCATGCCGATCGCCGCCTACCTGGTCGGCCTCGTCGTCGTGCAGGCCGCCATCACGACCGCCATCGCCGTCGCTGCGCGCCGCCTCTTTCCGACCGGCGGCGAGGCCCCGGCGGGTTTCCGCGCCGCGGCGGGGGCCATGGGCGCGGTCGGCCTCGTCTTCCTGGTGATCGCCGCCCGCAGCCTCGCCTGACGCCGGAGGCCGCCATGACCCTTTCCGTCGAAAGACCGGCTCCGGCCGGACACGAACCCGTTCGCCTGATGGTCTGCACCACCTGCCGGGCCGCCGGTGCCGACGCGGACGCGCCGCGTCCCGGTGCACAACTCCTTGCCGCCCTCGGAGAGGCCATCGCGGCCGATCCCGGTGCCGGCGGCCGCGTCGTCATCGAGCCGGTCGAGTGCCTGTCCGTGTGCAAGCGCCCCTGCACCGTGTCGATCACCGCACCCGGCCGCTGGACCTATGTCTATGGCGACGTCGACCCGGCCGCCCATGCCGGGCCGCTCGTCGCCTTCGCCGCCCAGTACCAGGCGACCGCCGACGGGCTCGTTCCCTGGCGCGAGCGCCCCGACTTCATCCGCAAGGGCGTCGTCGCCCGCATTCCCCCGCTGGGCCAAGCCGCGCCATGACCCCCACCAAGATCCCCTGCACCATCGTCACCGGTTTCCTCGGTGCCGGCAAGACGACGCTCGTCCGCCATCTGCTCGAACATGCCGGCGGCCGCCGCCTCGCCGTGCTCGTCAACGAGTTCGGCGATCTCGGTTTCGACGGCTCCTTCCTCGCCGGCTGCGGCATCGCCGGCTGCACGGCGGAGGACATCGTCGAACTGCCCAACGGCTGCATCTGCTGCACGGTGGCGGACGATTTCGTGCCGGCTCTGGAGAAGCTGCTCGGCCGCGCCGAGCCGCCGGACCACATCCTCATCGAGACCTCGGGCCTCGCCCTGCCGAAACCGCTCGTCGGCGCCTTCAACTGGCCGGCCATCCGCTCGCGGGTGACGGTGGACGGCGTCGTGGCCGTGGTGGATGGACCCGCTGTCGCCGAAGGCACCTTCGCGGAGGACCCCGCGGCGCTGGCGGCGCAGCGCGCCGGAGACGGCGCGGTCGATCACGACAATCCGCTGGAGGAGGTCTTCGAGGACCAGATTCTCTGCGCCGACCTCATTCTCCTCAACAAGTGCGACGCCCTGTCCGAGACCGATCGCCTGAGGGTGCGTGCCGAGATCGCGGCGCATCTGCCGAAGGCCATCAAGATCGTCGAGGCCGCACATGGCCGGATCGAGCCGGCGCTGGTGATCGGCCTCGGCGCGGAAGCCGAGAGCGATCTTTCGGCTCGCCCCTCGCACCACGAGAGCGAGGCGGACCACGACCACGACGATTTCGACAGCGCCGCCTTCGCCCTGCCGCGCGCGGCCTCGGCGGAGGATCTGGCGGCGCGTGTGGCGAAGGTGGCCGGGGCCGATGGCGTTCTGCGGGTCAAGGGCTTCACGGCGGTCGCCGACAAGCCGATGCGGCTGGTGATCCAGGGCGTCGGGCGGCGGATCGCCCACCACTACGACCGGCCCTTCGCGGCCGGCGAGCCGCGCGAGGGCAGGCTGGTGGTCATCGGCCTCAAGGGCTTCGACCGCGCGGCCGTCGCCGCCGCCCTGGCGGAGTGAGGGCGGCCGCATGCATCTCCTGCCCACCACGACGGTGACGCTGGACGAGGGCGGCTCGGCCGTCGACCTCGCCCTGCCGCCCGCCGACATGGTGGTGCTCTCCTTCGCCGACAGCGACCTCTCCGCCCTCGCGGCGGCGGAGCGCGGCGGGCTGACCCTGGCTCTCGCCAGCCTCCGGCGGCTGCGCCATCCGCTCTCGGCCGACCTCCTGGTGGAGAAGACCATCGCGGCCAGCCGCTTCGTGGTGATCCGCTGCCTCGGCGGCCTCGACTACTGGCGCTACGGCGTCGAGCAGGTCCATGCCGCCTGCCGCGCCCACGGCATCGCTCTGGCGGTCCTGCCCGGCGACGACCGGCCGGACGCGAGGCTGGCGGCCTATCACACCGTGCCGGCCGCCTTCGCCGACCAGCTGCTCGGCTATTTCCAAGCCGGTGGCGGAGCGGAGAACATGGCGCGGCTGCTGCGCGCCGCCGGGCGGCACCTCGCGGGAGGCGGCGAGCCCGAGCCGTGTGTGCCGCTGCCGGCGCTTGTCGCCGTCGGCCCGGACGGGATCGGCGAGCCGGCGGAGGCCTTGGCGGCTCTCGATCCGGACCGGCCTCTCGCC
>JAEZGJ010000053.1 GCA_023416965.1 Pseudomonadota bacterium | reverse complement strand
GCGCGGCGCCGGGGGCGCGCGCCGGGATTGCCGCCTTAGTGGTCCCCGCCGACCGGGCCCATGTGTTTCTGGATGTAGAGCGGCAGACCGATCGTCTTGATGATCTCCTGCTGCGTCTCGAGGAAGTCGATATGGCCTTCCTCGTCCGTCATCAGCTCGATGAACAGGTCGCGAGAGGGATAGTCCTTGACGGTCTCGCAATAGGCCGCCGCCTCCTGGTAGAGCGCGCGGGCGCCGATCTCGGCGTTCAGGTCGCTCTGGATGATCTCGCCGACATCCTGGCCGATCTGCAGCGGGTCGAGGACCTGCAGGTTCGGATGGCCCTCGAGGAACAGGATGCGGTCGATGAACTTGTCCGCGTGGACCATCTCCTCGATCGATTCCTTGCGCCAGTACTTGGCGAGATCGAGGAAGCCCCAATTGTGCAGCATGCGGTAGTGCAGCCAGTACTGGCTGACGGCAGTCAGCTCGCTGCGCAGGCCCCGGTTGAGATAGTCGATGACCTTCTTGTCGCCCTTCATGGCCTGCTCCACCTGTTTCCGACGCGTCGCTGCCACCGACGGGCGGCCCGCCACTTTTAGGTCATTCCAGAAACGTCAGGCAAGGGAGCAAGGTTGCGCCACGGGTGCCGCTGCGCGGCCCGCAACCCGACGGGGAGGCCTTATTCCGCGGCGATGAGAACGGGGCCCGCGGCGCCGTCATGGGCATGGCCGGCGCATTCGCCGGCCGGGCAGGAGCTGCAGCCGCCAACCCCCGCCTCGCGCATGATGGCGCGGATGGTGCGGGCGCAGCGCCCGCATTCCGGGCTGCAGCCGAGGCAGGTATAGACCTCGCCCACCGCCCGCGGGCAGTCCGGGCCGTCGCCGAGGCAGGCGCGGATGTCGCGGTCGCTCAGAACGTTGCAATGACAGACGATCAAGGCAGCTCTCCGCTCCAGCCGCGGGCGGTAAAGTTGACTGGAGATGTCAGCTATTTAAACCGAACGGCGACCACCGGCAATCGCTCACCAAAACATTGGAAACAATCCAAACTGGACGCACCGTCTGGGCGCCGTAAATCGCCGCGAGAGCCCGCCCCCGGCTCCCTGCGGCTCGCTCCCATTCCCTTCGCGCTCCGGGCGCGCTAGGCCATCGGCATGACCGCACCCCGCTTCGCCGACGTGCTGATTCCGGTCGCCGTCGACCGGCCCTACAGCTACCGCATCCCCGCGGGGATGACGCTGGGGCCGGGAGACGTCGTCGCCGTGCCGCTCGGCAACCGCACGACGCTCGGCGCCGTCTGGGCGCTGCGTGACGAGCCCGGCGGCGTCTCGCACAACCGGCTGAAGGAGGTTGCCGCCCGGTTCGACGTGCCGGCCGTGCCCCATGCGGTCCGCCAGCTCTGCGACTGGCTCGCCGACTACACGCTGAGCCCCCGGGGGATGGTGCTGCGCATGGCGCTGCGCGACCCGGACGATCTGGGCCCGCCGAAACCCCGCGTCGGCATCCGCGTCACCGGCACCGCGCCCGGCCGCATGACGCCGGCGCGGGTGCGCCTGCTTGCCTTCCTCGCCGACGGGCTCGCCCGCGCCAAGGGAGAGGCCGCGCGCGAGGCCGGTGTCTCCGCCTCGGTGGTGGACGGGCTCGTGGACGAGGGCGTGCTGGAGGCCGTTCTCATGCCGGCCGAGGCGCTGGCGAGGCTCAATCCCGACCACGGCGTCGCCACGCTCAACGATGCCCAGCACGCGGCGGCCCTGGCGCTCTGCGACGCCGTCGCCGCCCGCGCCTTCGCGGTGCAACTCCTCGACGGCGTCACCGGCTCGGGCAAGACGGAGGTCTATCTCGAAGGGGTGGCCGAGGCCCTGCGCCAAGGCCGTCAGGTGCTGATCCTGGTTCCCGAGATCGCCCTGACGACACAGTTCCTCGATCGCTTCGCCGCCCGCTTCGGCCACCGCCCCGCCGCCTGGCATTCCGGTGTCGGCACGACGAAGCGCGGCCGGGTCTGGGCCGGCGTCGCCGCCGGGGAGGTGCAGGTGGTGATCGGCGCCCGCTCGGCCCTGTTCCTGCCCTTCGCCGACCTCGGCCTGGTCGTCGTCGACGAGGAGCACGAGGGCGCCTACAAGCAGGACGACGGCGTCCACTACCACGCCCGCGACATGGCGGTGGTGCGTGCCCGGCTGCAGGAAATTCCCGTCGTCCTCGCCTCGGCGACGCCCTCGGTGGAGAGCCGGGTCAATGCCGACCGGGGCCGCTACCGCCGCCTCGTCCTGCCCGAGCGCTTCGGCGGGCGGGACATGCCGAAGATCGCCACAATCGACCTGCGCAGCGCCGGCCCGCCGCGCACCCGCTGGATCGCGCCGGCGCTCGAGGCGGAGGTGCGCCGCACGGTCGAGGCGGGAGAGCAGGCGCTGCTCTTCCTGAACCGCCGCGGCTATGCCCCGCTTACCCTCTGCCGCACCTGCGGCGAGCGCATCCAGTGCCCCAACTGCTCGGCCTGGCTGGTCGACCACCGCTTCCGGCGGCGGCTGGTCTGCCACCATTGCGGTTTCAACATGCCGCCGCTGGAGCATTGCCCGAAATGCGAGGCGATCGACAGTTTCGTCGCCTGCGGCCCCGGCGTGGAGCGCCTCGCGGAGGAATGCGCCACGCTGTTTCCCGAGGCACGGCTGCTGGTGCTCTCCTCCGACATGGCCGGCGGCGTCGAGCGCATCCGCCAGGAGATCGAGGCGGTGGCGCGCGGCGAGGCGGACATCGTCATCGGCACGCAGCTCGTCGCCAAGGGGCACAATTTCCCGAACCTGGCGCTGGTCGGCGTCATCGACGCGGATCTCGGCCTCTCCAATGCGGACCCCAGAGCGGGCGAACGCACCTTCCAGCTGCTGCAGCAGGTGGTCGGCAGGGCAGGGCGGGCGAAGGACGGCTCGCGCGCCCTGATCCAGACGCACCAGCCCGAGCACCCGATCATCCAGGCCATCGTCAGGGGCGACCGCGAGGGGTTCTACGAGGCCGAGATCGCCATGCGCGAGGCGGCCATGCTGCCGCCCTTCGGCCGGCTCGCCGCCCTCGTCGTCTCCGCGGAGGCGCTGGGCGACGCGCAGGCCTATGCGCGCACGCTGGTGCGCGCCGTGCCGCCGACGCCGGAGGTGAAGGTGCTGGGGCCGGCGGAGGCGCCGCTGGCCCTGGTGCGCGGCCGCCATCGCGTGCGGCTTCTGGCGCGCTCGCCCCGCGCCTTCGACCTCTCGGGCTGGATGCGGCGCTGGCTATCATCGGTCGAGGCGCCGCGCGGCAATGTGCGGCTGGAGATCGACGTCGATCCGCAGAGTTTCCTTTGACTGGAAGGTAAGGCCCCTCAGCCCTCGACCGCTTCTCCCGGCCAGGCGAATCGCGCCCAGTCCGGCTTGACCGGCGTCAGGGCGATACCGCCCGCGGTGATCGGCTCGCCCGCTGCCAGCGCATCGGCCACCCGGTCGAGGCGCAGCTTGGCGAGCCCGTGGCCCTCGGCCCCCGAGCCCATGACGCCGATCGTCTTCTCGCCGGCCGTCACGTCCAGCCCCTCCATGGGCGCGAAGTCGGGGAAGGCGACCGGCACGACGCGGGTGCGGGCCGTGCCGCGGTGCTGCATGCGGCTGACCACCTCCTGCCCGACATAGCAGCCCTTGGCGAAGTCGACGCCGGCGAGCTGGTCCATGTCCGCCTCGTGCGGGAAGGTGTCGCCATAGGCGAAGTCGCGGCCGCCCTCGGGGATGGCGAGCCGGATGCGGTGGGCGTCGTAGGCGCCGGCGTCCGAGACGATCTCCAGCGGCAGCGGCGCCACCATGCGCCAGCCGAGCGCCGGGTGCCGCGGGTCGCGGGCGAGGACCCCGCCGGCGGCCGGCGGCGCCTCGCTGCCCCACAGGGCGGTGACGCCGAGCCGGTCCGACTGGTCCTCGACTGCGACCTTCGCCCGCAGCCGGTAGAAGCCGAGCTTCTTCGCGAACTCCGCCGCCAGCGCGCGCGGCGCGTCGAAGAGGAAGCCGCCGCCGACCGCCGCCGGCGCGGGAATGACCAGGAAATCGACGACGATCTTGCCCTGTGGCGTCAGCAGCGCGCCGAACCGCGCCTCCCCCTCGGGAATCGCCTCCACGTCGCAGGTGACGAGCCCCTGCAGGAATTTCGCTGCCTCCTCGCCGGTCACGCGGACGACGCCACGGTCGGGCAGGAATGCGCTGGGCATCGGGGCCTCTCGTTCGCTTGGCACGGTTGTCATTCTCCGACATAAGCGAGGCCGCACCGGGGACAAGGCCCGGCAGTGCCGGGAGCCCGCCATGCCGAATTACGACGTCATCTACAGGAACGGCACGGTGGTCAATCAGGACGGCCGCGCGATCCGCGACATCGGCGTCACGGCCGGCCGCGTCGCCTTCATCGGCGACCTGTCCCGGGCCTCCGCCGGCGAGGCCGTCGACTGCACCGGCCTGCACATCCTGCCCGGCGTCATCGACAGCCAGGTGCATTTCCGCGAGCCGGGGCCGACCCACAAGGAGGACCTCGAATCGGGATCGCGCGCCGCCGTGATGGGCGGCGTCACCGCCGTCTTCGAGATGCCGAATACCGACCCGCTGACCACGTCGGAGGCGGCGCTCGCCGACAAGGTGAAGCGCGCCACGGACCGCATGCATTGCGATTTCGCCTTCTGGGTCGGCGGCACCCACGAGAACGCGCCCCATGTCGCCGAGCTGGAGCGCCTGCCCGGTGCCGCCGGCATCAAGGTGTTCATGGGCTCCTCCACCGGCTCGCTGCTGGTCGAGGACGACGAGGGCGTCGCCTCCATCCTGAAGAACACCCGCCGCCGCTCGGCCTTCCATTCCGAGGACGAGTACCGCCTGCGCGAGCGCAAGGGCGAGCGCATCGAGGGCGATGCGCGCTCCCATCCGGTCTGGCGCGACGAGATCGCCGCGCTCACCTGCACCGAGCGTCTCGTCGGAATTGCGAAGCGCTTCAACGCCAAGATCCACGTGCTGCACATCTCGACGGCGGAGGAGATCGACTACCTGCAGCAGCACAAGGACGTCGCCACCTGCGAGGCGACGCCGCACCACCTCACCCTCGTCGCCCCGGACTGCTACGAGCGGCTCGGCACCCTCGCCCAGATGAACCCGCCGGTGCGCGACGCCAGGGCCCGGGCCGGCATCTGGAAGGGCATCGAGCAGGGCATCGTCGACGTGCTCGGCTCCGACCACGCCCCGCACACGCTGGAGGAGAAGCAGAAAACCTACCCGGCCTCGCCCTCCGGCATGACCGGCGTGCAGACGCTGGTGCCGACGATGCTCGACCACGTGAATGCCGGGAAGCTGACGCTGGAGCGCTTCGTCGACCTCACCAGCGCGGGACCTGCCCGCATCTTCGCCATCGCCGGCAAGGGCCGCATCGCCGCAGGCTACGACGCGGACTTCACCGTCGTGGACCTGAAGCGGCGCCAGACCATCACCAACGGCTGGATCGCCTCCAAGAGCCGCTGGACCCCTTACGACGGCAAGGAGGTCACCGGCTGGCCGGTCGGCACCGTGATCCGCGGCCGCCGCGTCATGTGGGAGGGTGAGCTGGTGACCCCCTCCGGCGGACGCCCCGTGCGCTTCCAGGACCAGCGGGCGTGAGCGAGGCCACCAGCGGCTATGCCGCGGAGGCGGACAGGCTCGCGGTCCAGTACGAGAGCGTCACCTTCGAGGAGGTCCACGCCCTGGTCCTCCACCTCCTCCCGCCGTCCGGCCGTGCGCTCGATATCGGCGCGGGAACCGGCCGCGACGCCGCCGCGCTGGCCGATCGCGGCTTCGCGGTCACGGCGGTCGAGCCGACGGCGGAACTGCGCGCCCATGGCGCCCGCCTCCACGCCGCAAAGGCCATCGCCTGGATCGACGACAGCCTGCCGGACCTGCCGGTCCTCGCCGCGGGGGGAGAGCGCTTCGACCTCGTCATGCTCACGGCCGTTCTCATGCATCTCGACGCCGGCGAGCGCTCGCGCGCCATGGCGCGGCTCGCCGCCCACCTCGCCCCCGGAGGCCGCCTCGTCATCACGCTGCGCCACGGCCCGGTGCCGGCGGGTCGTCGCATGTTCGACGTGTCAGGGGAGGAAACGCTGGCTCTCGCCGGCGCTCATGGCCTCGCCGGCCTCTTCAGCGCCGACAGGCCCGACATGTTCGGACGGCACGGGATCAGCTGGACCGTCCTCGCGCTGACGCTGCGCGCCTGAGGCCGCCGCGGGGCGTCACAGGAAGCGGACGCCGATGTCGCGGCCGTCCTGCCAGACCGGTTCGCATCGCCGCCTGACGGCGGCGCTGGCGAAGCTCAGGAGCAGGGGCCCCGAGGGCCGCGACATCGTCGCCAGCAACAGCTTGGCGCCGGTGCGCGAAATGTCGATCAGCCGGCAACGGACCTTGTCACCGCCGTCCGGGCGACTGAGCACGGCCGGGTACTCCACTGATTTGCGCGGCGCCCTGCGCAATTCCTCCAGCCTCGCCCGCTGGCGCTGCTCGAGATGCGCGCGGGCCTCGCGCGACAGCTCGGCGCCGGCATGGCGGGAGAGGGCACGCACCACGGCGCGGTTGCCGCGGACTGCCAGCGTGTCCGCCACCGCCGTCCGGATGATGCGGCGGCGGCTGATGGCGAGAAGGTGGGAATGGCCCTTGGTGTCGATCACCCTCAGGAGGGTCTCGTCGGACAGGCAGGGCGATCCCGCGAGCACCGGCGCGGCGACCTCGATCCAGTCGTCCCCGGCCAGTTGCTCCACCACGCGCGGCGGCGCCTTCGGGTCGCTCGCCACCCGCGCGGCGATGGCCATCCGTCCCTCGGGCGCCACGTCGGCGACGAGGCGGGAAATGACGAGATCGACGGTCTCCGCCTGCTCCTGCGTATAGACGCCTGCATTGTCGGCGAACTGGTCGATGAGCCGGTGGATCTTTTCCGCCAGGCCGTCGCGATCCTGCCGCGCGACCAGTTCGTCGATGGCGACCGTGACAGTCGTGCTGTGCGGCATCCTCGCGCTTCCGCTGGCGGCCGCTAGGCGCGGCCAGAGATGCCGTGGCTAAAGGCCGGCCTTTAACGGTGGTATAATGGGAGGGGCGAAGCGAGCCGCAGGTTTCCCTAACGTCATCGGACGGTTAACGCCCGCCTATTCCCCGGCGAGAAAGAAGTGGATCGTGCCGTCGGGGCCGATGCCCAGCCTCCAGAACGCCCAGGAGCCGAGGGTGCGCGTGTCGCGCACGTCCTGGGCCGTCATCAGGCGATAAAGATCGACGGTCTGGCGCGGCGAGAGATCGGTCAGCGGCACATGGGCGAGATAGGGCCAGACATACATTTCCTGCGGCGTGCCCTTGTTGATGAGCGCCGCCGGCAGGTCGAGAATGTTGAGCAGGACCGCGAGGATCTCCCGGCCCTCGCCGTCACCCGAGGCGCTCTTCCAGAAGGCTACGGGATCGCGCTCCGGGCCGCGGGTGAAGACCGGCATGGTCTCGTTCATCTGGAAGACGACGCCGAGCCGGGCGATGTCGCCGGACCGCGCCGCCAGGATCAGCCGCTCGCGCATGGAGCCGACGCGCTCCCGCAGGTCCTCGTTGTCGGGCAGGAGCTCCACGGAGACG
>JAEZGJ010000018.1 GCA_023416965.1 Pseudomonadota bacterium | reverse complement strand
GCCTCGCTCATGGCCTCGGCCAGCATGCCGTAGCAGCGGGCCCAGGCCGCGCGGGAGGCATCGTCGAACGCGTCGCCCAGATGGTCGCCGAGCGTCTTCAGGAGAGCGATGCCGACCGTCTGGTAGTCGGCGGCGGTGACGCCGTAGCCGACATGTCTCGCGCCGAGGGCGCGGACGTCGTCGATGACGGCACCGAGGTCATCCAGGGACAGGATCACATGGGCGAGCACCTTGACCAGCTTGCCGCGCTGGGCGGAGAGGTCGGCGGGAAACATGGGCCGCAGCGTGCCGTCGAGCATGAAGAGATGGTCGTAGAAGTCGGCGGCGAAGGCATCCGCGCGGCGGGCGACGAGGCCGAACTGGCGGGGAATGAGGGCGATCTGGTCGGGTGTCATGTCAGGTGTCCGGTGGAGGTGGTGGAGTGGATCGACCCTCGCCTGGCCGTCCTTCACCCCCATGCCGCCGGCGGCGCGTCGCTGTTTCCCCCGTTTCGGTGCGGCGGATCGTCCCCCGGCTGAAACATGGATTGACGCTGCACGACATGCGGCGGCACGAATGACGCGGTCAGATCGTCGCCGTCCTTCCTCGCACACCGCAAGCGCAGACCCGATCCGATGCCGCCGCTTCCGAAGACCCGCGCGACCGACCGGTCCGGCTCAGGCCGCTTCCCCGCCGGGCTTGTCGCCGCCATGGTTCGGCACGTCGAAGACGTAGCCGTGGCCGCGCACGGTCCGGATCGCATCGGTCTCCAGCTTGCGCCTGAGGCGCGCGATGCGCGAATCGACGGCGCGGTCGAAGGCCTCCTCGTCCTCCGCCGGCGCCTGTTCCATGATCTCCTCGCGGGTGAGCACCTTTCCCGGGTTTTCCGCGAAGATGCGGATCAGCGCCACCTCGCCGGCGGACAGCCGGTCCGTCGAGCCGTCCACCTTCAGGATGCGCGCCGCGACGAGATCGACGGAGGCCTGTTCGAAGACGACGAGGTTGCGGCGGCGCCCCAGCCGGCGCTGCAGGATGCCGGCGACGCGGGCGGCGAGTTCGCGCAGCTCCACCGGCTTCTGCACATAGTCGTCGGCGCCGAGCTCCAGGCCGAGGACGCGGTCGATCGGGTCGGGATTGCCCGTGAGGACCAGGACGGCGACGTCGCTGGCGAGGTCCGTGCGGATCAGGATGTCGATGCCGTTCTCTCCGGGCAGGCCGATGTCGAGGATGATGAGGTCCGGCTTCTCGCGGGCGAGATAGGGTTCCAGCTCCCAGGCCGCCTTCAGGCAGTCGACGTCGTATCCGAGGTCGCTCAGGTACTCGCGCACCGCGTCAGCCCAGTCGGGTTCGTCGTCCAGCACCGCTATCCTGCCGCGCCGCGCCATCGCCTTCCCTTCCAAAAACGGTCGCGGGACAGCGATGTCCGTGCGACACATCATCCTAATGCGCAGCCCGCCGGGCTGTCACGCACGCTCGCAACTGAAGGGCATCCGCAATGAGAGCCACCGTGGCCATCGTCGACGACGAGGAACATCTGCGCGAGGCGGTCGGGGAATATCTCGAACTCCAGGGCTTCGAGGTGATGAGCTTCCGCAACGCCCAGGCCTTCCGCGAGGAGAGCGCCGGCAAGGCGATCGACGTTGCCATCCTTGACATCGCCATGCCGGGCGAGGACGGGCTGTCGCTCGCCCGCTTCATCCGCAAGTCCGGCCAGACCGGCATCATCATGGCGACGGCGGCCGGGCGCCCCATCGACCGGATCGTCGGCCTCGAGATCGGCGCGGACGATTATCTCGTGAAGCCTTACGAACTCAGGGAGCTCCTCGCCCGCATCAAGAGCGTGCTGCGCCGGGTCAACGCCGCGCCGGCCGCCTCCGAACCGCAATCGCCGGCGGTGCGCGAGGGACGCAGCCTGCGCTTCGGCGCCCTGACGCTCGATCTCGACGCGCGGCGCCTCACAGACGCCTCCAGCGGGCCGATCGAACTGACCGCGATGGAATTCGACCTCCTCCAGGCCCTGGCGACGCGGCCGAACCGCGTCCTCTCCCGCGGGCAGCTGCAGGAATTCGCCCACGGACGCTCCGCCGACGAGAGCGACAGGTCGATCGACATCCGCGTGACCCGCCTCCGCAAGAAGATCGAACCCGACCCCGAACACCCGCGCTTCATCAAGACGGTGCGCGGCGAGGGCTATGTCTTCGTCCCCAGCGGAGCATGATCGTGTCCTCGGCCAGCGGGGGGGCCGCTGCCCAATCGGGGGACGATATCGCCGCGATGGTGCGCGACGAGGGGCTGGCGCCCGGCGGCCGGTTCGATACCGGCGTACTCGGCAGGCTGTTCGACGCCCTGCCGATGCGGGTGACGGCAGCCGATGCCGAGGGGCGCTACGTCTATGCCAACCGCGCGGCGCTCGCCATGTTCGACCTTACCCTCGACCAGGTGGTGGGGCGCACGGTGCGCGACATCCTGGGCGACGAGATGGCCGCCCGCATCCTGCCGCTCCTCGCCACCCTCGCCGGCGGCGAGCCGGTGCAGTGGGGCGACTGGGTGACCTATGCCAACGGCGCCCGCCGCCATGTGGAGCAGGTCTATGCACCCTGCTTCGACCGAGGTGGCGGCCTCGTCGGCTTCATCGCGCTGATCCGCGACACCACGGCCCTGAAGGAGCGGGAGGAGGCGCTGGAGGCGCGGCTCGCCGCGCTCAACGTCGCCGAGACCATCAACACCGCCATCATCAAGACCTCCATCGACCCGATCATGGTCGTCGACGAGGAAGGGGTGCTGATCGACCTCAACCCCGCGGCCATGGCGACCTTCGGCTATTCGCGCAGCAATTCCGTCGGCCGGCCGATCTCTGAACTCATCATCCCGCCGTCGATGCGGCGGGCCCATGCCGAGGGCATGGCCCGCTATACGGCCAGCGGCATCAGCCGCGTCCTCGATCAGCGCATGTCCATGGAGGCGCAACGCGCCGACGGGTCGATCATTCCCATCGAGCTGACCATTTCCGAGATCCGCCTGCCGCAGCGGCGGGTTTTCACCGCCCATCTGCGCGACCTGTCGCAGGCGCGGGAGGCGGAGAGGCAGATGGAGCAGCAGCGCGAGCGGCTGCACCAGGCCGAGAAGCTCTCCGCCATGGGCTCGCTTCTCGCCGGCGTCGCCCACGAGCTCAACAATCCGCTCGCCATCCTGGTGGCGCAGTCGACCCTGCTGATGGAGACGGCGACCGATGCCGGCCAGAAGCGCCGGGCCGAGCGCATCCACGCCGCCGCCGACCGGGCGGGCCGCATCGTCAAGAGCTTCCTCGCCATGGCCCGCCAGCGGCCTGAGAAGCGCGAGACGACGCAGCTGAACGATCTCGTCCGCGCCGCGGCGGAGATGCTCGCCTACGGGTTGCGCAGCCACGACGTGACGCTCGACCTCGACCTTGACCCGGACCTGCCGGTCATCGTCGCCGACCAGGATTTCATCGGCCAGGTTGTCGCCAACCTCGTCATCAACGCCCAGCACGCCCTCGTCGACATGGAGCCGCCGCGCGTGGTCAGCATCGCCACCCGGCGCAAGAACGGCCATGTCCGCCTCGTCGTCAGCGACAATGGTCCGGGCGTGCCCGAGGCGATCGCGGGGCGCGTCTTCGATCCCTATTTCACCACCAAGCCGGCGGGGGTCGGCACGGGCATCGGCCTGTCGATCTGCAAGTCCATCATCGAGTCTCATGGCGGGTCCATCGCCCTCGACCGCAGCGAGGAGGGCGGCGCCCGCTTCACCGTGCTGCTGCCGGCCGCCCTGCCCGCTGCCCCGGCAAAGGAGCCCGAGGAGCCGGCCCGGCCGGAGGGCCTCACCATCCTCGTCGTCGACGACGAGACGGACGTACGGGCGAGCCTGGCGGAAATGCTTGAATTGTTCGGGCATCGCATCCTGCCGGCGCAGACGGCGCGCGAGGCGCTGGAGGAGGGGTCGATCCAGGCGGCCGACCTCGTCTTCGTCGACCTGCGCATGCCCGGCATAGACGGCCTGAAGTTCCGCGACCGGGCGGTGGCGCTCAATCCCCGTCTCGCCGACCGGGTGGTCATCATGACCGGCGACGCGGTCGAAGGCCCCGGCGCCATCGAGCGCCATGCGGGAGACGACACGATCCTGGTGATGGAGAAGCCCTTCACCTTGGCAGACGTGCGGCGAATCCTCTCGGCCTTCACCTGAACTGCCGGGCAGGCGCGGAGTCTCTCTCGCGCCGCGTCGAATCTTCGCGGGGTCCGGCCGAGTCTTGCCGGCCCTGCGCAGGCGGCCAGCGGGAGGTATCGGAGTCGCCGTTAAGAATTCGTCAACCCAAATGACTCGCACGTGCCCCGGAAAGACTCCCGCAAAGACGGTGTTCGACTCCGCTAGTGGCCCGATCGACTCGGAGACACCACATCTCGTCGGGAACGAATCGTGACTCTGCGCGAGTCACCGATTCGGCCCCGATTCGTTCCTCACCCGTTCCGGGCGTGAATGTGATGACGGCGCGGCGCGAAAAGATGCGCGCCCGCCGTGCCGGCATGATACAGGGATGGAGGAATGACCCTTTCGCTTCCGCCATTGCCCCCCGCCCTCCGCGGGCGTGGGGTCACCGCAGTGCTTGGCCCCACCAATACGGGCAAGACGACGCTCGCCATCGAGCGGATGCTGGCCCATCCCTCCGGGTTGATCGGCCTGCCGCTGCGGCTCCTCGCGCGCGAGGTCTACGGCAAGCTGGTCGCCCGCGCCGGCGAGGGGGCGGTCGCCCTCGTCACCGGCGAGGAGAAGATCAAGCCGGCGGGGGCGCGCTACTGGGTGGCCACCGTCGAGGCCATGCCCCTCGATCTGGACGTCTCCTTCCTCGCCATCGACGAGGTGCAGATCGCCGGCGACCTCGAACGCGGCCATGTCTTCACCGACCGCATCCTCAACCGCCGCGGCCGCGACGAGACCATGCTGCTCGGTGCCGCCACCATGCGCGGGCTGATCGAGAAGCTCATTCCGGGCGCCAACATCGTCACCCGGCCGCGCTTCTCCAACCTCTCCTTCGCGGGCGAGAAGAAGATCACCCGCCTGCCGCGCCGCTCGGCCATCGTCGCCTTCTCGGCCGACGAGGTCTATGCCATCGCCGAGCTGATCCGCCGCCAGCGCGGCGGGGCGGCGGTCGTCCTCGGCGCGTTGTCGCCGCGCACCCGCAACGCCCAGGTCGAACTCTACCAGGCCGGCGACGTCGACTATCTCATCGCCACCGACGCCATCGGCATGGGCCTCAACCTCGACGTCGAGCACGTCGCCTTCGCCGCCGACCGCAAATATGACGGCTACCAGTTCCGCCGGCTGAACCCGGTGGAGTTCGCGCAAATCGCCGGCCGCGCCGGCCGCTCCAACCGTGACGGCACCTTCGGCACGACCGGGCGCTGCCCGCCGCTGGAGGACGACCTCGTCCACGCCCTCGAGAGTCATGCCTTCGACGGGGTGAAGGTGCTGCAATGGCGCAACACCCATCTGGATTTCAGCTCGGTGGAGAGGCTGCGCGACAGCCTCGACGTGGTGCCGAACGAGCCGGGACTCACCCGCTCGCCCATCGCCGAGGACCAGCGCGTGCTGGAACTCGCGTTGCGCGACCCCATGGTGAAGGAGCGTGCCGTCGGTCGCAGCGCCGTCGCGCGGCTGTGGGAGGCCTGCATGATGCCGGACTACCGCAAGATCTCGCCCGCCAGCCATGCCGACCTCGTCACCACCCTTTTCGGCTATCTCACGGGACGTTCGGGCCGCATTCCCTCCGACTGGATCGCCGCGCAGGTCGCCTTCGCCGACCGCACGGACGGCGACATCGACACGCTGTCCGCCCGCATCTCGCACATCCGCACCTGGACCTTCGCGGCCAACCGGCCGGACTGGGTCGACGACCCCGTCCACTGGCAGGCCGAAACCCGCCGCGTCGAAGACATTTTGTCCGACGCCCTCCATGAACGCTTGACGCAGCGCTTTGTCGACCGCAGGACGAGCGTGCTGATGCGGCGCCTAAGGGAAAACACCATGCTCGAAGCCGAGATCACCAAGACCGGCGACGTCACCGTCGAGGGCCAGCATGTCGGCCGGCTCGAGGGCTTCCGCTTCGCGCCCGATCCGCAGGCCGGCGACGGCGAGGCCGGCAAGGCGCTGAGGGCAGCGGCCTCCAAGGCCCTCGCCGGCGAGATCGACCAGCGCGCCGAGAAGCTCGCCGCCTCGGGCGACGAGACCTTCATCCTCTCCAACGACGGCACGATCCGCTGGCGCGGCGAAGCCGTGGCCAAGCTCGTGGGCGGCGACAAAGTGCTGTCGCCCCGCGTGCGAATCCTCTCCGACGAGCACCTGACCGGCGGCCCGCGCGACCAGGTGCAGGCGCGGCTCGACCTCTGGGTCCATGCCCAGATCGCCAAGCTCCTCGGGCCCGTCCTGGCGCTGGAGACCTCGGGGGAGCTCACCGGCCTTGCCCGCGGCGTCGCCTTCCAGCTCGCCGAGGCCCTCGGCGTCATCGAGCGGCCGAAGGTCGCCGAGGACGTCAAGCAGCTCGACCAGGAGGCCCGCGCCGTCCTGCGCAAGCTCGGCGTGCGCTTCGGCGCCTATCACATCTACCTGCCGGCGACGCTGAAGCCGGCGCCGCGCGCCCTGGCCCTGCAGCTCTACATGCTCAAGCACGACATGCTGGAGAAGAAGGGCCTCGCCGAACTGCCGGCCCTCGCCGCCTCGGGCCGCACCTCCATCGCCGTCGATCCGGAGATCGAGAAGGATCTCTACCGCCTCGTCGGCTTCCGGGCGCTGGGCGCCCGCGCCGTGCGGGTCGACATTCTCGAGCGCCTCGCCGACATCATCCGCCCGGCTCTCGCCTGGCGGCCCGGTACGCCGACGCCGGAGCCGGCCGGTCATTTCCCCGGCGGCGGTTTCACCGCGACGGTCGGCATGACCTCGCTGGTCGGCTGCTCGGGCGAGGATTTCGCCTCCATCCTGAAGGGCCTCGGCTACCGCATGGAGAAGCGGCCCGCGCCGCCGCCGAAGCCGGTGGTGGAGAGTGCACCGGCCGCGGTCGCCGAGCCTGTCGCGGACGCTGGGGCCGGCGACGCCCCGGTTGAAACGGCCGATCCGGCCCAGCCGACCGAATCCGAGAC
>JAEZGJ010000289.1 GCA_023416965.1 Pseudomonadota bacterium | reverse complement strand
CACTTCTCCTGCAGGGCGAGGCGCGCGCCCAGCGCCACGAAGGCACCCGCAAAGACCCGCCGCATCCAGGCCATGACGGCCGGCCGCGAGATCACCTTCTCCCGCATGGCGGCGGCGAACAGCCCGTAGACGGCGAAGACGGCGAAGGTCATCGCCATGAACACGCCCGACAGTTCCAGCATGCGCTGGAGCGGCGCCGCTTCCCCGGCGGGAATGAACTGCGGCAGGAAAGCCACGAAGAAGATCGACAGCTTCGGGTTCAGCACATTGATGGCGATGCCGTCGACGACGACCCGCCATGCCGACCGCGCGTCGGTCTCCGCCTCCACCCTCAAGGCCCCGTCCTCGCGCAGCGTCTGCCAGGCCATCCAGAGGAGATAGGCGACGCCGGCATATTTCACCGCATTGTAGGCGAGCGCGCTGGTGTGCAGCAGCGCCGCCAGGCCCAGCATGGCCGCGACGAGATGCGGCACGATGCCGAGGGTGCAGGCGAAGGCGGCGAGCACGCTCGCCCTTCCGCCGCGCGAGAGGCCGGCGGCCAGGGTGTAGATGACGCCCGTGCCGGGCGAGGCCACGATGATCAGGGTGGTCAGCAGGAATTCGAGGGACATGGGCGCTCTCCGCGGGATCGCTTCCGATCAGGCCCGAGACGCCCGTCCATGACAAGCGGCGGACGGCCCTGATACAAAACTTAGGTATTGACCTAAGTATCGACCAGCCCTAGCCTCCCTCCCATGAACGCCGCACCCGCCCGCCTCGACGACACGTTCCGCGCCCTCGCCGATCCGACCCGCCGGGCGGTGGTGGAGACGCTGGGCCGCGGCCCCGCATCGGTGAGCGACCTCGCCCGCCCCTTCTCCATGGCTCTGCCGAGCTTCCTCCAGCACCTGAAGCTGCTCGAGGAGTGCGGGCTCGTCGCCACCGAGAAGCGCGGCCGGGTGCGCACCTGCCGGCTCCGCCCTGAGCCGCTCATGGCGGCGGGGCACTGGCTGGAGGGCCAGCGCGATCTCTGGACCCGCCGCCTCGACCAGCTCGACGCCCTGCTCGCCACGCTGAAGGACGAGCCGGGCGACGACCCCGCCTGATCACCGTTCCCCCCAAGAGACAGACGAGGAGACATGCCCATGCCCCCCGAACCCCATTTCGTCTTCGACCCCGCCCTCGACCTCGAACTCCGGCGAGAGGTGGACGTGCCGCCCCACCTCGTCTGGCGCGCCTGGACCGAGCCGGAGCTGCTGGTCAAATGGTTCACACCAGCCCCCTGGCGCACGACGCTCTGCGAGCTGGACCTCCGCCCCGGCGGCAAGTTCCGGACGGTGATGGAGGGGCCGAACGGCGAGAAGAACGACAGCACCGGCTGCGTGCTCTACGTGATCCCCAACCGCTTGCTCGTCTTTACCGACGCCCTCGGCCCGGGCTTCCGCCCCACGGGCAGCGCCTTCATGGCGGCTTCCGTCGAGATCACGCCGACCGCCGGCGGCACGCTCTATGTCGCCCGAGCCCTGCACAAGGACCCGGAGGGCAAGGAGCAGCACGAGGCCATGGGCTTCCACACCGGCTGGGGCACGGCGCTCGATCAACTGGTGGCGCTGGTGAAGGGGATGTGAGGCTCAGAGGGCGGCGACGAGGTCGGCGATCCGCGGATCGTCGGCCCAGATCACATCGACGACAAGGAAGGCGCTCTTCGCGATCCACGTGCCGATCACCTCGTTGCGCGCCAGACCGGCGCTGGCGATGCCGGAGGCCTTCTCCAGCCTTGGTTCCGCGTCGATCACCATGAAGCCAACGGTCTCGCTTCGCCGGAAGAGCAGACTGACAAGCGCTCGGTCGTCAGGTGTAGTGCCATCGCCCCAGGCACCAAAGATGAGGTCGATATTGGCATCGTGATCGGGACCGCCGACCGTCCACTGGCAGTAGTAGGGCACAACGTCGCCCGGCGGTCGTGGACCTCGCCCCAGATCGTCCGTGACAGCTTTCCGCAGCAGGGACAATCGAATGTCGACTCGCCGCGCGCGACGGCATGGATCCTGTCGGGGTGCGTCATGAGAGCCTCCTAAGGATGCTCCAACAATTCACGCGCAAACCTGGAAAATACAATCATCGGACGAATCCCGATAGAACGGGTCGCCCTCACCCTCGCCGCTCGTCGTCGTCCGTGTCGGCGTGGAAGACGTGCAGCACGTGCTGGACGATGGGCGAGAGCACTACGCCCGTCGCCAGCACGATCACCAGCCCGGAGAAGATGGAGTAGGACCCGGCGAAGAGCTTTCCGCCGTCGGTCCTGAGCTCCGTCACCGGACCCATGCCGGAGAGGATCATCGCGGCGTTGAGGTACGAATCGCGCCAGCCCATACCCTCGAAGCCGGAGTAGCCGGCCATGCCCACGGCGAGGCCGAAGAGCATGAGGCAGAACCAGATGGCGATGGAGCGGCCGAGCCGCCCCCACAGCGGCGAGCCGCTCGGCACATGAAACAGCGAGCGCGCCCGGCGGCCATCCTTGCCGCCGCTTTTGCCCCTGCCCTTCGCGCTCTCCGCCATCGCGCTGTCCCTCGTGACGGAGGCTTGCCCTCAATTGTCGAGGAAGCTCCTGAGCTTCCGGCTCCGCGACGGGTGCTTCAGCTTCCTGAGCGCCTTGGCCTCGATCTGGCGGATGCGCTCGCGGGTCACCGAGAACTGCTGGCCGACCTCTTCGAGCGTGTGGTCGGTGTTCATGCCGATGCCGAAGCGCATGCGCAACACGCGCTCCTCGCGCGGGGTGAGCGAGGCGAGCACGCGCGTCGTCGTCTCGCGCAGGTTCGACTGGATCGCCGCGTCGATCGGCAGGATGGCGTTCTTGTCCTCGATGAAGTCGCCGAGGTGTGAATCCTCCTCGTCGCCGATCGGCGTCTCGAGGCTGATCGGCTCCTTGGCGATCTTCAGGACCTTGCGGACCTTCTCCAGCGGCATGCCGAGCTTCTCGGCGAGCTCCTCCGGGGTCGGCTCGCGGCCGATCTCGTGCAGCATCTGCCGGCTCGTGCGGACGATCTTGTTGATCGTCTCGATCATGTGCACGGGGATGCGGATGGTGCGGGCCTGGTCGGCGATCGATCGGGTGATCGCCTGCCGGATCCACCAGGTGGCATAGGTCGAGAACTTGTAGCCGCGGCGATACTCGAACTTGTCGACCACCTTCATCAGGCCGATGTTCCCCTCTTGGATGAGGTCGAGGAACTGCAGGCCGCGGTTCGTGTACTTCTTGGCGATGGAGATGACGAGGCGCAGGTTCGCCTCCACCATTTCCTTCTTCGCCTGCCGGGCCTCGCGCTCGCCCTTCTGCACCATCTGGACGATCTTGCGGAACTCGCCGATCTCCAGCGCCGTCTCGGTGGCCAGCGCCTGGATCTCGGCTCGGATTTCCTTCACCGTCTCCTTCTCCTCGGCGACGAAGCTCTTCCAGCCGCGCGCGCCGAGAGAGGCCACGCGCCGGATCCAGTTCGGATCGAGCTCGGAGCCCTGGTATTCCTTCAGGAAGGACATGCGGTCGACGCCGTAGCTTTCGGCGAGGCGCAGCAGGCGCCCCTCGTAGCCCACGAGGCGCTTGTTGATGTCGTAGAGCTGCTCGACCAGCGCCTCGATGCGCGCCGAGTTGAGCGACAGCGACTTCACGTGGTCGACCAGGTCCTCGCGCAGCTTCTTGGCACGGCGCTCCTGGCTCGGCGACAGCTTGGTGTCGTTGAGCCGGTTCTCGACGTTCTGGTCCTGCAGGCGGCGCAGCTTCTTGTACTCGTCGGCGATGGTGTCGAAGATCTCGAGCACCTTCGGCTTCAGCTCCGCCTCCATGGCGGCGAGCGACACGGCGTTCTCCATGTCGTCCTCGTCCATGTCGCCCTCGGCGCCCGGCGGCAGGCCTTCGCCCTCACCCTCGGCCCCGGGCGCGATCGGCGCCTCGCCCTCCGTCACCATCGGCGCGTTCTTCGCGTCGGGGCCAGCATAGGTGGCCTCGAGATCGATGATGTCGCGCAGGTAGATCTTCCCCTCGTTGAGCTCGTCACGCCAGATGATGATGGCCTGGAAGGTCAGCGGGCTCTCGCAGAGGCCCGCGATCATCGCCTCGCGGCCGGCCTCGATGCGCTTGGCGATGGCGATCTCGCCCTCGCGGGAGAGAAGCTCCACCGAGCCCATCTCGCGCAGATACATCCGCACCGGATCGTCAGTGCGGTCGAGCGGCTCGGAGGCGCGCTCGGACTTCACCACGGCGCGGGGGGAGGCTTCCTGCAGCTCGCCATCCGGCTCGTCCGCCTCGGCCTGCTCCTCGCCCTCGCCGTCCTCGGCGGCATCGTCGTTGTCGACGACGTTGATGCCCATTTCCGAGAGCATGGCGTTCATGTCCTCGATCTGGTCCGAGGTGAACGAGGCCGCAGGCATCACGGCATTGATTTCGTCGATGGTCACATAGCCGCGCTTCTTCGCGCGCTTGATCATCGCCCGGACGCCGGCATCGGAGAGGTCCAGGAGCGGGCCATCCGGGCCCTCCGTCTCCTGATCCGCACCTTCCGGTTTCTCGGTTGCCTTGGTTGCCATCTAGACCGTCCATCGCTCACGAACCGCAAGCGGCCCGCATGACGCGCCGGCGACGGGTTCAAGGCCCGCCTCAACGCCAAAAAAGGGGCTGCGCTCGCTCTTCAGCGCGCCCCCGTCAATTCCGACATCCCCGCCCTAAGGGCCTCACCCTTAAGACATGGTGAACCATGACCTGCCGCCGCGTCGCCGCTGCGCGGTCCTGACCCGTCCCTTCTGCCGACACACATCAACCGCTGCGACCTCCCCGCCCGGATTGCGCGCCGAACCCCTCCACAAGGGCCTCGGTCCCGACGAGCTCCGCCTCCCGCCGCTTGGCGTCGAGGAGCCAGTGCTCGTTTGCTTCGGTCGGGTCGTCGCCGAAGGCTCGCTCGGCATCCCGGATTTCCTTAATTAGCGCTTGCTTCTTGCGATGCAAGGCCATGAGCTGGCCGAAGGTCACTTCGACGTCGCTTTTTGCCGCTCCCGGCATGGCGCCCCACACCGCGCCGAGGGAGACCGTGGCGCGGACCTGGTCGACCAGCGCGCCATGCCCGTCCGCAACGAGGGCCGCCCGATAGGCCTCCTCCTCGCCCTCGACGCCCTGGGCATGGACGTCGAGCAGCGCCGCCTTCAGCGTCTCGGCCTGCGGATGGCGCAGGTCGAGGGCGGCGATGTCCTCCTCCTGCCCGTCGATCAGCCAGGGATGGTTGAGGAGCGCCGTGAGGATCAGCGCCTCGCGCATCGGCAGCGCGGCGCGCGGGCCCCGCACCAGGGCGCTCGACGTCAGCGCCGGCGAGGGCCGGTGATCCGGCACGGCGAAGGGCGAGAAGCCGCGTCCACCGCCCCGGTTGCCGGCGCCCTGCCCGCCTCCGCGCCGCTCGCGCTGCATCGGCCGGAAGAGGTCGGAGAGCCGGCCGAACACGTCGTCGCGGTAGTGCCGGCGCACGTTCTCGTCGCCGATCGTCGCCACCACCTCGGCGAAGCGGGCCTCCAGCGCGGCGCGCTTTTCCGGCGTGCCGAAGACGCCCGCCTCGGTCTCGCGCTGCCACAGCATGCTCGCCAGCGGCTGGGCTTGGGCCAGTACCGCGTCCATCGCCTCCCGGCCGGAGGAGCGGATGAGGTCGTCGGGGTCCTGCCCCTCGGGCAGCGCGGCGAAGAGCAGGCTGCGCCCGGGCTTCAGGAGCGGCAGCGCGATGTCGATGGCGCGGTAGGCGGCGCGCCGGCCGGCCTTGTCGCCGTCGAAGAGCAGCACCGGCTCCGGGGCCATCTTCCACAACAGGTCGAGCTGGCCCTCGGTCAGTGCCGTGCCGAGCGGGGCGACCGTTTCGCCGAAGCCGGCGATCACCATGGCGATGACGTCGACATAGCCCTCGACGGCGATGACGCGGCCGGTCTTGTGGGCGGCCTCGCGCGCGGAAAAGGCGTTGTAGAGCAGCGAGCCCTTGTGGAAGAGGTCGGTCTCCGGAGAGTTCAGGTATTTCGCCGGAACGTCCTTTTCCAGCGCCCGGCCGCCGAAGGCCACCACCCGTCCGCGCAGGTCGGTGATGGGGAACATCACCCGGTCGCGGAACCGGTCATAGGGCACGGGAATGTCGTCGCCGTGCACCAGCAGCCCGGTCGCGATCATGTCGGCGACCGAGACGCCCTTGGCGCCGAGATGCTCCTTGAGGGCAAAGCGCGCAGCGGGCGCATAGCCCATGCGGAACTTCACCTGGGTCGGCGCCCTCAGCTCGCGGCCCGCGAGATAGCCGCGGGCCTTGGCGCCGGCGCGGTCCTGCAGCTGCGCCTCGAAGAACTTCGCCGCCAGCTCCATGACATCGTAGAGGGTCTTGGCCTTCTCGGCGCGCTGCACCTCCTCCACCGAGACCTTCGGCAGGGCGAGGCCCGCCTCACCGGCGAGCCGCTCCACGGCCTCGGGGAAGCTCACCCCCTCCGTCTCCATCAGGAAGCGGAACTGGTCGCCGTGCTTGCCGGACGAGAAGCAGTGATAGAAGCCCTTCTGGTCGTTGACGTAGAAGGACGGCGTCTTCTCGGCGTTGAACGGCGAAAGGCCCCGCCATTCCCGACCCTGCTTCTTCAGCTTGACGCGCTTTCCCACCACCTCCGACACCGGGAGGCGTTGCCGGATCTCGTCCAGGAACGATGGGGGGAAGCGCATGGGCGATGCCATAGCACTTCCCGCGCGATGATCGAAGCGGCCTCTGCGGGCCGCGCCGCGCTGCTCAGCCCTGCGACCAGCGGTCGGCCGCCGCGTCGTCGACGTCCTTGGCGGCGACCCATCCGCCCTGCCCGCCCGTCTCCTCGAACTTCCAGAACGGCGCCCGCGTCTTCAGGAAATCCATGATGAACTCCGCGGCCGCGAAGGCGGCCTGGCGGTGCTCGGAGAGCGTCACGACCAGGACAATGTTGTCGCCCGGCTCCATGCGGCCGTAGCGGTGGACGACCAGCACGTCGGCCAGCGGCCAGCGGGCGCGTGCCTCGTCCTCGATCCGCTGCAACTCGGCCAGCGCCATGGCCTCGTAGGTTTCCAGTGTCATCGCGCCGACGCTGTCGGAGCCCGTCTGGCCGCGGCAGAGACCGGTGAAGGTCGCGACGGCGCCGACGTCGACGCGGCCCGCCGTGAGGCGCTTCACCTCGGCACCGAGGTCGAAATCCTCGCGCTGGACCCTGACCGTCACGGCGCGCCCTCCGCCTGGAGCGGCGCCGGCCGCCAGTCCATGCCGACATGGCCGGGAAGCGTGGCGATGCGCCCGGTCCAGTCGCGCACCGCCGGGAACAGCGCAAGGTCGAGATCGGCCTCGTGGGCGAGATGGGTGTTGGCGTAGAGCGCGAGATCCGCCAGCGTTAGGCGGTCGCCCGCGATATAGGGCGTCGTCGCCAGCTGCGTCTCCATCCGCGAGAGCGCCGCCTCCGCCCGCTCCATCCAGTCGTCGATGAGGTCGCGTTTCAGCTCGCGCCCGCCTGGCACCAGCGACATCCAGAACCGCGCCTCGCCAATGGACGGGTGGTGGGCGTTCTGCTCGAAGAACAGCCATTGCATCATCACGGCGCGCTCGACCTTGTCCTGCGGCACGAAATCCGTTCCCTCGCCGAGATACATGAGGATGGCATTGGATTCGACAAGGACGGTCGCGTCGCCGAGCTGGACCACCGGGACCCTCCCGAGCGGGTTCATCGCCAGGAAGGTCGGCGTCCGCGTGTCGCCACGCAGGATGTCGACGTCCTTCAGCACGAAGGGCATGCCGAGATGCGCCAGGAGAAGGCGCACCTTGTAGCAATTGGCGGATCGCTGCATGGCGTGGAGGACGAGGCTCATGCGTTCGTTATAGCGAACGGGACGGCGCAAGTCAGCCGGAGAGGCGAACGTTCCCCGCAGGCTGGGGCGGCACCAGCCGGGCCGCTAGCCAGCGTGCCGCGACCGCCACGGCGAGGCCGGCGAAGAGGTCGACGAGATAGTGGCCGCCGATGATGGGGGTCGCCGCCAGCATGGCGAGGTTGAGCGCCAGGCCCGGCCAGCGCAGCCAGGGCACCTGCCAGAGCGCCACGGCGAACAGGATGGCAGAGACCGTGTGGAAGCTCGGCATGGTGACGATCCCCTCGGCGGTGGCCATGGAGACGAAGGTCATCTCGCCCGAGCGCAGCGCCAGGACATGGGCCACCGAATTCCAGGTCAGCCCGAGGTGGGGCTGGGCCGCCACCGCGTCGCGGTAGAAATAGCCGGCACACAGCGCGGGCGTCACGGCGCAGATCGCCATGGTCATCAGCGCCGCGAGGCCGAAGGCGAGGACGAAGCGGTCGAGTTCGCAAAAGGCCCGGACGGTGACGAGAGCCACGATGACCAGCGCCATCTGGGGCAGCATGGAGGCATAGGCGAGCTTGAGGGCGACGGCGAGGTCGGGGTGACGACCCGTCCAGGCGAGGAGCGCCGGCCAGTCGAAGCCGATGGCCTTGTCCATGGCGTCGAAGCTGGCGTCCCAGAGCGGCAGGCCGGTCGCCATGGCCGGATAGGACAGGGCGCCGCCGAGAAAGGTCATCAGCACGAACTGCGGGGTCGCGTGCAGGAGGCGGGCGATCCGCTCGTCGGGCCGCAGGAAGGTATAATAGGCGGCGCCCGCCAGCAGCAGCGCCGACAGGCCGGCATTGAGCGCCACGTCGCGCAGCGACAGTCTCAGGCCCGCCAGCGGGTAGGTCACCGCCACGAGCAGGCCGAGGAGCGCAACCGTCGCCCAGATGGCGAGGGCGGGACTGCCCGGGGCGGCGGACAGGCTGCGCCCTCCTGCAAGCTCTGCGGGCGCGAGTGCGGATGCGGGCGTGATGCTCACCGGAACCTCGTCGACAGAGCCGGCCCCGCTGCGGGCGCAACCGGCGGCGCCCCGCATCAAGCCACGGCGGTCTGAAGATTCCGGAAACGCCGGGGCTCAGCCGGAGGGCTGGATGTTCGCCGCGCGGATGATCTCCGCCCAGGTCTGCATTTCCTGGGCGTGGTAGGGCCGGAAGGCGGCGGGGTCGCGCGCCGTGATGGTGAAGCCGAGCTTGGTGATCGCCTCCACCACGGTCGGCTTGGCGAGCGAAGCGAGGATCTCCTTCGACAGGCGATCGAGCGCGGGCTGCGGTGTCGCGACGGGTGCGAAGAAGCCCGTCCAGCTCTCGGCATCGGCATTGGTCACGCCCTGCTCGCGCAGCGTCGCGACATTCGGGAGCTGTGGATTGCGCTTCGGCGAGCCGATGGCGATGCCGCGCAGCGTCCCGGCCTGGATCTGCGTGAAGACGCTGGCCATGGTGGAATTGGCGACGTCGATGCGGTTGCCGACGATGTCCTGCACCAGCGGCGCGGCGCCGCGGTAGGGCACGTGCGTCATCTTGATGCCGGTGCGCACCATGAAGAGCTCGGTGGAGAGGTGCGAGCCGGAGCCGACCCCGGTCGAGCCGTAATTGAGCTCGCCGGGCTTGGACTTGGCCAGCGCGATCAGTTCGGGAATGGTCTTCACCGGAAGGTCGTTCTTGACGACGAAGATGTGCTCGAAGGCGCCGGCGCCGGCCAGCGGCGCAAAATCCTTCACCGCGTCGTAGCCGGGCTCCTTCATCAGGAACATGTTGTTCCCGTGGGTCTGGTTGTTGCCGAAGGTGATGGTGTGACCGTCCGGATCGGCCTTGGCCACCTGACGCGTGCCGATGGCACCGGACGCGCCGCCGACATTCTCGACCACCACCTGCTGGCCGAGGCTTCCCGACAGGTCCTGCGCCACGATGCGGGCGATGCCGTCCGTCGGGCCGCCCGCGGGATAGGCGACGACGAGCCGGATCGGCCGGCTCGGCGCCCAGGTCTGGGCCGAGGCGGAGCGGATGATCGCTGGCGCCGCGCCGAGCGCGCCGAGGCCGAGCACGACGGCGCGCCGCGAGGTCTTGGTGGTGATGGTCACGGGGTCCCTCCTGGATGATGGCTTCTATGAAAGTTTTTTGCTTGTTCGCCCCTTGCGGCGCGACTAAACGTCCCGCCGGAACGCCGGGGCGCCACGGGTTTGCTGGCCGTGGTCATAACGCGCCTTCGGAGATTTTCAAACCCGACGGAGTCGACCCATGGCCTTTCTTGCCGACGCCCTGAAGCGCGTGAAGCCTTCCGCCACCATCGCCATGGCGCAGAAGGCCCGTGACCTGAACGCGCAGGGCAAGAAGGTGATCTCGCTCTCCGCCGGCGAGCCGGACTTCGACACGCCGGACAACATCAAGATGGCCGCCGTCAAGGCGATCGCCGAAGGCAAGACCAAGTACACGCCCGTCTCCGGCATCACCGAGCTGCGTCAGGCCATCGTCGCCAAGTTCAAGCGCGAGAACGGGCTCGACTACAAGTGGCAGCAGGCCATCGTCTGCACCGGCGGCAAGCAGGTGCTGTTCAACGCCTTTCTCGCCACGCTGAACCCCGGCGACGAGGTGCTGATCCCCGCCCCCTACTGGGTCTCCTATCCGGAGATGGTGGCGCGCTGCGGCGGCACGCCGACCTTCGTCTCGGCTGGGCCCGAGACCAACTACAAGCTGACCGCCGAGGCGCTCGACAAGGCGATCACACCGAAGACCAAGTGGTTCATCTTCAACTCGCCGTCCAACCCGACCGGCGCGGCCTATACCCGCGAGGAGCTGAAGGCGCTGACCGATGTGCTGCTGAAGCACCCGCAGGTCTGGATCCTCACCGACGACATGTACGAGCACCTCGTCTACGGCGAGTTCACCTTCACCACCCCGGCCCAGGTCGAGCCGGCGCTCTATGAGCGCACGCTCACCATGAACGGCACGTCCAAGGCCTATTCGATGACCGGCTGGCGCATCGGCTACGCCGCCGGCCCCGAGCACCTCATCAAGGCCATGGACCTCGTCCAGGGCCAGCAGACCTCCGGCACCTCGTCCATCTCCCAGTGGGCAGCGGTCGAGGCCCTCAACGGCACCCAGGACTACATCCCCGTCCGCCGCAAGGCCTTCGAGCAGCGCCGCGACCTCGTGGTCTCCATGCTGAACCAGGCGAATGGCCTCTCCTGCCCGACGCCCGAGGGCGCCTTCTACGTCTATCCCTCCCTGAAGGGCGTGATTGGCAAGAAGACCTCCGCCGGCAAGGTGATCGCCACCGACGAGGACTTCGCCATGGAGCTGGTCGAGAGCGAGGGCGTCGCCATCGTCCACGGCTCGGCCTTCGGCCTGGGACCTGCCTTCCGCCTCTCCTATGCGGAATCGACCGAGGTGCTGACCTCCGCCTGCGAGAAGATCCAGAAGTTCTGCGCCGAGCTGCGCTGACATTTCGCCGTCCCCGCGGACGGCCGACGGCCCGCCCCATCGCCGGGGCGGGGGTTTTTGTGAACCTTACCGGCGCCAGCCGCGCCCCATGTCCAAG
>JAEZGJ010000272.1 GCA_023416965.1 Pseudomonadota bacterium | reverse complement strand
CCCCGGGGGGGAGTGGGCGGCGCGGAGCGCCGGGGGAGGGCGCTCCTCCGAGAGCCAGGACGATCATCCCCTAATCCGATCCTCGCATCCGCTCGGATCTACCTCTCGCCGCTGGGGAGAGGTGATGCGGCCAACCTCGGCGCGTCATGCCAGGGCTCAAGGCCGGGCATGACGACGCGGGGCTGCGCGTGAACCTCACACCGCCGCCAGCGCCTTCTCCAGGTCCGCGATGATGTCGGCCACGTCCTCGATGCCGACGGAGAGGCGCACCACCTCCGGGCCGGCGCCGGCCACCGTCTTCTGCTCGTCCGAGAGCTGGCGGTGCGTCGTCGACGCCGGATGGATGATGAGCGAGCGGGTGTCGCCGACATTGGCGAGGTGGGAGAAGAGCTGCACCTCGGAGACCAGCTTCACGCCGGCGTCAAAGCCGCCCTTGAGGCCGAAGGTGAAGACCGCGCCGGCCCCCTTCGGGGCGTATTTCTGCGCCAGGGCGTGGCCCTTGTCGCCGGGAAGGCCGGGATAGGAGACCCAGGCGACCTTCGCATGGCCGGAGAGGAATTCGGCCACCTTCCGGGCGTTGGCGCAGTGGCGCTCCATGCGCAGCGGCAGGGTCTCGATGCCGGTGAGGATCTGGAAGGCGTTGAAGGGCGAGAGGGCGGGCCCGAGGTCGCGCAGGCCGAGCACGCGGGTGGCGATGGCGAAGGCGAAACTGCCGAAGGTCTCGGCGAGGACGATGCCGCCATATTCCGGGCGCGGGGAGGTCAGGAAGGGGTAGCGGCCGGACTTGATCCAGTCGAAGGAGCCGCCGTCGACGATGACGCCGCCGATGGAATTGCCATGGCCGCCGAGGAACTTGGTGGCGGAATGGACGATGATGTCGGCGCCGTGCTCGAAGGGACGGATGAGGTAGGGCGTCGCCAGGGTGTTGTCGACGATGAGCGGCAGGCCGTGCTTCTTCGCGATGGCCGAGATGGCGGCGATGTCGGTGATCTCGCCGGCGGGATTGGCGATGCTCTCGATGAAGATCGCCTTGGTCTTCGGCGTGATGGCGCGCTCGAAGGAGGACACGTCGTCCTGGTCCGCCCAGACGACATTCCAGTTGAAGCTCTTGTAGGAGTGGTTGAACTGGTTGATCGAACCGCCATAGAGCTTCTTCGAGGCGACGAACTCGTCACCCGGCTGCAGCAGGGCGTGGAAGACGAGGAACTCCGCCGCGTGGCCCGAGGCGACGGCAAGGGCCGCCGTGCCGCCTTCGAGGGCCGCCACGCGCTCCTCCAGCACGGCGTTGGTCGGGTTGCCGATGCGGGTATAGATGTTGCCGAAGGCCTGGAGCCCGAAGAGCGATGCGGCGTGGTCGACGTCGTCGAAGACGAAGGACGTGGTCTGGTAAATGGGCGTCGCGCGCGCGCCGGTGGTCGGGTCGGGCTGGGCGCCGGCGTGGACGGCGAGGGTCGCGAAACCGGGAGCGCGGTCGGCCATGGGAGTCCTCCTGAACGCCGCTGCGCGGCTGATTTCCTTGACGAACAAGGCGTTCGTTTTACCGAACGGGCGCAGCGGGGGTCAAGGAAAGAGAATTTTCTTTTCCGCCGCTCAGGGAGACGAGCGATTTGCCGCGTGCCGCCTCCCGCGGTCAATCGCCCTGGAAAGTCTGCCTCAGGCCGAGCTTCTGGAACTTGCCGGATTTGAGCTGCGGCGCGCGCTTGGCGGAGATGGTGCGGGAATTGACGCCCATCCAGGAGATTTCCGAGGAGAGCCGCCCGAGCTCGATCTTGGGGCAGCGGTCCATGACCACCTTCAGCCCCGCCGCCTCTGCCTTGGCCGCGGCCTGGTCGTTGCGGACGGAGAGCTGCATCCAGACGACCTTCGGCGGTGAGGGCAGGGCGAGTGCCTCGTCGACGATGGCGGCGGCGGCCTCGGAATTGCGGAAGATGTCGATCATGTCGACGGGTTCGGGAATGTCGGCGAGGCGGCCGTAAACCCGGCAGCCGAGGATCTGCTGGCCCGCAAGGCCCGGATTGACCGGGTGGACGCGG
This sequence comes from Pseudomonadota bacterium, assembly GCA_023416965.1. Classification (GTDB taxonomy): domain Bacteria; phylum Pseudomonadota; class Alphaproteobacteria; order Rhizobiales; family Phreatobacteraceae; genus Phreatobacter. The sequence goes on along the minus strand of JAEZGJ010000272.1, from coordinate 17,732 downwards.
TAGCCGCGGTCGAGGAGATATTTGAGCACGAAGAAGCTCGGGCGCACCTCGTTGGCCGAGGCGCCGACCATGGCGACGACCTTCACCTCGCCGAGGATCGCCCGGATGTAAGCGTCAGGATAGTTGTCGTGGTTCACCGGTCTTCCCACTGCGGCTGGCGCTTGGCGAGGGTGGCGCCGATGCCCTCCTCGGCGTCGCGGGCGAGCATGTTCTCCACCATGACCGCGCTGGCATGGTCATAGGCGTCGGACAGGCGCATGCCGATCTGCTCGTAGAAGGCGCGCTTGCCGACCTTCACCGTCAGCGTCGACTTGGCGGCGATGCGGGCGGCCAGCGCCTCGGCCTCGGCCAGTTCCTCGCCCGCCGGCACGACGCGGTTGACGAGGCCCATGCGCAGGGCCTCCTCGGCGGGGATCATGTCGCCGAGCAGCAGCATCTCCATGGCGTGTTTCGGCGCGACGTTGCGGGAGAGCGCCACCATTGGCGTCGAGCAGAACAGGCCGATATTGACGCCCGGCGTGCAGAACCGGGCGGCGGCGGAGGCGACGGCGAGGTCGCAGGTGGCGACGAGCTGGCAGCCGGCGGCGGTGGCGAGGCCCTGGACGGCGGCGATGACGGGCTGCGGCAGGGCGACGATCTGCTGCATCATGGCCGAGCAGCGGCCGAGGATGTCGGTGAAATAGGCGCGGCCGCGATCGGGATCGGCGCGGCGGGCGGTCATTTCCTTGAGATTGTGGCCGGAAGAGAAGCAGGGGCCGACGGCGGTCAGCACCACGGCGCGCACCGAGCGGTCGGCGGCGATGGCGGTGAACGTCTGGGACAGGGCGGCGAGCATGGCCTCGGACAGGGCGTTGCGGCTCGCGGGATCGTCGAGGGTCAACGTCGCGATGCCGCCGTGGTCGCGGCGGTCGAGGATCGGGCGCGTCGAGAGGGCAGGCGCGTTCATCGCCATCCGCCTTTCGCAAGAGGAGCGGGCGCGACTGTCGCCCGCTATCGTCGTCGTCGCAAGGCGGCCGAACGACCGCAAGCCCGACGGGTGCCATGACCGTGACCAAGCCGCCGCCGAAACTCGACGCCGTCGCGATGGAAGCCTTCCTCGAAAAGGAGTTCCCGCAGGTCTTCGGCGCCGGCAAGACCTTCCATGTCGAGGCGGTGGAGCACCGCTTCGCCCGCATGCGCTGCGGCTACGACCCGCGCCAGCTCCGCCCCGGAGGGACCATTTCCGGCCCGACCATGATGACGCTCGCCGATACCGGGCTCTATGTGGCGATCCTCGCCTCCATCGGGCCGGTCGCGCTGGCGGTGACCACTAATCTCAACATCAACTTTCTGAGGAAACCCGACCAGAAGGACCTGCTGGCGGAATGCCGGCTGATCAAGCTCGGCAAGCGGCTGGCGGTGGGGGAGGTGGCGATCTGGTCGGAGGGCGAGCCGGACGAGCTCGTCGCCCATGCCACGGGCACCTATTCCATCCCGCCGGAGCGGTGACGGGGGGCGGGCTCAGCTCCGACCCCGCCCGCCTCACGCCTCCAGCCGCTTCCTCAGCTCCGCCTTGGCGATCTTCTCCAGCGTCGAGCGCGGCATGTCGTCGACGAGATGGACCTCGCGCGGCACCTTGAAGTCGGCCAGCGCCGCGCGGCAGGCGGCGAGGACCGAATCCGCGAGGGTCGGGGCGGCGCCGGCGACACCCCCCTGCGGGATGATGAAGACGACCGGCACCTCGTCCAGCATCGGGTGCTTCTTGGCCACTACCGCCACCTCGCGGACGCCAGCGATCGGCGCGATGACCTGCTCGATCTCGGAGGCCGCGACATTCTCGCCGCCGACCTTCAGCATGTCCTTGTCGCGGTCGGCAAATTTCAGGAAGCCGTCGGGCAGGAGGGTGATGCGGTCGCCGGTGAGGAAATAGCCGTCCTCGTCGAAGCTCTCCCGCATGGCCTTGTCGTTGAACAGGTATTCCTTGAACAGCGACAGGCCGGGAATGCCGCGGATGCGCAGATGGCCCGTGCCGCCGACCGGCGTCGGCCGGCCGTCTTCGTCGATCACCCGGATCTCGTATTCCGGCGCGGCGCGGCCGATGGCCATGGGAATGTTCGGCTGGTTGGCCTCGCCGATGATTCCGTGGGTGATCGTCTCGGTCATGCCCCACCAGCCGATGGTCTTCACTCCGAAAATGGCGTCGGTGGGCGGCTCGCAGACGGCGCTGCCCCAGAGCCGGAACGTGTGCGCCTTCGGGATGTCCCGCTCCATCAGCGCGCGGGTGCAGAAGGGCACGACGGAGGTCCAGGTGCAGCGGTGCTCGGCGGCGATGGCCCAGAAGCGGCTCGCCGAGAAGCGCGGCATGACGACGGCGGTGGCACCGACCCAGAGGCTGGCGAGCACCGAATAGGCAAGGGCATTGGTGTGGAAGAGCGGCAGGTGGACGAGGTGGACGTCCTCGGGCCTGAGGTCCTCGTGGGCGGCGTTGACCTTGGCGCCCCAGAGCGAGTTGGCGTGGGTCCAGAGCACGGCCTTGGGGCGCGCGGTGGTGCCGGAGGTGTACTGAACCGAACAGGGCCAGAGCGGGTCGTGCGGCCGCACCGGCCGGTCGCCGACGTCGGCGAAGAGCGCGTCGAAGCGCAACGCCTTCTCCGGAGCCGCCGCGGCCGAGGCGGGCTCGCCGCCGTCATTGTCGGTGACGGCGATCCAGCGCAGGTCCGGGCAATGGGCGGCCACCGCTCCGGCATAGGCCGGCTGGGTGATGGCGGCGACCGCGCCGCAATGGCCGGCGAAATAGGCGATCTCGGGTCCCGCGGAACGGGTGTTGGTGGTGACCGCCACGGCGCCGAGTTCGACGCAGGCGTACCAGGAGAGCAGGGCCTCGAGGCAATTGTCCAGGTGGATCAGCACGAACTCCCCTGGCTTCACCCCGCGCGTCGCGAGGCCGGCGGCGAGGGCGCCGACGCGCGCGTGGAAGGCGCCGTAGGTGAGCGTGACCGCCGGCCGCTCGAAGGGCGTCCAGACGATGAAGGGATGGTCGCGGCGGGTGCGAGCCCTGAGCGCGAGCAGCCAAGGCACGTCGAGGCCGGCGAAGGGGCCGACATGGCCCGCGGGCGGAGTGACCATCGGCATGGGGCCTCCTCTGATGTCATGCGGGGCGGGTTGATCCCGCCTCCGGACGGAAGCCTGGGGCAGGGGGCTTTGCGGCTCAACTTGGCCGTGCGGCGGAGCCGGCGGATCACGATGACGCGACGCTTGCCGGGGTGCTGTTGATCGCCGAGTGTCGGCGCCCATCTCTTGCCACACCGCCGTCCGGCCGACGGCCGAGGAGCCTTTCCATGACCGACCTTTCCGCCTTCGCCGTCACCCGCCGCTGGCCGGCCGCCCATCCCGACCGCATCCAGCTCTATTCGCTGCCGACGCCGAACGGGGTGAAGGTGTCGATCATGCTGGAGGAGACGGGGCTCCCCTACGAGCCGCACGCCATCAATATCGGGCAGAACGAGACCTGGACGCCGGAATTCCTGTCGCTGAACCCGAACGGCAAGATCCCGGCGATCATCGATCCCGACGGTCCCGGCCGAAAGCCGCTCGCCCTGTTCGAATCCGGCGCGATCCTGCTCTATCTCGCTGAGAAGACGGGGCGGTTCCTGCCCGCCGATCCGGCGCTCCGCATCGAGACGATCCAGTGGGTGTTCTTCCAGATGGCGGCGGTGGGGCCGATGTTCGGCCAGCTCGGCTTCTTCCACAAGTTCGCGGGCCGGGAGTGGGAGGACAAGCGGCCGCTGGAGCGCTACCGCGCCGAGTCGCACAGGCTGATCCGCGTGCTGGAGACCCGGCTCGCCGGGCGCAGCTACATCATGGGCGACGATTACACGATCGCCGACATCGCGCTCCTGGGCTGGGTGCGCAATCTCGTGGGCTTCTATGGCGCCGGCGATCTCGTCGCCTATCACGAGCTGAAGGAGGTTCCCGCCTGGCTGGAGCGCTGCCTCGCGCGACCCGCCGTGCAGCGGGGGCTGGAGATTCCGACGCGCCCATAAGCGCCTGCGGGAGTGGCAAGTCCTTGCAGAATCGGCGATAAAATCAAGGTATCAAATTACCTATTTTGCAAACGTCTGTTTTTGCTTGGGTTTTTGAGGGGCGTGCGCGTTGACGCGCGGCCAGCTCTCGCCTATAGCCCTGCCGACGCGATGGCCGGCCCGCCGGTCGCCGCTTCCGATTTCCTCATTTCCGGAAGACACGACCATGAAGACCTATGTGGCGAAGCCCGCCGAGGTCGACAAGAAGTGGGTTCTGATCGACGCGAAGGGCCTTGTTGTCGGCCGCCTCGCGACGATCGTGGCGACGCGCCTGCGCGGCAAGCACAAGGCCACGTATACCCCCCATGTCGATTGCGGTGACAATGTCATCATCATCAACGCGGACAAGGTGGTCTTCACCGGCCGCAAGTGGGACCAGAAGGCCTACTATCACCACACGGGCTATCCGGGTGGCATCAAGGAGCGCGTCGCCAAGACCATCCGCGACGGCAAGTTCCCCGAGCGCATCGTCGAGAAGGCCGTGGAGCGCATGATCCCGCGCGGTCCCCTCGGCCGCCGACAGATGTCGAACCTGCGCGTCTATGGCGGCGACAAGCACCCCCATGAGGCCCAGGCGCCCGTCGTCCTCGACGTCGGCGTGTTGAACTCCAAGAACGTGAGGGCCTGATCATGGCTGAGACCGTTTCGTCTCTCGAAGGCCTGAGCGCCCTCAAGCCGGCGGCCGCCGAGGCCCCGCGCCACGTGCAGAAGCTCGACAAGCAGGGCCGCGCCTATGCCACCGGCAAGCGCAAGGACGCGGTCGCCCGCGTCTGGGTCAAGCCGGGCTCCGGCAAGATCACCGTCAACGACCGCACCCTCGAGGTCTATTTCGCCCGTCCGGTGCTGCGCATGCTGCTCCGCCAGCCGCTCGTTCTGGTCGGCCGCGACACGCAGTACGACATCAACGTGACGGTCGCCGGCGGCGGCCTTTCCGGTCAGGCCGGCGCGGTGCGCCACGGCATTTCCAAGGCGCTCACCCACTATGAGCCGGAACTGCGCGGCGCCCTGAAGAAGGAAGGCTTCCTCACCCGCGACAGCCGCGTGGTCGAACGCAAGAAGTACGGCAAGGCCAAGGCCCGTCGTTCCTTCCAGTTCTCGAAGCGCTGATCTTTCGCTTCACGACGTCGAAAAGCCGGGCCCTGGGCCCGGCTTTTTTGCTTTTGCGCCCGGCGACGGGCGTCAGGCGCTCTTCGGCACCAGCCGGTCGTGGGCGGGAATGGTGGTGCCCGCCTCCGTGGCGGTGGAATGGGCTTCCTTCAGCGTCTTCTGCTCGGTGAAGCCCTCGGCCGCCGCCTCGGCGTGCTGCTCGTTCCGCTCGCCGTCGCGCGTCACCGGCTTGTCGTGGGCGGGAATGGTGGTGCCGTCCTCGGTCGCGGTGTAATGCGCCTCGCGCGTGATCTTTTCGTCCTGCATCCGACATCTCCTGAAGGTCTGATCCTCAACGGGATGCCGGCCTGCGGGTTCCGCGAGGCCGCTCAGCCGCGAACAGGGGTAGCGATCCACCAGGTGTTGCCGGCGGCATCCTTGAATCCGCCGCGCCGGTCGCCGTCGCCCTTTTCCGAGGGCGGCTCGACCTCGACGGCGCCGCGCGCCAGCGCCGCGGCATGGGTTGAGTCGACATCCTCGACATAGACGTGCAGCCACACCGGGAAGGCGGGGTAGTCAGCGGTCGCCTCGGCCAGCATGACGACGGAATCGCCGATCCGGAGCGAGGCGTGCATCAGGCTGCCGTCCTCCCGGTCGAGGGCGATCACAGGCGTCGCGCCGAAGACATGGGCGAGGAAGCCCATGAGGTCGCGGGCGCCCTTCGCCATGACATAGGGAGAGACGGTGGAATGGTCGGCGGGCTGGCTGGCCGGTCGCGTCATGGTGGATCTCCTCATCCGCGGGTGAACCGCATGCGGCCGCGGCGGTTCCCGGCGGCCCGTTCCATGCGAGAGTGCCATTCTCTCCCGCCGGATGCCCGATCATGGCCATAGACGTCTCGCCCGTTCCACAGCCCGCCCGCGACGCCGCCTACAACAACGGCCAGGCCGTTCCGTCCTGGACGGAGACCTTCACCCGCTGGACGGAGGAATCGGCCGCCATCCGGGCGCGCCACGCCGCCACCAGGGACCTCGCCTATGGTCCGGCGGCACGCCAGAAGATCGACCTGTATCCCGGCGGCGACGCCCGGGCGCCCTGCCTCGTCTATTTCCACGGCGGCTACTGGATGCGCAATTCCCGCGAGATGTTCGCCGTGCTGGGGGAGGGGATTGCCGCCCACGGCTGGTCGGTGGCGATGCCCGGCTACACGCTGGCGCCCGATGCCTCGCTCGCCGCCATCGTCGGGGAATGCAGCGCGACGCTGGACTGGCTGGCCGCGAACGCCGCCGGCCATGGCGCCGGCGGTCCGCTGATCGTCGCGGGCTGGTCGGCGGGCGGGCACCTCGCCGCCATGGCGCTGAGCCACGAGGCGGTGACGGCGGGCCTCGCCATCTCCGGCATTTTCGAACTGGCGCCCCTCGCCGACACCTATCTGAACGAGAAGCTGAGCCTCTCGCCAGCCGAGATCGCCGACCTGTCGCCGCTGCGCCGGCCGCCGGTGCCGAAGCCGCTGGCCATCACCTATGGCGACCGGGAACTGCCGGCGCTGGTGGCCAATTCCCATGCGATGCATGCGGCGCGCACGAGGGCCGGCGCGCCGGGGCCGCTGCTGCCGGTCCCCGGCGCAGACCATTTCTCCATCCTCGATACGCTGCGCCAGCCCGACGGCGCGCTGACGCGGGCGCTCCTCGACCTCGCGCCCTAGCTCCCGACCTTGCCGCCGCCCTGGCGGGTGATCGCGACGATGGAAGGCCGCGGCGGCATGTCGGGCGAGAAGTCAGGCCAGCGGGTCGAGGGGTTCTCGTAGGTCGCCGGGGCGGCACTGGCATCCTCCGGGTCGGCCTCGCCGGGATGCTGGATGGCGACGAAGAAGGTCTCGCCGTCGGGCGTGAATTCCGGCCCGCAGAGTTCGGCACCGAAGGGGCACTTGAAAAAGAGCTTCGAAGTGCCGCGCGCCTCACCCTCGGTCTCCATGGCCCAGACGCCGTCGTTGCGGCCGGTGCGGCCTGGCGTATTGCCGTCGGTGGCGACCCACAGCCGGCCGTCGGCGTCCACGGCGCAATTGTCCGGCATGCCGAACCAGCCGTCCTGCGAGGTGCGGCTGTTGAAGGTCGCCCCGACGGTTGCGACCAAGGGGTCGCCGCAGCGCACCAGGATGTCCCAGGTGAAGTGCGGCGCGGCGTGGTCGCGACCGTCCGGCACCATCTCGACGATGTGGCCGAAGCGGTTGTCGGCGCGCGGATTGGCGGCATCGACCTCCTCGGGCTTGCGGCGGCTGTTGTTGGTCAGCATCACATAGACACGGTCGGTCTTCGGGTTAGCCTCGACGTCCTCCGGCCGATCCATGCGGGTGGCGCCGAGAAGGTCGGCCGCGCGGCGCGTCTCGATGACGACGTCGGCCTGGGAGTGGAAGCCGTTGGCCGGGGTGAGTGGGCCTTCGCCGAAGACCAGCGGCAGCCAGTCGCCCGTCCCATCGGCATTGTAGCGGGCGACGGAGAGCGTGCCGGCGTCGAGGAGGTCGGCGTCGCGCGCGCGGTCGCCGGTGACCCGGCCCGCGGTGACGAAGCGATAGACATAGTCGAAGCGCTCGTCGTCGCCGGAATAGAGCCCGTAGCGCCCGTCGCGGGAGACGATGCCCGCCGCGCCCTCGTGCTTGAAGCGGCCGAGGGCGGTGCGCTTCTTCGGCGTCGACGCGGAATCGAAGGGGTCGATCTCCACCACCCAGCCGAAGCGGTTGGCCTCGTTCGGCTCCTTCTCCAGGTTGAACCGGTCGACATGGTCGCCCCAGTTGTACCAGCGTCCGGGAATGCCCATGCGACGGTAGTTCGCGGTCTCGCGATGGCCCTCGGGCAGGCGGCCGGTGAAATAGCCGTTGACGTTCTCCTCGCAGGTCAGCCAGGTGCCCCAGGGCGTGCGGCCGCCGGCGCAGTTGTTGAGCATGCCGAGGACGCGCCGTCCTTCCGGGTCGGCGGCGGTGCGCATGCGCCGGTCGCCGGCGGCGGGGCCGGTGATCGCCATCGGCGTCTCTGCTGTGATGCGGCGGGCGTAGCGCGAGCCCTGGACCACCTGCCACCGCTCCCCCTCGCGGCGGACCTCCAGCACCGACCCGCCATGGGCCATCATCTCGACGGCGACGATCTCCCCCGTCATGCCGGAAAAGGCCCTGGCGCGGCCGAGCGGGCCGCCGGCGTCCTGCCGGCCGAGGCCAGGGAACATCAGCTCCTCGTTGGTATATTCGTGATTGACGCAGAGCAGGCCGTGGCGTGAGGGATTCGCCGCGCCGGGCAGCGGGAAATAGCCGAGATAATCGTTGTTGTAGCCGAACTGGCGGGCCTGGGCGGCGCCCGTCTGGGCGGTCGGCGAGAAGGCCGGGGCGTCGGCCAGGACCGGGTCGCCCCAGCGGATCAGGACCTCGGCGGCATGGCCCGCGGCCACCTCGGCGCGGTCGGTGGGGGCGGCGGAGAGCTCGCGGAAGCCGAAGGACGGCGTCGCCGTCGCCGGTTGGGCGGCTGCGGTGCGGGAGGCGAGAGCCGCAGGCCCCAGCGCGGCGGTGATGGCGCCGACGCCGAGGACGCCCTTCACGAGGTCGCGGCGGCCGAAGCGCGCGGCGACGATGTCGCCGAAGGCCGGGCCGTCGAGAGGGCTGGAGCCACGGTCTTCGGCGAGTTCCGCACGCTGGGCAGCGCTGAGCATGCCGGCCTGATCCGGCCCGGTGACCTCGGACATGGTGATAGGCTCCCTCCCGCCGCTCCCGCCAGTTCACCCCAGGCCCGCGACAGGCCGGTGACGCCCGGAGTGAAACCCAAATGCCACAGCTGCGCGCATTCCGCGCCATCGGCGCGACATGGAACGCCGTCACACAGGAAATGCAAAGTCCTCGTTTACGCCTGCCGCGCCACACTCTCCGGCAAGGTGGGTGAGGCGTTCCGGAGTTGCGTCATGGACCGCGTATTGGGATTGGTGACCGTCGAACAGGACATGGCGAAGCTGATGCGCGCCGCCGAGCGGGCGGGGCTGGCGCTGGGCTGCATCGATCCGGAGGAGACGAGCCTCGTGCTTCCGGGCGACGAGACCGACCCGGCCTGGACCATGGGCCGAATCGGCGCCTGGGTCGTGACCGTGACGCTTGCGACGACCTTCCTCATCCTCTGATCCGGCGGGCGACCCTAGAGACGCTGTTCCCCTTGTCTGGGACGGGCAATGACGGCACAGTCTCCTTACCTTAGGTGAGCAGATCTCCGGTCTGCGTCGAGCAGGCCGGCCCCGCCGGTACAAGCAGGCCGTCGTGACACCCATTTCCCAGCGTGCGTCGTCAGCGGCCAGGGCCCGCCGCGGCCGCCTCCTGCAGGTCCTCCTCGTCGCTGCCACGACGGCCGCCGTCTCCGCCCTCGCAGCCCTCGTCGGCTGGCTCTTGCTTCTCGCCGTCGGGCAGGACCGCATCGCGTCGACGGGACGCGCCATTCTCGACCACCTCGCGGCAATTGATCGGGAGGCGCGGCTCACCATCGATTTCTTCAACCGGCAGCCTTTGGCCTTCTGTTCGGTGCCGGAACTGGAGCAGTTGCGGGAACAGGTGTTCCGCACCCGCTTCGTCAAGGATGTGGGCCGCGTGAGGGGCGGGGCGCTCCACTGTTCGGGCACTCTCCAGGCAATGGCCTCACCGGCCCGAATCTCGGAAGCCGATCTCGTGACGCGGCAGAACCTCGCCGTTCACGCCGCCGAACCGCTCCTCGTCGCGCGGAACAGCCGTGCGCCCATCCTCGGCCAGGGCGAAACCAACGTGGTCATCGATCCGGAAGCCCTCGCGGACGAAGCGCTGATCGGCGTCGACTTCGTCGCAGGCTACCTCGGTGCCGATGGGCGGTTCCTCCGCCTGTTCGGCAAGTCGCCGGCGCTATCCGGCGCCGAGATCGCGGCGGGCCGGCCCCTGGACCGGCACGGCATCCTGTTCCAGCCCGTCTGCGACGGCGACCGCTCGATCTGTGTCGTCACCTCGCTCACCAAGGCCGACGTCCTGCGCCAGCAATGGCCGATCATGGCGGCGACGGCCCTGCTCGGGTCGATCATCGGCCTCGGGCTCGGCCTGTTCGTCGTCCACCGACAGGCGACGCGTCTGTCCCTGTCGGAGAAACTGAAGCGCGCGATCACGCGCGGCAATTTCGACGTCGTCTATCAGCCGATCGTCACCCTTCCGGACAGATCCGTGGTCGGAGCAGAGGCGCTCATCCGCTGGCGGGACGAGGACGGCGAACAGATCCCGCCATCGACCTTCATTCCGCTTGCCGAAGAGGCCGGCATGATCGGCCAGATTACCCGCTTCATGCTGCGACGGGTGACTTACGAACTCGCCGGATTGATCCAGGCCCATCCCGATTTCCGCGTCAGCATCAACATATCGGCCAGCGACCTCGATGATCCGGAATTCTTTGAAACCCTCGCCGCCATGCTCGAGAGGACGCGGATCGATCCACGTTGCATCATCCTCGAACTGACGGAACATGCCGCGGCGCGGCGGGATCCGGCCGTGAACGGCACCCGGCTGCTGCGGTCACGCGGACACCGCGTCTATATCGACGATTTCGGCACGGGATTCGCAAACCTGTCGTACCTGAACGCCTTGTCGATTGATGCGCTGAAGATCGACCGGAGCTTTACCGAGACCATCGGCGAGGGCCGTCAGCGCTCTCCGGTGCTCCCGCAGATCCTCGCCATGGCCAGGGCGTTGAACCTCGACCTGGTGGTGGAGGGGATCGAGACGGAGGAGCAGGCGGCCTGGTTCGCCGCGCAGTCCGTGGCCTATGCGCAGGGCTGGCTCTTCTATCGCCCGGTCGATGCGCGGACGTTGAGCGCGATCGTGGACAGTGAAAGCGAGGCGGGCGCGGCCGGAACGCGGCCGCGATGAAGCCGCCGACATGGCCGGCCCCGGGGCCGGCCATGGGTGATCCGTCAAGCCGCCCTGACGGTGGCGAGGAACTGCCTGACCTCGTGCGACAGCCGCTCGGCCTGGCGGGCGAGGTCGGAGGAGGCGGTCAGCACCTGATTGGCGCCGTGGCCGGTCTCGGCGGCAGCCTGGGCCACCGAGGTGATGGCCGAGGAGACCTCGGTCGTGCCGGTGGAAGCCTGACCGACGGAAGCCACGATCTCCCGTGTCGCGGAACCCTGCTGCTCCACCGCCGAGGCGATGGAGGAAGTCGCCTGGTCGATCGAGCGGATGCTCGCGGTGATCCCGGCGATGGCGGTGACGGCCTTGCTGGTGGTTTCCTGGATGGCGACGATCTGGGCGCCGATCTCGCTGGTGGCCTTGGCCGTCTGCTCGGCGAGGCCCTTCACCTCGCTGGCGACGACGGCAAAACCCCTGCCGGCCTCGCCGGCCCGCGCCGCCTCGATCGTGGCGTTGAGGGCAAGGAGGTTGGTCTGGGCGGCGATCGTGGAGATCATCTCGACGATGTCTCCGATCCGCGCCGCACCCTGGGTCAGTTCGGAGACGATCGCGCCGGTGCCGTCCGCCTCCTTCACCGCGCTGCGGGCGAGGTTGGCGGAATGCTCGACCTGACGGCCGATCTCCTGGACGGAGGCGCCCAGCTCCTCGGCAGAGCCGGCGACGGCGGTGACATTGGCGCCGGCTTCCTCCGCCGCGCTGGCCACGGAGGTCGATTGGGCCGAGGCCTCCTGGGCCGAAGCGGAAAGCTGGGTGGCGGTCGCCTGCATCTCGGTGGCAGCGGAGGAGACCATGTCGACGATGCCGCCCACGGCGGTCTCGAAGCGATCCGCGAGGTCCCGCATCATGGCCTTCTGGCGCTCGGCCTCGGTGGCCTTGGCGGCTTCCTGCTCGGCCCGCAGGCGTTCGGCCTCCATGCCGTTGATGCGGAAGGTCTCGGCCGCCTTGGCGATGTCACCGACCTCGTCGCGGCGCTCGGCGCCGTAGGCCGGGACCTGGAAGTTGCCCTTCGCGAGTTCGCCGAGGACCGCATTGATCCGCCCGATGGGCCAGGCGATGCCGACCTGGCCGATGAAGAGGGCAAAAGCGACGCCGCCGACCAGGGCCAATCCCGTGATCACGTACATGAGCCGCTCCCTGGCGTCGGCGACCTCGTGGATCTCCTTCGCGTAGGCATCCGACCGGGTGATCAGAAGGTTCGTCATATCCGTGACGAGGCGGCGGGCTTCGAGCGTCCGCTCACGGCTGGCCATGGCGAGTTCTTTGAGACGCAGCTGCTGCTCCGGCGTCGCCGCGCCCTCAATCTGGGCTGCGAAGGCGAATGTCTGCTGGCTGCGGGTCATCATGGCGTTGAAAGCGTCTTCCGCCTTGCGCAGCGCCTCCTGAACGACAGGTGCCGTGGAGGTGCGGATCACTCCGAAGCGCTCGCGGGCGAGGTCCGCCTCCCGTGCCGCTTCGGCGGGCAACTGACGGATCAGGTCCGCCGTCGGGCTGGCCGCCAGAACGAACTCCACACGGTTGATGAGGACGACGTGCTGGTTGATGCGGGCCGACGCGACGGCCCGGCGGGCGGCGGCCGCGGCCTGGTCGGCATCGTCCCCCACCCGGTCGAGGGCGAAGGCGCCGATCAGAGCGACGGCGACCAGGGCCGCATTCAGCATCGCCACGATGGCGAGGATTTTCGGCGTGAGGCGGTATGATCCGAGAGAGAACATGCCGGTGGCTCCTGAGGGCCGGGGGATGTTCCTTTTTGACAGCAACTCAATAAATGTCAGATTAATTGCGTGAATATCGGTTTGGTGCGGTGGGTCGGTGCGGCGACATGACACGCTGCCCCGCCAGACGCAGAACGGGCGCCCGTGGGCGCCCGCCGGATGCAAACGGTGAGGGCGGACCCGAAGGCCCGCCCCGTCCGGATCAGACCGAATAGTACATGTCGTACTCGACCGGGTGCGGGGTCATCTCGAAGCGCATGACCTCGGTCATCTTCAGCTCGATGTAGCTGTCGATGAAGTCGTCGTTGAAGACGCCACCGGCCTTGAGGAAGGCGCGGTCCTTGTCGAGGTTGGTGAGGGCCTCGCGCAGCGAGCCGCACACCGTCGGGATCTTCTTCAGCTCCTTCGGCGGCAGGTCATAGAGATCCTTGTCCATGGCCGAACCCGGATCGATCTTGTTGGTGATGCCGTCGATGCCGGCCATCAGCATGGCGGCGAAGGCCAGGTACGGGTTGGCGGTCGGGTCGGGGAAACGGACCTCGACGCGCTTGGCCTTCGGGTTGGCCGTCCACGGAATACGGCAGGAGGCCGAGCGGTTGCGGGCGGAATAGGCCAGCAGAACCGGCGCCTCGTAGCCCGGGACCAGACGCTTGTAGGAGTTGGTCGACGGGTTGGTGAAGGCGTTCAGGGCCTTGGCGTGCTTGATGATGCCGCCGATGTACCAGAGGCACTCCTGCGACAGGTCGGCGTACTTGTTGCCGGCGAACAGCGGCTTGCCGCCCTTCCAGATCGACTGGTGCACGTGCATGCCCGAGCCGTTGTCGCCGAAGACCGGCTTCGGCATGAAGGTGGCGGTCTTGCCGTAGATGTTGGCGACCTGATGGATGCAGTACTTGTAGATCTGCATCTGGTCGGCCATGTGGGTCAGCGTGTCGAACTTCATGCCGAGCTCGTGCTGGGCGGAAGCGACCTCGTGGTGGTGCTTCTCGACCTTCACGCCCATCTTGGCCATAGAGGCGAGCATCTCGCCGCGCATGTCCTGCAGGCTGTCGCTCGGCGGAACCGGGAAGTAGCCGCCCGTGGTGCGGACGCGGTGGCCGAGGTTGCCCCCCTCGTAGTCGGTGTAGGAGTTGGTCGGCAGCTCGGATGAATCCACCTTGAAGCCGGTGTGGTAGGGCTCGGCGGCGAACTTCACGTCGTCGAAGACGAAGAACTCGGCCTCGGGGCCGACGAAGATGGTGTCACCGATCTTGGTCGACTTCAGATAGGCCTCTGCCTTCTTGGCGATGCCGCGCGGGTCGCGGTTGTAGGGCTCGCCGGTCGAGGGCTCGAGGATGTCGCAGACGATCGACATCGTGGTCTCGGCGAAGAACGGGTCGATCTGCGCGGTCGAGGGGTCGAGCATGAGAAGCATGTCCGACTCGTTGATGGCCTTCCAGCCGGCGATCGAGGAGCCGTCGAACATCGTGCCCTCGGCGAAGATGTCCTCGTCGATCATGGTGATGTCGAAGGTGACGTGCTGCCACTTGCCACGCGGGTCGGTGAAGCGGAGATCGACGTACTTCACGTCGTTCTCCTTGATCATTTTCAGGACATCCTTGGCAGTCGTCATTTAGTGCTTCCTCTTGGTTTGCACGTGTGCATTGCGGCAGGGCGGGCCGGCCGAATTCCGTTCAGATCGCGTCGAGACCGGACTCGCCGGTGCGGATGCGGATGGCTTCCTCGATGGTCGAGACGAAGATCTTGCCGTCGCCGATCCGCCCGGTCTGGGCGGCACGGCGGATGGCGTCGATCGCCTTTTCCACCATGTCGTCGGGCATGACGATCTCGATCTTCACCTTGGGGAGGAAATCCACGACATATTCGGCGCCGCGATAGAGCTCGGTGTGGCCCTTCTGCCGGCCGAACCCCTTCGCCTCGGTGACCGTGATGCCCTGGAGTCCGACCTCCTGCAGCGCCTCCTTCACCTCATCGAGCTTGAAGGGCTTGATGATCGCCTCGATCTTCTTCATTCCGATCCTGCTCCTGTGGTCCGACCGCCGGATGTGGCTCCCGCCCCCGAACCGCCTTCGCGGGCTAGCAGGAGATGTGCCAGAGGCGTCGCGCCGCGATTGTGCTGGAATCGCAAGGGGAAAGCCAGCGTGGTGGTGCGCCGCGCACCATGGTCCATGCGAAAAGTGCCGTAATATTGTGCATCGTGGCGTTTATTTGAGCGGAAAGGCTGAAGAAGCGCGGCTCGGATAGGAGCACGGCGGTTCAAAGTGCCTGAAATTTGAGCGGCTGTGCCCGCGTCGCGCGTGCCCGCAGCGATTGACCGGGTGCCGGCTGCTCCTGAAAGTGGCGCGATGACACGTCACCAGAGTGCCCTGCTGACGCCGGGGGCCATGGCCGAGGCGGATCGGCTCACCATAGCCGCGGGCACGCCCGGCCGCGTGCTCATGCTGCGCGCGGGTATCGCGATCGCCGACGCGGTCGCGCGCGCGGCGCCGCTCGGCGCCTCCGTCGCCGTGATCTGCGGGCCCGGCAACAACGGCGGTGACGGCTATGTGGCAGCGAAGGTCCTGAGGGAGCGCGGGTACCGTGTGACTGTCGCCGCCACCGCGCCGCCGCAGGCCCGCGCGGGCGACGCGGTGGCTGCCGCGCAGGACTGGGGGAGGGCGCCCGTGCCCCTCGCCGAGTGGGACAGCGGCCGGCCGTCTGTCGTGATCGACGCGCTCTACGGGGCGGGGCTTGCCCGCGACATCGGCGGCGAGGAGGCGGAGGTGGTCGCCGCGGTCAATGCCTCGGGCTGCCGGGTGGTTGCCGCCGACATCGCCTCGGGGGTGGATGGCGAGACGGGAGCGGTGCGCGGCATCGCCGTTCAGGCTCACGAGACCGTCACCTTCTTCCGGAGGAAGCCGGGCCATCTCCTGATGCCGGGGCGGCTCAGGTGCGGGCGGGTCCGTGTCGCCGACATCGGCATTTCCCCTGACGTGATCGCCAGTCTCGCCATCCGCGACTTCGCCAACGAGCCGACGCTGTGGGGCACGGCCTTTCCCCTGCCGCGGCCGGACGGTCACAAATACAGCCGCGGCCACGCGGTGGTCGTCTCCGGCGGCATGGCACGGACCGGGGCGGCGCGGCTCGCCGCCCGCGGCGCGCTCAGGGCCGGAGCTGGCCTCGTCACGCTCGCTTCGCCCCCTGACGCACTCGCCGTCAACGCCGCCCACCTCACCGCGATCATGCTGGAGCGGATGGAGGGGGAGGCGGGTCTCGGCCAGATCCTCGCGGATCGCCGCAAGAACGCGGTCTGCCTCGGCCCGGCGCTCGGCACCGGCGAGGCGACGCGGGCACTGGTGGCCGAGGCCCTGGCGAGCGGAGCGGCAACGGTGATCGACGCCGACGGGCTCACCGCCTTCCAGCCGGACCCCGAGGCGCTCTTCGCCGGCATCCGTGCCTGGCCCGACCGGCCCGTGGTGCTGACGCCGCATGGGGGCGAGTTCGCCAGGCTGTTCGGTCCGGCCGGGGCCTCGAAGCTCGACGCCGCTCGCCGCGCGGCCGAGCGTTGCGGGGGGGTGGTGATCCTCAAGGGGCCGGACACGGTGGTGGCCTCGGCCGACGGCACGGCCTCGATCGCCGCCAATGCGCCGCCCTGGCTGGCGACGGCGGGCTCGGGCGACGTGCTGGCCGGCATGGTGACGGGGCTCCTCGCGCAGGGAATGCCGGCCTTCGAGGCGGCCAGCGCCGCCGTCTGGCTGCACGGCGAGGCGGGGCAGGTGGCCGGCTTCGGCCTCGTCGCCGAGGATCTCCCCGAGGCGATGCCGCGGGTCCTGGCGAGCCTCGCCGGGCAACTGGACGGGGGCGACGACCGGGGCTGATCGCAGCCGGCGGGCGGGAGGCCGGAGTCAGCCGACGTCGAGTGCCAACGCCACCGGCCCGCCCTCGGCATTGACCGGCTGGCTGGTGACGAGGAAGCGCCCCGCCTGGTCGACGACGAAGGCGATGCGGGTGACCATGCCGGGGGCGACCAGGACCGTATCGAGGAAATAGGGCTTCCAGCCATCGTCCAGCCCGTCGAGCAGGCGCGCCGCATGTCCCTGGACGTGGAGGGCGTGGAGCACGGGTGAGTCGTTGCGGATCGCGGCGATGACGACGGCCCCAGTGCGGGCGCGGAAGGCCGGCTCCGCCGGTGGCCCGCGATCGGCGCGGCCGGCGAGGGTCGGATCCTGCGCGGTGCCGCCGATCGGCCAGTCCCAGCGCAGGGCGCGGCGGAAATCCATGGCCTGGGGCACGGTATTGGCGGGCAGGGGCTGCGGGGCCGGAAGGGGCGACGCGCGCGCCGGGGTTCCCTCGACCGCGACCACCTCCTCGAGGCCTTCGCCGGCGAAGCGCGCCACCTGCAGGGCGACGCCAGGCTCCGAAGCGGCCACGTCCCAGAGGATTTCGGCGCGCTGTCCGGGCGCCAGCACGATCCGGCCTCCGTCCAGCGGGAAGGGCTCGCAAGGCTGACTGTCTAGGGCGACCAGGGTCATGACCTGGCCGGGCACGGCGAAGCGCAGGACGCGGTTGGCGGTGCCGTTGGCAAGGCGAAGCCAGAGCCGCTCGTTCGGCCGCACGGACCAGCCGAGGCGCCGCCCGCCATTGGCGAGGAGCGCGCCCTGGCCCTCGCCCGGGGCTTCCGACAGGAGCAGCGGCAGTTCGCGGTCGTGGACGGGGGGCGTCGCGTCGTCGACCAGCAGCAGGCCGGCGAGACCGCGGCGCAGCTGTGCCTCGCCGCCGACAAGCGAGGGCCGGTAGAGGAAGGTGCCGGCGTCCCGGAGGAGGAGCGGCATCGACCGCTCGGCGCCCGGTGCGACCGTCACCGGGTCGAGCGGGTGCCGCGCGCCCTGCCAGTGGACCGCCGTCACCTGGTCGAGCCCGTTGCGGAAGAGCAAGGTCGCCGCCGCGCCGCGC
>JAEZGJ010000258.1 GCA_023416965.1 Pseudomonadota bacterium | reverse complement strand
CCCGCGAGCCGCGCCGGGTGGTGATGACCACGGATGCGGTGGGCGGCGTCTGGACCTATGCGACCGATCTCGCCGCCGGCATGGCAGAGGCGGGGATCGCCACCCGCCTCGTCGTGCTCGGGCCCGCCCCCGACGCCGCCCGCGCCGCTCAGGCGCGCGCCATTCCCGGCC
The DNA here is from genome assembly GCA_023416965.1 of Pseudomonadota bacterium. GTDB lineage: Bacteria > Pseudomonadota > Alphaproteobacteria > Rhizobiales > Phreatobacteraceae > Phreatobacter. The sequence continues at coordinate 4,187 of JAEZGJ010000258.1, read as the reverse complement.
TGACGCTGGAAGTGCCGGACCTCGCCCTCGACTGGACCGCCCGGTCGGCGGGGGAACTCGCGCGCGTCGCCGAGGGGCTCGCCGCCCTGGTCCGGCGCGGCGGCGCCGATCTCGTTCACCTCAACCATCCCGCTCTTGCCGCCGGCCTCGCCGTCGATGTGCCGGTCGTCGCCGCCTGCCATTCCTGCCTCGCCACGTGGTGGGCGGCCGCCGGCGAAGGCGAGATGCCAGAGCATTTCCGCTGGCGCATCGCGCTGCAGGCGGCCGGCCTCGCCGCCGCCGACCGGCTGGTGGCGCCCAGCCGTGCCTTCGCCGCAGCGACGGAGGCTGCCTACGGCGTGAGGCCGGAGGTCGTGCCCAATGGCCGCCGCTCGGCGCCGACACCGGACCTCGCGCCCTCGCGCCGCAAGCCGCAGGTCGTGCTCGCCGGTCGCCTCTGGGACCGGGCCAAGAATCTCGCCACTTTCGATGCCGCGGCAGCCCTGGCGGACGTGCCGTTCCGTGCCGCGGGCGTCCTGTCGGGCCCTGCGGGCGACAGAGTGACCGCACGCCACGCGGAAGCGCTCGGCACGCTCGACCCGCCAGCCCTGTCGGCGCTTCTCGCGGCTTCGCCCGTCTATGCGTCGCCAGCCCTCTACGAGCCCTTCGGCCTCGCCGTGCTCGAGGCGGCGCAGGCGGGGTGCGCCCTCGTCCTCTCCGACATTCCGACCCATCGGGAAATCTGGGGCGAGGCGGCGGTCTTCGCCTCGCCGCGGGACCCCGCGGGCTTCGCCGCCGCCGTCGCCGCGCTGCTCGCCGATCCGCAACGGCTGGACGCGCTGGGTGCCGCCGCGGCGGCGATCGCGTCGCGTCACGGCCTCGCTCCCATGGTCGAGGGCACCCGCGCCGTCTGGCGCCAGGCCCTCGCCGCCAATACCGCCCCGGCGGAGGACGCCGCATGAGGATCGTCTATTTCACCCATTCCCTCGCCTCCTGCTGGAACCACGGCAACGCCCATTTCCTGCGCGGCGTGCTGCGGGAACTCCAGGCGCTCGGCCATGCGGTGGATGTCTGGGAGCCGGAGGGCTCCTGGAGCCTCGCCAATCTCCTGCGCGATCACGGCGAGGAAGGCCTTGCGCCCTACCGCTCCGCCTATCCCGAACTCGCCAGCCGGACCTTCGCGCCGGGCGACAACCTCGCTGGGCTCTGCGATGCCGCCGATCTCGTCATCGTCCACGAGTGGAACGATCCGGGTCTCGTCGCCGCCATCGGCCGGCTGCGCCACCGCGGCGCCCGCTTCACGCTCATGTTTCACGACACCCACCATCGCGCCGTCAGCGATCCCCGGGCGATCCGCACCTTCGACCTCTCCGGCTATGACGGCGTGCTCGCCTTCGGCGAGGCTCTCGCCGAGGTCTATCGCCGCTGGGGCTGGGGCCGGCACGTCCATGTCTGGCATGAGGCGGCCGACACGCGCCTGTTCCATCCGCCTGTCGAGGAAGTGGCGCGGAGCGGTCTCGTCTGGATCGGCAACTGGGGCGACGGCGAGCGGTCGGCGGAGCTCGACGCCTTCCTGCTGCGTCCGGCGGCGGCAGCCGGCCTGCCCCTCGACATCTACGGCGTGCGCTATCCCGCCGAGGCCGTGGCGCGCCTCACCCTCGCCGGTGCGCGCTATCGCGGCTGGCTCGCCAATGCGCGGGCGCCGGAGGTCTATGCCCGTCACCTGATGACCGTACACGTGCCGCGGCGCTTCTATGCCGAGACCCTGCCGGGAATTCCCACCATCCGTGTCTTCGAGGCGCTGGCCTGCGGCATTCCGCTGGTCTCCGCCCCCTGGCAGGACAGCGAGGGGCTGTTCCGCCCCGGCCACGACTTCCTCGTCGCCGCCGACGGTGCGGCGATGACGCGCCACCTGCGCGACCTGCGAGGCGACCCGGACCTGCGCGCCGAACTCGTCGCCGCCGGCCTCGCCACCATTCGCAGCCGGCACACCTGCGCCCACCGGGCGGCGGAGCTCCTCGCCATCCACAGGGAGCTCGCCGGCAGCGCATCCCCCGTCTCCCTGGAGGTCGCCTCGTGAAGATCGCCTTCTACGGCTCCAGCCTTCTTTCCGCCTACTGGAACGGCGCGGCCACCTATTACCGCGGCATCCTGCGCGAGCTCGCAGGCCGCGGCTGGCAGGTCACCTTCTACGAGCCCGACGCCTTCGACCGGCAGAGCCACCGCGACATCGATCCGCCGGACTGGGCAGAGGTGGTCGTCTATCCGGCGACGCCGGAAGCCTGCAACGAGGTGATGGGCCGCGCCGTCGAGGCCGACGTGGTGGTGAAGGCGAGCGGCGTCGGCGTCTTCGACGCGGAGCTCCTCGGCGTCTTCACCGAGGCGCGGCCCGACGCGGTGCGCATCTTCTGGGACGTCGATGCGCCGGCGACCCTCGCCGAACTGAGGGCGGCGCCCGACCATCCGCTGCTGCGCCACCTGCCGCGGCTCGACGCCGTCTTCACCTATGGCGGCGGCCCGCGCGTCGTCGCCGATTACGAGGTGCTGGGCGCCCCCGCCTGCCGGGCGATCTACAATGCGCTGGACCCGACCACCCACCATCCGGTCGACCCCGATCCCCGTTTTGCCGCCGACCTCGCCCTCCTCGCCAACCGCCTTCCCGACCGCGAGGCGCGGATCGAGGAATTCTTCCTGCGGGCCGCGGCGCTCGAGCCGCAGCGCCACTTCCTCCTCGGCGGCTCCGGCTGGCACGACAAGGGCGTGCCGGCCAATGTGCGAACGCTCGGCCATGTCGGCACCGCCGACCACAATGCCTTCAACGTCACGCCGCTCGCCGTGCTCAACGTCGCCCGCGACAGCATGGCGGCGGTCGGCTTCTCGCCGGCTACGCGGGTCTTCGAGGCGGCGGGGGCCGGCGCCTGCCTGATCACCGATGCCTGGGAAGGCGTCGAGATGTTCCTCGAGCCGGGGGAGGAGATCCTGGTTGCCCGCGACGGAGCCGAGGTCGCCGCCCATCTCTCGGCCCTCACCCCCGAGCGGGCCCTGGCCATCGGCGCCGCCGCCAGGCGGCGCATCCTCGCCGAACACACCTATGCGCGCCGCGCCGTCGAGGCGGACGGGCTGCTGCGCGAGGCGGTCGCGCAGCGCCGGCAAAGGAGCGCGGCATGACCGACCGCCCCCTCCGTCTCGTCGTCCTCGGGCTCAGCCTCTCCTCGTCCTGGGGCAATGGCCACGCGACAACCTATCGGGCGCTGCTCAAGGCCTTCTCGGCCCGCGGCCATGACGTGCTCTTCCTCGAGCGCGAACAGCCCTGGTATGCCGAACACCGCGACCTCGGCGAGCCCGCCTATGCAAGGCTCGCATTCTACCGCGACATCGACGATCTCGACCGCTTCGCCGCGGCGCTGGCGGCCGCCGACGCGGTGCTCGTCGGCTCCTTCGTGCCGGAGGGCGCCGCCGTGCTGGACTGGCTGCGACAGCGCCGCCCCGGCGTCATCGCTTTTTACGACATCGACACGCCGGTGACGCTGGCGCGCCTCGCCCGGGGCGAGACGGACTACCTGCGCCCAGATCAGATAGCCGGCTACGATGTCTACTTCTCCTTCACGGGCGGACCCGTGCTGCAGCGGCTGGAGGGCGAGTTCGGCTCGCCGGCCGCGCGCGCGCTCTACTGTTCCGCCGATCCCGACATCTACCACCCGCTCTCCATCGAGCCGCGCTGGGACCTCTCCTATCTCGGCACCTACAGCGAGGACCGGCAGCCCGGCCTCGAGGCGCTGCTGATCGAGCCGGCCCGCCGGCACCCGGAGCAGCGCTTCTGCGTCGCCGGCGCGCAATATCCCGCCGGCATCGACTGGCCCGCCAATGTCGAGCGCCTCGATCACGTGCCGCCGGCGGACCACCCCGCCTTCTACGCCGCCAGCCGCTACACGCTGAACCTCACCCGCGCCGACATGGTGGCGGCCGGCTACAGCCCGAGCGTCCGCCTCTTCGAGGCTGCGGCCTGCGCCACTCCCGTCATCTCCGATTCCTGGGAGGGGCTGAGGACCGTGTTCCAGCCGGGCCGCGAGATCATGACCGCGGCGGGCCCCGAGGCGGTGGAGGCGCTGCTCACGGCCCCGCGCGGTCGCGACCGCCGCATGGGCGCCGCCGCCCGCCGCCGCTTCCTCGCCGACCATGCGCCGGACCACCGCGCCGCCGTGCTGGAG
>JAEZGJ010000214.1 GCA_023416965.1 Pseudomonadota bacterium | reverse complement strand
AGGGCGGCCTGGACCTCGGCCGGCTCAGGGGTCTCGATCTTGGCCGCCGTCTCGGCCGGCGGCGGCGGCGTCTCCGCCACGACGGGCTCGGCCGGCTTGTCGAGGATCGGCAGCGTGTCCGGCATGGGCGGCGGCGGCAGCTGGTCGAGGATCCGCTCGGCCGTGGTCACGGGATCGGGCTGCGCAACGGGCGGCTCTTCGGCGGCCGTCTCCACCGGCTCGGCGACGGCGGGTTCGGGGGGCGTCTCGGCGTGCGGCGCCTCGACCTTCTGCAGCGCCTGGCTGTCGGCCGAGGGGGTCTCGCTCTCGTGCCGGCCGCTCGCCGCCTCCTGCCGGGAGGATGAGCCCGTGTCGGCGGCGACCACCAGCTCGACCGGAATGCCCTCCTCTCCGGCGGAGATCGGCGGCGGTGCTGTCCAGCTCAGCCAGACGAAGGCTGCGGCCGCGCCCGCATGGAGCAGGAAGGAGGCGATGACCGACAGGGAAATGCGCGCCGCGACGGGATGCGGGCATCCCCGGGCCGACGGGTCGGCGCCGACGACCGGGAGGGGGGCCGCCATCGCTTCCGGGGCGGGCGCGGGCACGAGGACGGCGGGCACCGACGACGTTTCCGCCGGTTCCGGCGCAACGACGATGTGGGGCGCGGCGCTCGACACCGGCTCCCCGCGCGAGGCGGGAAGCGCAAGCGTCACAATGGCGGGGGGAAGGATGGCATCGGGCGCCCCTGTGCGCGCGCTCGAGAAGACCGGTTCCGACTTTCCGCGCCCTCCCGGGCGGGCCGGATGGCTCCGGCTCGCATGGGTCCTGCGCGCTGTCGAGCGGCCAGCCATCGCAGCCTCAGAACTTCGCCGACAGGCTGGCCGAGACGGAGCGGCCGGGCGCGCGGAACAGTTCGAGGTTGGTGTTGGTGGAGGTCAGCCCCGCCACGTCGATGGCGTTGAAGTAGCTCGCGTTGAAGATGTTGAAGATGCCGGCCCGCAGCGTGACGTTCCTGTTGATCTCGTAGGAGCCGAGGAGGTCGAAGGTGGCATAGCCACCGGGCTGATAGATGTTGGCGGCGCTGACGCGGGTCTTGGCGAGGGCTGCCCTCATCCGCGCCTCCAACTGCCAGTTGTGGGGGCTGGTGTAGCGCACGGAGGCGACGCCGGTGAGCGGATCGACCGAGTCGATGGGCGCGCCGGTGGTCTGGTTGGTGCCGTTGGCATAGGCGAGAGCGCCGTGGAACGACCATTCGGGCGTCATGCGGTATTCGCCGCGCGCCTCGAAGCCCCAGATCCGCACCGAGGAGACGTTCTGGTACTGGAAGGTCGTCAGGGTGCAGGTCGGCGGCGCGCAGACCGTGACCGTGTCGATGAAATCCTTGTAGAGATTGTAGAAGCCGGACACCTGGAAGGACGACCCGTCGGCGAAGCGGACGCGCAGGCCAGCCTCGAAGCTGTCCACCGTCTCGGGCCTCAGGCCGAAATTCGGCAGGATCTCGTAGAACTGCGCCGCGTTGCGGTAGGCGAAATTGGCGTTGTCGTAGGGCGGCGCACGGAAGCCGCGGGCGTACTGACCGAAGAGGCGGAAGTTCTCGGTCAGGTCATAGGTGGCACCGAGCTTCGGCGAGACGGCGAAGGCCGAGACATTGCCGATCGCGAAGCCCGGATTGGAATTGTAGAAGGCTGCGTCCGGCTTCGGGGTCAGATGGTAGTAGTCGAAGCGCAGGGCCGGAATGATGCGCAGGGCACCCCACTGTATGATGTCCTGGATGTAGAACGCCGCCTGGGTCGTGTGGGTGTCGGGAAAGTTCTTGTTGGGGAAGGTCTCGCCGGCGATGGGGCCGGAGATGGGAAGGCCGGTGACGAGGTCCGTCTCGGTCCGCATGCGCGGGCGCGAGGTCATGGTGAAGTCGACCGTGGCGCCATAGATGAAGCGGTGCTCCCAGCCGCCCAACTGGCGCTGGGCGGTGAACTGCGCATTGGCGCCGAAGATCTGCTGGCGGAAGTCGAAATCGGAGGCGCGCAGGCGGTTGGCGGGAGCCGGCGCGACGACGCCGGAGCGGCGGTACTCGTCGAGATGCTCCTGCCGGTCGAAATCGGTGGCATAGGCCGCCAGCTTGATTTCGTCGGCGATGGCCCAGGACAGCTGCTGGGTCCAGTCGAGGCTGAGCCGGAAACGCTTGTTGGTGTCGTGGGCGATCTGCTGGGTGATGGTCGAGGTGCGCGCCGAGACGATGTCGGTGGCATAGCCGCGCCAGGTCGCCTCGCCGGTCAGGCGCCAGCGACCCGAATCCGGGGTTTCGTAGATCAGCTTGGCGAGAATGTTGTTGGACTGGAAGGTCTGCGGATTGGCCCGCCGGGTGGCCGAGTTGATCTGGGTCTCGGTGCCGTCGCGACGGGTGTACTGGAGCAGGAATTCGAAGGGCCCCTTGCGTGCCGCGCCCGTATAGGTGTGGGCGAAGGAGCGGTTGACGCTGTCGAAGGAGAACTTCGTTCCCGCGTACCAGTCGCGACCGACCTCGCGCAGATAGTCGCCGGGATCCTTGGTGACGAAGGTGACGACGCCGCCGATGGCATCCGAGCCGTAGAGGGCGGAAGCGGGGCCGCGGATGACCTCGACGGCCTTCAGGCTGTCGTAGTCGATGATGTCGCGGGTGTAGAGGCCGGCGCCGGCGTTGGAACCGGGATAGTCGGGGACGCGCAGGCCGTCGACCTCGAGGCGGACGCGATTGTCGCCGATGCCGCGGATGAAGAAGGAGCCGGCGCCGACGCGCGTGGGCGTGTTGCTCACGGCGAGACCCGGCTCGGTGCGGACGATGTCACGCGGGCCCTGGACCATGTTCTGGTCGATCTGCCGCTCGGTGATCACCGTCACGGTGCCTGGCGAATTGTAGACCGTCGAGGGCGTGCGCTCGGCCGAGACCGTGATCTCGTCCTGGGCCGAGGGCGTGCGGGCGTCGGCCGGGCGGCCTTCGCTCTGGGCGAGGACCGGGGCTGTCCCGAGAACCATGATGGATACCGACGCCATGAGCGCCTGACGTGCGTGACGGAGATACATGTTTCGAGACCGCGAGCCTGACTGAAGTTTTTTCTGGGCTGGCTGGCTGGCTCGACGCGCATCGGCGTCCGGCTGGCTGGCATCCTGCCGGCCGGGTTGACCCGGTCTCGGCGCTGTTGACGATGCCTAATTAACCTGACTATCAATGTCAACAATCAGCGGCAGAGAAGCAGATTTGAATGTTTCCAGACAGTTCGGACTGATTGTTGCCATTCTAAACTAGGCCGGTGCCATGATCTCCTCTTCCCCCACCTATCCCCCCGACGACCGGCAAAACCTGGCCCCCGACGGCGCCACCACGGTTCCGATTGTGGAGGTCGGCTC
>JAEZGJ010000199.1 GCA_023416965.1 Pseudomonadota bacterium | reverse complement strand
CTCCTGTCGAGGCGGTGGATGCCGCCGCGGCCGCAGCCGCCGCGTCCACTCCGGCGGAAGGGGAGGGCGTCGCCGAAGCGGAAGCGCCGCCTGCCATAGCCGCAGCGACCGGCGCCAAGCCGGAAGGCAAGACACAGGCTGCGGTGCCCGCCTCCGCCGGCGCCGACAAGGCTGCCGATGTCGCCCTGGCTTCGAAAGACACCGCCACGGATGTTCCGGCTGCCGCTGCCACCGCGCGACCGCCCGAGAGGCAGGCGTCCGCCGCCGGCAAGTCGTCCGAGGCGCCCGGCGCGGAGCCCGCAGCCCCGAAGACCGCCGAGACCCCCGCCCCGGCCACCGCCGCGGCCGCTGCGAAGCCGCAGCAGGACGTGCTCCCGCCGGGGGCGACGCAGGCCCCCGCCAGCCCCTCCGCCTTCGGCACCGAGGTGGCGCAGAAGACCGCCCAGGCGCCGGCACCCGGATCTCCGGTGCCCGTCCACGCCCTCGCCGTGACGATCGCGGCCCGCGCCAATGCCGGCATGACCCGCTTCGACATCCGTCTCGACCCCGCCGAACTCGGCCGCATCGACGTTCAGCTCACGGTCGACCGCGAGGGCAGCGTGAAGTCGAAGCTCGTGGTCGAGAAGCAGGAGACGCTCGACCTCCTGCAGCGCGACCAGCGCAACCTCGAGCGCGCGCTGGCCCAGGCCGGCGTGCAGACGAGCGAGGGCAGCCTCGAATTCTCCCTGAAGGACCAGGGCGGCCAGAACGCGCGCGAGCGCCAGCCGGAACCGCAGGCCTCGCGCCACCAGGTGGTGGTCGAGGATCCCGAGACCGTCGCGGCCCTCCAGGCCAGCGCGGCGACCTATGCCCGTGCCGCCGCCATGCGCGGCGGCGTCGACATCCGTATCTGAAAGGACGGCGCGCGATGGCCACCACCTCCTCGGTCTCGACGACCTCGACCAGCACGACGTCGACCGCGTCAACACGGCTGTCGAACAATTTCGACACGTTCCTGCAGCTCTTGACCACGCAGCTGAAGAACCAGGACCCCACCCAGCCGATGGACGCCAACCAGTTCACCCAGCAGCTGGTGCAATATTCCCAGGTCGAGCAGCAGATCGCCACGAACTCCAAGCTCGACAACATGATCGCCGCCTTCACGGGCAACCAGACCACGACCTCGCTCGGCTACCTCGGCAAGACGGTGACCTACGACGCCAGCACCGTGTCGCCGAGCGCCACGGGGGCGACCTGGACCTTCACGCCGACGCAGGGCGGCGAGTACACGGTGCGCATCCGTGACAGCAACGGCGTGGTGGTGCAGGAGAAGAAGATCTCGCTGACCGCCGGCCAGGCCAGCGAATACAAGTGGGACGGAAAGCGCTCCGACGGCCAGACGATGGGCAGCCAGCCCTACACGATGGAGCTCTACAGCGGCACCGGTACCGCGACGACCCAGGTGGCCGTCACCCACAAGGGCCAGGTCACGGCGGTGGACATGTCGACGGGAACGCCGCGCGTCACCGTCGGCTCCCTCAATATTCCGCTCGCGCGCATTCTCGGCATCGCCCTCTGAACCGGTCACGGAGCGGTCGATGCGCCCCCTTCGACCAATGTCCCGGGAGGGGTCGTCGGACCCCGTGCCGCATCCGCCGGTTGGCGGAAACATTGGTTTTCATTGTCATTTCTCATTTAGGCCAAATTTAACGTCCTGCCGGTATTCTCATCCCATGACGTGGTCAGTCGCGTGCGTTGTGTGAGAGTAAGTATGACCGAGCCCATGCGTCCCAGGGTGAAATATGTGATCGGGCCGGACGGCAGTCCGCTGACGATCGCTGATCTCCCCCCGCCCGACACCCATCGCTGGGTGATCCGGCGCAAAGCCGAAGTGGTCGCCGCCGTCCGCGGTGGGCTCCTCAGCCTCGAAGAGGCGTGCAAGCGCTACACGCTGACCGTCGAGGAATTTCTCAACTGGCAGGCTTCGATCGACCGCCACGGCCTCGCCGGACTGCGAACGACCCGGATCCAGCAGTACCGCCAGTAAGGCTTCACTCCCTTTCATGCAAAAGCCGGCCCCGCACGGGAGCCGGCTTTTTCGTCATGGGCGGCCGGGTTCAGCGCAGCGGCGCGCGGCGCAGCGTCAGATTTCCGACGCCGAGGGCGAGGTTGACGCCCGTCTGGGCCTGTACCGACAGGGGCTGCAGCGCGACCGTGTCGCGCGATCCGCCGACCAGCGCGTTGGCGCCGAGGCCGACGGCGACCGTCGCCTGCGCGCTGGCGCCGGAATAGCTGCCGGCGAGCTGATAGGGCGACATGCGGCGCGTCGGGGCGAACACGGTCCAGGCGAGCACGCCACGGCCGGTGACGCCGACGTCCAGGCCGACGCGTGTGAAGGTGCCGACATAGCCTTCGCGCCGGCCGCGGCGGTCGGGACGGAACACGCAGCTCAGGTCGCGGCGCGAGCCGACGAGAAAGCCGACGGCGGGAGCGACATTGCAGGTGAGGACGCCGACGCGGGTCGGCCGCTGCTGGGCCTCGGCTGCCGTCGGAACAGCGAGGCCGGCTGCTAGAAGGGCGGCGCCTGCGAGCGCGAGCGAGCGGGTCATGGGGATCTCCGGGTCTGGTGAAGGGGCTCGATCCTCAACGCCCCATCTGCCGAAAGGTTGCCGGCGCGGGCCGGGCAGGCACCTGTTCATCATGCCGCCGCGTCAGGGGCGCGGAGAGGTTGGACGTCGCTGCGCTGCTACTATATAACTTCCCACTCACGAGACCCGGACCTCCACGCCCTTGGCCGCCCAACCCGTCATCGTCAGCAGCCGCGAGGCCCATGCGCACGACCACGCCCATGCGGGCGGGCATGGCCACGGGGCTCATGCGCACCACCATGCCCCGGCGCGTCCGGCATTTCGGGTGGTGTCGGCGCTGACACTCTCGGCGCCCGGGCGGCTCCTCGCCGCCGGTGCCATGGCGGCGGCGCTGTGGCTGCTCGCCCTCTGGGCGATGAGCTGAGCACGTCATGTCAGCCGTCACGATCCGCAACCTCACCCTCGGCTATGATCGCCATCCCGCCGTCCATCATCTGGACGGACGGATCGAGGCGGGCGCCATGCTGGCCGTGGTCGGCCCCAACGGCGCGGGCAAGTCGACCCTGCTCAAGGGGCTTGCCGGGGCGATCAGCCCGCTGAGCGGCGCCGTGGAGATGAGCCGGTCCGACCGGCACGCCATCGCCTATCTGCCGCAGGCGGCCGAGATCGACCGCACCTTCCCCATCACCGTCTTCGAACTGGTCGCCATGGGCCTGTGGCGCCGCACGGGTCTGTTCGGCGGGCTGTCGAAGGCCGACCGCCAGGCGATCGAGCAGGCGCTCGCCGCCGTCGGGCTGACGGGCTTCGAGGCGCGGACCATCGGCACGCTCTCCGGCGGCCAGCTGCAGCGCATGCTCTTCGCCCGGCTGCTGGTGCAGGACGCCCGGCTGATCCTGCTCGACGAGCCCTTCACCGCGATCGACGCCAAGACCTGCGCCGACCTCCTCGACCTGGTGCGCCGCTGGAATTCGGAGCAGCGCACCGTGGTCGCCGTGCTCCACGACATGGAGACCGTGCGCCAGGCCTTCCCGCAATCGCTGCTGCTGGCGCGCCGGGCCATCGCCTGGGGGCCGACCGACGAGGTACTGACGCCGGAGAACCTCCTGGCGGCACGTCGCATGACGGAGGCCTTCGACGACCATGCCGGCATCTGCACCGAGGCGGCGTGACCGTGATCCGCACCTGCGAGCCGGCTGGAGCCCGTCCCCGGCATGTATGACGTCTTCATAGGCCCTTTCGCCGAATTCGAGTTCATGCGCCGCGCCCTGGTGGGCGCCATCGCCCTGTCGCTGGGCGGCGCGCCGGTCGGCGTGTTCCTCATGCTGCGGCGGATGTCGCTGATGGGCGACGCCATGGCCCATGCCATCCTGCCGGGAGCGGCCGCGGGCTATCTCCTCTTCGGCCTCGCCCTGGTGCCCATGACCGTGGGCGGCATTGCCGCCGGATTTGCGGTGGCTCTCACCGCAGGGCTGGTCGCGCGCTTCACCATGCTGAAGGAGGACGCCTCGCTCGCCGCCTTCTACCTCATCTCGCTGGCGCTCGGCGTCATCATCGTCTCCATGCGTGGATCGAATGTCGACCTGTTCCGCGTGCTGTTCGGCTCGGTCCTGGCGCTGGACGATCCCACCCTCATCCTGCTTGCCGGCATTACCACCGTGACGCTGGTGGCGCTGGCGCTGCTGTGGCGGCCGCTCGTGCTCGATTCCGTCGATCCGGGCTTCCTGCGGTCCGTCTCGCGATCGGGCGCGCCGTCGCACCTCGTCTTCCTCGGCCTCGTCGTGCTGAACCTCGTCGCGGGTTTCCATGCGCTCGGCACGCTGCTGGCCGTCGGCCTCATGATGCTTCCGGCGATCGCCGCGCGCTTCTGGGGCCGCGACGTCACCACGCTGGCGGCGATCGCGGTCGGCTTCGGCATCGCGTCGGGCTATGCAGGCCTGGTGTTATCTTATAACATGGAGACACCTTCGGGCCCTTCGATCGTCCTCATGGCGGGGGTGGTCTATCTGGTGTCGCTCGTCTTCGGCCCCCATGGTGGTCTGGTGCCCACCTACTGGCCGGCCCGGCACCGCGAGGCCTGAAGTCCCGATCAGAGGACGCTTCGCATGATCACCCGTCGTCACGCCGTCTCCCTTCTCCTCGCCGCGCCCGTCGGCGCGAGGCAGGCCCTGGCCCAGGGCGCGACGCCCCTGCCGGTGACGGCGAGCTTCTCGATCCTCGCCGACATGGTGCGGCAGGTCGGCGGCGAGCATGTCGCCGTCACTGCGCTGGTCGGCCCCGACGGCGACGCCCATTCCTATGCGCCGACCCCCGCCGATGCGCGGGCGCTGGCGGCGGCCAAGGTCGTCGTGGTCAACGGGCTCGGCTTCGAGGGCTGGATGACGCGGCTGGTGCGCTCCTCCGGCACGCGCGCCAAGGTCATCACCGCCTCCACCGGCGTGACGCCCCTGAAGGCGCAGGAGGCCCACGGCCACGGGCATTCGCACGGCCATTCGCACGGCGCCAACGATCCCCATGCCTGGCAGAGCGTCGCCAATGCGCGGCTTTACGTGAAAGCCATCGCGGGCGGACTGTCCGAGGCGGCGCCGGCGCAGGCGGAGGCCTTCGCCCGCAACGCGGCGGCCTATGACGCGACACTGGCGGCGCTCGACGCGGAGATCCGCGCCGCCATCGGCGCCATTCCGCGGGCCCAGCGACGCCTGCTGACGACCCACGACGCCTTCCGCTATTTCGCCGAGGCCTACGAGGTGGACGTGCTCGCCGTGCGCGGCGTGTCGGCGGATTCCGAGCCCTCGGCGCGGCAGATCGCTGCGCTGATCCGCCAGATCCGCCAGGGCAACGTGAAGGCGCTGTTCATGGAGAACATCTCCGACCCGCGCGCCATCCAGCGCATCTCGGCGGAGACGGGCGCCAGGATCGGCGGCAAGCTCTATTCCGACGCGCTGTCGGAAGCCGGCGGGCCGGCGGCGACCTATGTCGACATGATGCGCCACAATGCCCGCCAGATTGCGGGCGCCATGGCGCAGGGCTGATCGCCCATTCCGCAGCGCCCGCCGCTCGCCTATATGTGCGCAGACCCCTTCAGGCCGATGGAACGACCATGACCGACGCGTCCCCCACCACCGCCGCCCTCCAGAAGATCCCGGTGACCGTGCTGACCGGCTATCTCGGCGCCGGCAAGACGACGCTGCTCAACCGCATCCTCACCGAGAACCACGGCAAGCGCTTCGCCGTCATCGTCAACGAGTTCGGCGAGATCGGCATCGACAACGACCTCGTGGTCGGCGCCGACGAGGAAGTCTTCGAGATGAACAACGGCTGCATCTGCTGCACCGTTCGCGGCGACCTGATCCGCATCATTGAAGGGCTGATGCGGCGCAAGGGCAAGTTCGACGCGATCATCGTGGAGACCACCGGCCTCGCCGATCCGGCCCCGGTGGCGCAGACCTTCTTCGTGGACGAGGAGGTGGGCTCGCGCACCGCCCTCGACGCGGTGGTGACGGTCGCCGACGCAAAGTGGCTGATCGACAGGCTGAAGGACGCGCCGGAGGCGAAGAACCAGATCGCGTTCGCCGACGTGATCCTCCTGAACAAGACCGATCTCGTGACGCCCGCGCAACTGCGCGAGGTTGAGGCCCGCATCCGTGCCATCAATCCCTACGCGGTGCTGCACAAGACGCAGAAATGCGCGGTGCCGCTGGATGCGGTGCTGTCGCGCGGCGCCTTCGACCTCGAGCGCATCCTCGAAATCGAGCCGGCCTTTCTCGAGAAGGACGACGGCCATCATCACCACGGCCACGATCATGGTCACGACCATCATCATCACGGCCATGACCACGGCCACGATCATCACCATCACGACCATGACCATACCGGGCCGGACTGCGACCATCCGAGCCACGGCCTGAAGCATTATCACGACGAGCACATGCAGTCGGTGTCCCTGAGGACCGACAAGCCGCTCGACCCCGACACGTTCTTCCCCTGGATCCAGGACCTCACGCAGGTCGAGGGCGCCAAGATCCTGCGCTGCAAGGGCATCGTCGCCTTCAAGGACGATCCGCAGCGCTTCGTCTTCCAGGGCGTGCACATGATCCTCGACGGCGACCACCAGCGCGACTGGAAGGCCGACGAGAAGCGCGAGAGCCGTCTCGTCTTCATCGGCCGGGACCTGCCCATCGACAAGATCCGCACGGGCTTCGAGAAGATCTCCGCCTGAGCGGGGCGCCGCTCGACTGGTGGGACGGCGGTGCAGGCCTGGAACAGGGATTGCACTTTACCTTAGGTTATGTTGTGGCGGCGGGCGGCGCCCGCTGCCTCCGGCGTTTCGCACCTGCGAATACCAGACGGTAACGGGGAATTCACCGTTGCGGCCCTAGTCATGGGGGTCTCACCGGAGTGTCGTCCATGGCCAGGGACATCAGCCCCACGGGGCGCGAGGTCTTTTTCGATTCCGCCGACATCATCGTGTCCAAGACCGACACGAAAGGGCGCATCACCTACGCCAACGACGTCTTTCTCTCCATCGCCGGCTACACCGAGGCCGAGCTCATCGGCCAGCCGCACAGCATCATCCGCCATCCGGACATGCCGCGGGCGGTGTTCAAGCTGCTCTGGGACATGTTGTTCGAGGGGCAGGAGGTCTTCGCCTATGTGAAGAACATGGCGAGGAGCGGCGACCACTACTGGGTCTTCGCCCATGTGACGCCGTCCTATGACGCGCAGGGCAGGCTGGTGGCCTTCCATTCGAACCGGCGCGTCCCCCGCCGATCCGTCATCGACACCATCGCGCCCATCTATGCCGACCTCCTGCGCCTCGAGGCGACCCATCGCAATGGCAAGGAGGCGCTGGCGGCCAGTTCGAAGGCGCTGGCCGATTTCGTCACCTCGAAGAACATGGGCTATGATGAACTCGTCCTCGCTCTCTAGGATCGCGGCCTCGGCCGGATTGGCGGGCGCGGCCGTGCTCGCCGGTCTGGTGCTTGCATGGTTCGGCGCGGAAACGGCCGCGCGGGGAGCCGGCCTCCTCGCCCTCGCAGCCCTTGCGGCCGCCGGCTGGTTCCTGGCTGCCCTGCGCCGGGACATCCTGCGCACAGCCGCAGTGATGGAGGCGGTGTCCCGCGGCGATTTCGAGGCCCGGGTCCTGCACGTCACCGACCGCGGCGCCATGGGCCGGATGATGCATGCGGCGAACCGGATGATCGACCGCTGCGACGCCTATGTGCGGGAATCGGCGGCGGCCATGCAGGCGGTGCGCGCCAACAAGTATTTCCGGCGCATCCGCGAGGAGGGCCTGCACGGCGCCCTGCTGCAGGCCGCCCGCACCATCAACGAGGCGATGGTGGCGATCCAGGCGCGCGTCGGCGGCTTCGCGGTTGAGACCGGCAAGTTCGAGACGATGATCGCCTCCATCGTCGGCAGCGTCTCGGCGGCCTCGAATGCCATGGGCGAGACCGCGGGGCGGCTGATCGCGGGCGCCGGCGAGACGCGCGCCCGTGCGGTCTCGGTCGCCGAGGTCTCCCAGGCGGCCACCGACACGATGGAAAAGGTGGCCACCGCCACCGCCGAGCTGACCGATTCCGCCCGCAGCGTCGGCGACCAGGTCGGCCGGTCCGCAGAGATCGCGCGGATGGCGGTCGACAGGGCGTCCCAGGCCTCCAGCACCATCAGTCACATGAGCGAGGCCGGCGAGCGCATCGGCCAGGTGGTGGAACTCATCACCTCGATCGCCGCCCAGACCAATCACCTCGCCCTCAACGCCACCATCGAAGCCGCGCGGGCGGGCGAAGCGGGGCGCGGCTTCGCCGTGGTCGCCTCGGAGGTGAAGTCGCTGGCCGGCCAGACGGCCCAGGCGACCAGCCAGATCTCGGCCCATATCGCAGACGTGCAGGGAGCGACCCGCGCCGCCGTCGAGGCCATCTCCGAGGTCGGCCGCATCATCGCGGAGGTCGACGAGATCACCCGCGACGTCGCCGCATCGGTCGACGCGCAGGCGCGCGCAACGCAGGGGAGCGCCGCCCATATCGGCGAGGCCGTGAACGGCATCCGGGGCATCGGCAGCGACATCGACGGCGTCACCCACAACGCCGCCGAGACCGAGACTCTCGCGGAGACGACTCGCCAGGCATCGTCCGGCCTTTCCGACCAGGCGGGCCGGCTCGCCGCCGAGGTGCATGACTTCGTCGGCGCGCTGCGGCGCGGGCCGATGGACCAGCGGCGCGACGCCGCCTGACGGCCAGGCTGCCCGGCCGGGCGCCTCGGCGCGTACCTGCCGCCCCGGTATGGTCACATTCGGAACCGGAACCCCCGAAGCGACCCCACGTTGATGAAACGACGGCCCCGCTGCGCCCGACGTCCGGGCGGTGCGGTCCTCATTCCCCTCAACGCGGCCGGGGCTCGCGCCTCAGGCCCATGCAAATGGAGACGCTTCCATGAAGAAACTCATCATGGCTTCGGCCATCGCTCTCGCCGCCAGCACCGCTGCCTACGCCCAGACCGGCGGCAGCGCGCCGGGCGGCCGTCCGGACGCCAATGCGCCGCGCAACACCGGCAACATCAATGCCCCGAACCAGGAGCAGCAGCGCATGATCCGCTCCTACTGGCAGTCGCAGCGCCCGGCCGCGACCACGCTGCCGAGCGGCGTCACCGTCAGCCGTGGCGCCGTGCTGCCCGGCACGGTCGAACTGCGCTCGTTCCCGGCCGATGTCGGCATGACCGAGTACCGCTACGTCGTGGTCGGCGACAGCCTTTACCTGGTGAACCCGTCGGACCGTCGCGTGGTCCACGTGATCCAGTAAGGATCTCGCCCTTCGAGATCGAGCGCCCGGCCCTGTGCCGGGCGCTTTCGTCTGTGCTCAGTCCACCTTCCAGGGGAAGGTCCAGGTCTCGGTCAGCGCCCGGTTTCCGGTGCGCAGGAAGGCCCTGAGGTCGGCGGTCTGGCCGGGATCGCCCACGACATCGATGCCGGCCCGGAAGCCGCGCGTCTGCGGATTGGGAATGAGGAAGGTGCGGGTGATCCGCGCATTGCTGGCCGACGGCACGACCTGCACCGCATCCGGCTGGCTCAGGTGATATTCGAGGTCGCCGCCGGCGAAATCGACGATGAAGCGCGTCGCATGGGGCGGCGCCTGCTCGCCCGAACCGAGCGCCACGGGGCGCGTGCGGAAGGTGTTGAGGGCGAAGCCGCCGGGATGCAGGCGCGCCTCGTTCATGGTCGAGACGAGACGATAGGAGAAGGTGAGGGTCTGGCCAGCCTCCACCGGCCGGTTCGGCACCCAATAGGCCACGATGTTGTCGTTGGTCTCGTCGCTGGTCGGGATCTCGACAAGCTCGACGCGGCCTTCGCTGAAGCCCTCGCGCGGCTCCACCCAGTAGCTCGGCCTCAGCTCGTAATTGAGGTCGAGGTCCTGATAGTGCTCGAAGGTACGATCACGCTGCATCAGGCCGAAGCCGCGCACCTGCCGGTCGACGAATTGCGAGACCTCGACCTGTCGCGGATTGCGCAGGGGCCGCCAGATCCACTCGCCGGTGTCCGAATGAATCAGCAGGCCGTCGGAATCGTGAAGTTCGGGGCGGAAATCCTCGAAGGAGCGGCGGTCGTTCTCCGCATAGAAGAACATCGAGGTGAGCGGCGCGACACCCAGCTTCGGGATGGGGCGGCGCGGAAACAGCGTGCAGCGGATGTCGAGCACGGTCTCCTGGGCCGGGAAGACCGTGAAGCGGAAGGCACCGGTGAGGCTCTCCCCGTCAAGCAGGGCGTAGATGTGGCAGGACTGCGCTTCGGCCGGCGGGGTGTCGACCCAGAACTCGCGGAAGATCGGAAACTCCTCCTGGCCGGGGCCCGCCGTGTTGACGGCGATGCCGCGGGCCGAGAGCCCGTACTTCTGCCCCCGACCGAGGAAGCGGAAATAGCTCGCGCCGAGAAAGGAGATGAGCTCGTCGTGAACGCGCGGGTCGTTGAGCGGGTGGTGGATGCGGAAGCCGGCGAAGCCGAGGTCGATGGGCAGCGGCCGCTCGAAGCGGTTGCGGCCGTAGTCGAAAAGGGCGGCCGCATAGGGAACGGGGGTAGAGATGCCATCGCGGATGACGTTCACCACCACCGGTGTGCGGTAGATGAAGCCGAGGTGGAACATCTGCATGCGGAAGGCGCCGCCGCCCTGCTGCAGCAGCGAGCGCTCCGGGCGGAACCTCAGGTCGCGGTACTGGTCGAAATTCATGCCCGTGAGCGACTGGGGCAGGTCCGGGCGCGGCGCCTCGTAGGGGAGGGCGGCGAGATCGCGGGCGCGGCGCTCCACCTCCTCGAAGCCGAAGCGGGCCTGCGGCTGGGGTGATGCCGCCTGCGGCTGGCCGGCCGGGGGCTGCTGCGCCTGCGTCAGCGCGGGCCAGGACACGCCGGCGGCGGCGATGAGTTTGAGCGCGTCACGGCGGGCGAAAGTCGGCAGTCGCATGAGGCCTCTGGTACTAAGGTACGCACTGCCGCAGGGCAGCATGGCGACATGCGGCCTTCGCGCGCGCGTCGTCAAGAGGCGCGCCCTGCGACCCGGAGTCCGGCGCATCGCTGTCCTCCGCGCGGCCCGCTTGCGGCGGTCGCGCCGCCTTGCCAGTGTGCGCGCCGACCAGGGAGACGCTGACATGGCGCCGAGGAACATTCTGGACATGAGCGGCCGCGTCGCCCTCGTCACCGGTGCCGGTACCGGGCTCGGGGCGCGCTTCTGCATGGCCCTCGCAGAGCATGGCGCCTCGGTCGTCGCCGTCGCCCGCCGGGCGGAGAAGGTGGAAGGGGTGGCGGAGGCCATCCGCAAGGCCGGAGGACAGGCGATCGCCGTCTCCGGCGACGTCACCGACACTGCGTCCATCTCCGCGGCTTTCGACGCGGCGGAGAAGGCCTTCGGCACGGTCGACGCGGTGGTCGCCAATGCCGGCATCGCCGTGCCGGGCCGGGCGGCGGAGATTTCCGACGAGGACTGGCGCAAGACGATGGCGACGAACCTCGACGGCGTGTTCTTCACGGCGCGGGAGGCGGCGCAGCGCCTGCTCAAGGCCAGCAAGCACGGCGCCATCGTCAACATTGCCTCGATCCTCGGCTACGGGGTCGGCAAGGGCAACGCCTCCTACGCCGTCTCGAAGGCGGCGGTGATCCAGATGACCCAGGCGCTGGCCCTGGAATGGGCCTTCAAGGGCATCCGGGTGAACGCGATCGCGCCGGGCTATGTCGTCACCGACATCAACCGCGACTACCTCACCTCCGGCAAGGGCGCCGAGATGACCAAGGAGATCCCCGTCGGGCGCTTCGGCCGCGAGGAGGATCTCGACGGCGCGTTGCTGCTGCTGCTGTCGGATGCCGGCGCCTTCATGACCGGCACGACGGTCACCGTCGACGGGGGCCAGCGCATCGGCCTGCGCGGATCCTGAGGCGACACCAGGGGGAGAGACGCATGATCATCGACGAGCGCACCTATACGACGCATCCGGGCAAGGTGAAGGCCTTCCTCGAAGTCTACGAGCGGCTGGCCAAGCCCATCCAGTGGCCGATCCTCGGCGATCCCGTAGGCTTCTTCGTCACCGAGGTCGGCACCCTCAACCAGGTGGTGCACCTGTGGAAATACGACAGCATGGCCGACCGCGAGCAGCGGCGCGCCAGGCTGGCGGTCGCCCCCAACTGGGGCGACTATCTCGACGCGGCGACGCCGCTGCTCCTGCGGATGGAAAACCGGATCCTGGTTCCCACCGCCTTCTCTCCGATGAAGTGAACCAAGACCCATGACCAAGTCGATGAACGGGGCCGAGAGCCTCGTGCGCACCCTCGTTGCCGGTGACGTGACGGTGGCCTTCACCAATCCCGGCACGTCGGAGATGCACTTCGTCGCCGCCCTCGACCGCGTCGACGGCATGCGCTGCGTGCTCTGCCTGCACGAGACGGTGACGACGGGGGCTGCCGATGGCTACTGGCGCATGACCGGCAAGCCGGCCTCGACCCTGCTGCATCTCGGTCCCGGTCTCGGCAATGCCCTCGCCAACCTGCACAACCTCAAGCGGGCGCGCTCAGGCGTGGTCAACATCGTCGGCGAACACGCGACCTATCACCGCGAGTTCGACGCGCCGCTGACCTCGGACATCGAGGGCATCGCCGGCACCATGTCTCACTGGGTGAAGACCTCCATGTCCGCCAGGGACGTGGCGGCCGACGGCGCCGAGGCGATCAACGTCGCCATGAAGGCGCCGGGGCAGATCGCCACCCTCATCCTGCCCGCCGACACCGCCTGGACCGAGGGCACCGGCCCGGCCAAGACGGCCCCCGTCGCCGCTCCCGCCAAAGTGTCCGAGGACGCGGTCGAGGCCGCCGCCCGCGCCATCGAGGCCGGCGGCAAGCCGCTAATCGTCATGGGCACCTGGGCGGTGCGCGAGAAGCCGATGGTGCATGCGGCGAAGATCGTCGCCAAGACCGGCGCGCAGATCCGCGCCGAGGGCTCGAACGGCCGCATCGAGCGCGGCGTCGGCCGCATGCCGCTGGAGCGCGTGCCCTATCCGGTGGACGTGGCGCTGGCCGCGACCAAGGGCGTCACCCACCTGATCCTGGTGGGCGCCAAGGCCCCGGTCGCCTTCTTCGCCTATCCGAACAAGCCCTCGATCCTCTATCCGCCGGAGGCCGAGGTCGTCACGCTGGCGACGCCGGGCGAGGATGCCGAGGACGCGCTCGCCCGCCTCGCCGAGCGGCTCGGCGCCGACAAGGCGACGCCGGTGCTCAACACGCCAAAGCGGCCCGACCTGCCGACCGGCGCGCTGAACCAGGATTCAATCGCGGCGACCATCGGCCACCTCCTGCCGGAGAACGCCATCGTCACCGACGAGTCGGTCACCACGGGCCGCAACTTCTTCAAGGACACCCATGGCGCGGCCCCGCACGACTGGCTGTCGCTGACCGGCGGCGCCATCGGCGAGGGCCTGCCGCTCGCCGTCGGTGCGGCGGTGGCCTGCCCCGACCGCAAGGTCATCGCCCTGCAGGCGGACGGCTCGGGCATGTATTCGCTGCAGGCGCTGTGGACCATGGCGCGCGAGCGCCTCGACGTCACGGTCTGCATCTGGGCCAACAGGACCTATGCCATCCTCAAGGGCGAGCTCGCCAATGTCGGGGCCGAGAATCCCGGCCGGAAGGCTCACGACATGCTCTCGCTCGGCGATCCCAACCTCGACTGGGTGAAGCTCGCCGGCGGCATGGGGGTCGAGGCGACGCGGGTCGACACGGCAGAGGGCTTCGCCGACGCCTTCGCCGCCGCCAACCGCCGCAAGGGTCCCTTCCTCATCGAGGTGCTGCTCTGAGCGCCTCGCCTCGCGGCGTCCTTTTGGTCATGATGACGGCGTGACCGGGACCACCGCCCCATCCTCCTTCGCCGCCCGCTTCCTCCGCCTGTCGGGGGATGCGGGCTGGCGGGTCGCACTGCACGTCCTGCCCTATGCCCTGGCCTGCGGGGTGATCACCGAAGGGACGATCCAGATCAGGCTCGCCATCCTGTGGAAGCTTCCGCTCGTCGCGCTGGCGCTGGCGAGCCTCTATCTCGCCGTGCTGCTCGGCACCCACGTCTCGACCCTCCGGCTGGCCGGCCGCACGGGGAGGACCCTCGCCCCCATCCGGCACCTCCTCGCCATGAGCGCGCGGATCAGCGCCGAGAGCGCCCTCATGGCGCTGGTCGGACTGCTGGCAGTGCTCGCGCTGGTCGGTGCGCTGGACATCGGCGTCGCCACGGTGGAGCCGGAGAGCGGCGCCCGCTGGCCGGCGACCCTGCTGCGCGCCATCGCCACGCTGGCGGGGCTGACGGCCCTGGTCGTGATGCTCGTCGCCGCAACCGCGCTGGCCGCCTCGGCCCTCGGCGGCGCGGTGGGGTTTGCCGCCGCAGCAGGCGAGCTCTTCCGTCGCTCGGAACGCACCACCGCCGTCATCTGCACGGCGATCTTCCTCGGCACCGCTGTCGCCATCGGAGCCACCCGGCTGTTCGCCCTGGCCGAACTCGGCCCGCCGATCATCGCGGCGGCGCTGGCCAAGGCCGCAGGCTACCTCGCCCTGACGGTTCCCCTGTCGGTGGGCGCCGCGCTCATCGCCGCCGAGGCCTGACGCAGACCTGCACGAAAAAGGGCCACGCGCCTGTGGCGGTGGCCCCCGGCCGAATTCCCGGAAGGAGCGGTCAGCTGTCCTGGCCGTCCTTGCGGCGCAGGCGCACCACCACGTCGACGCGCGCCACCTCGTAGCCCTCGGGGGCCTGGGGCAGCTTGTCCACAGCCACGTGCGGGCCGGGAATGTCGAAGACCGTCGTCTCGCCTTCCACGATGAAGTGGTGGTGGTCGGACAGGTTGGTGTCGAAATAGGCCTTGGACCCGTCCACCGCGATCTCGCGCAGCAGGCCGGCCTCGGTGAACTGGTGCAGCGTGTTGTAGACGGTGGCGAGCGACACCGGCACGCGCGCCTTGGTCGCCTCGTCGTAGAGCATCTCGGCGGTGACGTGCCGGTCGCCCTTGGCGAAGAGGATCCAGCCGAGAGCCATGCGCTGGCGGGTCGGGCGCAGGCCCACCTCGCGCAGCATGGTGCGCACGTCGTGGATCGGGCAGCCCGTCTTCTGCAGCAGGCTGACGCGGTCATGCGCCGAGAGCTTGCCGTCCGCGGGCGGCGCGGCGTCGTGATAGGTCACGTCGATGAGGGTCCGGACAGTCATGATGCCATTCTAGGAACATTGCGAGCGGTTCGCAAGACGCCGGGGTGCAGCGCGCGGTTGCGCCAGCGCGGCGGTTGCAGCCTGCCGGCCGGGCCGAGGGCCCCGGCAGGCCTTTTGCCCCTCCGGAACCCCTGTGATAGAGAGCAGCCCGATCGGCGCCGGGAGACCGGCCGACACAAGGCGGATCCTGCACGCAATGACCGAGCGCAAGTCGAGTTTCACCTACGAAGAGCTCCTGGCCTGTGGCCGGGGCGAACTGTTCGGTCCCGGAAACGCCCAGCTTCCCCTGCCTCCCATGCTGATGTTCGACCGGATCACCTCGATCGGGGAGACCGGCGGCGCGAACAACAAGGGCCACGTCGTCGCCGAGTTCGATATCCGGCCGGACCTGTGGTTCTTCCCCTGCCACTTCAAGGGCGATCCGGTCATGCCGGGCTGCCTCGGCCTCGACGCGCTCTGGCAACTCACCGGCTTCCATCTGGGCTGGCTCGGCCTGCCCGGCCGTGGCCGGGCTCTCGGCGTCGGCGAGGTGAAGTTCTCCGAACAGGTGCTGCCGACCACGAAGAAGGTGGTCTACGGCGTGGACTTCAAGCGCATCTTCAAGTCGAAGCTGGTGCTCGGCATCGCCGATGGGTGGTTGGAGGCGGACGGCAAGCGCATATATGAGGTCAAGGATATGCGGGTCGGCCTCTTCACCACGGCCGCCTGATCCCGCACCGAGATTCCAGGGCCGCCCTGCGGTCCGCAACGCAAGAGGCCCCCATGCGCCGCGTCGTCGTCACCGGAATGGGCATCGTGTCGTCCATCGGCAACAACACCAACGAGGTCCTGGCCTCGCTCCGCGAAGCCAAGAGCGGCATCGCGCTCGATCCAGCCTTCGTCCAGCACGGTTTCCGCTCGCAGGTCTCGGGCGCGCCGACGCTCGATCCCGCCTCCATCCTCGACCGCCGCGCCATGCGCTTCCACGGCGGCGGCTCGGGCTGGAACCATGTCGCCATGGACCAGGCGATCCTCGATTCGGGCCTTGAGCAGGCCGATATCTCGAACGAGCGGACCGGCATCATCATGGGCTCGGGCGGTCCCTCCACCCGCGCCCTCATCGATGCCTACGAGAAGGCCAAGGAGAGCGGCAATTCCAAGCGGGTCGGCCCCTTCGCCGTGCCGAAGGCCATGTCCTCGACGGCCTCGGCGACGCTCGCCACCTGGTTCAAGATCAAGGGCGTGAACTATTCCATCTCGTCGGCCTGTGCGACCTCGAATCACTGCATCGGCAACGCTTACGAGATGATCCAGTGGGGCAAGCAGGACGTGGTCTTCGCCGGCGGCTGCGAGGAGCTCGACTGGACGCTGTCGGTGCTGTTCGACGCCATGGGCGCGATGTCGTCGAAGTACAACGACCGTCCTTCCACCGCCTCCCGCGCCTATGACGCCAACCGCGACGGTTTCGTCATCGCCGGCGGCGCCGGCGTCGTCGTGCTGGAGGAATACGAGCACGCCAAGGCCCGCGGCGCGAAGATCTATGCCGAGATCGCCGGCTATGGCGCCACCTCCGACGGCTACGACATGGTGGCTCCCTCGGGCGAGGGCGCGGTGCGCTGCATGAAGATGGCACTGGCCGGCGTCGGCCCGAAGGTCGACTACATCAACCCGCACGGCACCTCGACACCGGTCGGCGACCTCAAGGAGATCGAGGCCATCCGCGAGGTCTTCGGCGGCGCCGACAAGAGCCCGCCGATCTCGGCCACCAAGTCGCTCACCGGCCATTCGCTGGGTGCGACCGGGGTGCAGGAGGCGATCTACTCGCTGCTGATGATGAACAACGGCTTCATCTGCGAGAGCGCCCATATCGAGGAGATCGATCCGGAGGTCGCCGACATGAACATCGTGCGCAAGCGCATCGACGATGCCAAGCTCGGGGTGGTCCTGTCCAATTCCTTCGGTTTCGGCGGCACCAACGCCACCATCGTCCTCAAGCACGTGGACGCATGAGCGCGCCGTCACCGGACGGTCGCAGAAGAATGGCAAGCCTCGTGGACCCGTCACCTCGCAAGGGACGCCCATGTGGACAGACCGTTTCGCGCATCCCCATCTGCGGGTCGTCGCTCGCGGCCCGGACGCCGACAATGAAGCGAGGAGGTCACGCGTGACCGCATTGATGAAGGGCCGCCGCGGCCTGGTCATGGGAGTGGCCAACGACCATTCCATCGCCTGGGGGATCGCGCGCACGCTCGCGGCCCACGGCGCCGAACTCGCCTTCACCTATCAGGGCGAGGCGCTCGGCAAGCGGGTCAGGCCGCTGGCGGAGAGCCTGGGCACGCCGCTGGTGATTCCCTGCGATGTCGAGGACATCGCCAGCGTCGACGCCACCTTCGCGCGCCTTGCGGAAACCTGGGGCGGGCTCGACTTCGTCGTCCACGCCATCGGTTTTTCCGACAAGAACGAGCTCAAGGGCCGCTATGCCGACACCACGCGCGAGAACTTCTCGCGGACCATGGTGATCTCCTGCTTCTCCTTCACCGAGATCGCCAAGCGGGCGGCGGCGCTGATGCAGCCGGGCGGCACCATGCTGACGCTGACCTATGGCGGCTCGACGCGGGTCATGCCGAACTACAACGTCATGGGCGTCGCCAAGGCGGGCCTCGAGGCCTCGGTGCGCTATCTCGCCGCCGATTACGGCCCGCTCGGCATCCGCGTCAACGCGCTGTCGCCAGGTCCCGTGAGGACGCTGGCGGGCGCCGGCATTTCCGACGCGCGGCTGATGTTCAACTTCCAGAAGCGCCACGCGCCGCTGCGCAAGACCGTCTCGCTGGACGACATCGGCGGCTCGGCCCTCTACCTGCTGTCGGATCTCTCCGGCGGGGTGACCGGCGAGATCCACCACGTCGATTCCGGCTACAACATCATCTCCATGCCCCGTCCCGAGGCGCTGAAGACGCTGGATGCCGCCGAACAGGCGGTGGAGGACGCGGCCGGCCGCCGCTCGGGCGAAGCCGCCGAATAGGCCCTGCCGCACCCGCTTCCGACCTTCGGGCTCGCCCGCGAGAAAAAATTCGCGGCGGGCCCGAACCTTTTTCCGGCGGGGCGCAACCCATGGATATCGGGGTGCAACGAGCCCCCATCGAACCCAAGGGGACCTGCCATGAACCGCTTCAAGACCTTCGCTCTCGCTGCCGCCGCCGTCGCCACCCTGTCGGTCGGCGTCGCTTCCCAGGCCGAGGCCGGCCCGTTCCATCGCCGCCACGTCGGCTGGGGCCTCGGTGCCCTCGCCACCGGCCTGATCGTCGGCGGTGCCATCGCCGCCGCCAATTCCCGGGCCTACGCTTCCGAGTGCTACCTGACCCGCCGCTGGGTCGACGGCCCCTACGGCCCGGAGCGCCGCACCATCCGCGTCT
>JAEZGJ010000119.1 GCA_023416965.1 Pseudomonadota bacterium | reverse complement strand
CCCGCGAGGGCACCACCACCCGTGCCGGTGGCCAGGCCGCCGATCAGCGCGCCAGCGCCCGCGCCGATGGCGCCGCCGGCAGCAGCGCGCTCCTCGCGCGGCGTGCACGCACCGATCATCAGGGCGGCAGCGCCCACCAGAGTCAGTTTCTTCAGCATCGATATTCCCTCCTGCAGGCCCCCGACCCGGGGTGGACCATAGGTGACCGTGGTGCGATTTGCCAAGCCGCGGCTTCGCCAGCATTAAGGACGGGTCAACGACCCTGGCCACATTGCCGGCAGCGCCTGACATCTCGCGAGGACAACGCCTTGATGCCGTACCGGTTCCGCCGCATCCGCCACATTCGCGCCACGGTCGAGGCGAGGCCCTGGGCCTATGCGGAAACCCATGCGGAAGCCATCGAATCGGGGTGGCGGGCGGCCCGGGCGGCCAAGCCGGCCCTGTTCGACGGGCAGGTCCTCGTCATCGCCGAGCGGCGGGTGGAGGCCGACGTCTTCGAGGCCTGCTACCGGCCGGTCCGCTATGCGCAGTTCCTGCACTACATGCGGCACGGGGAGCCGGACGGCGCGACCCGCAACGGCTTCGCGCTCGCCGGCCTCACCAGCGCCGACGGGGCGCTGGTGATGGGCGTGATGGGCGGCCACACCGCCAATGCCGGCAAGATCTACTTTCCGGGCGGCACGCCGGACCTTTCCGACGTGGTGGACGGACAGGTGGACCTCAACGGCAGCGCCATGAGGGAGCTGGCGGAGGAGACCGGCCTGACGGCGGAGGAGGTGACCTTCGAGCCGGATTTCTGGCTGCACGAGGACGAGAAGCGCTCCACCTTCGTCAAGATCGTGCGGTCGCCTCTGGAGGCGGAGGAGCTGCGGGACTGCGTCTTGACGCGTCTGGCCGGCCAGGCCGAGCCGGAACTGGCGGACATGCACATCGTGCGGGATGCGGACGACCTTCGGCGCGACCTCATGCCCCCCTTCCAGCTGGCCTATGCGGAATGGTGGCTGGCGGGCGGCAGGGAGGCCTGAAGCGCGGCGCGCACCACGGTCACGGTGCAGGGCGCCTCGGCCGCCACCCGCGCCGAGACGCTGCCGAGATAACGGCGGGTGCCGGACTGGCCGCGGGCACCCATGATGACCTGGTCAACATGGTTCTCGCGGGCATGGACGACGATGGCCTCGGCGGGATCCGTGCTCTCCAGCACGTGGAAGCTGATGCGGTCCGCCGGCAGGCCGAGGGGCGCCGCCCAGGCGCGCAACTGGACCAGCCGGGCGACGTGCAGCGCCCTGCCCTCGCCGTCGGTGGTCTCGTCGATGCCGATTCGCCTGAGCTTGAGGACGTTGACGCAGGCGAGCCTGGCGGAGGGGAGCAGCGTCAGCATGCGCCCCGCCATGCCCCGGACGGCATCGGCGACGGCGCAGTAGTCCGTGGACAGGTCGACGGCGACGAGGACGATCGGCGCGGTCGCCTCGGCCCGGTCCAGGGCGACCGGTGCGGGACGTTCGGCACCCAGGGCGCGGAACCACCGGCGCAGGCGCGCGAGGGAGCCGTCGCGCCGCTGCCGCGAGCCGGCGGCGGTGAGGCGCACCTCGGCGGGATGGGCGAGGTCGAAGGCGAGCTGCGCCATGGTGGGATAGCGCCCGGCGGGATCGACGGCGAGGCAGCGCAGGATGATCTCCTGCAGCCAGGGCGGACAATCCGTGCGCAGGGCCCGCGGCGGCCAGGGATCCCACCACAGGCGCTTGCGAAGTCGGCGCGCCCCGCGCGGATCGCCGAATGGCTGGCGCCCCGTCGTCATCTCGTAGAGCACGCAACCGAGGGCGAAGATGTCGGAGCGCGGGTCGTCGCGGGCGTGCAACACCTGTTCGGGCGCCATATAGGGCGCCGTGCCGATCGGCAGGCGGAACTCCTCGGCGAGCAGGTCCGGCAGCAGGCGGTGGCGGGCGAGCCCGTAATCCACCAGCACGGCCGTGCCGTCATCGCGGATCAGGACATTGGCCGGCTTCACGTCGAGATGCAGGACGTTCTGGCGGTGCAGGTCGCAGAGCGCCCGCGCCACGGCGAGGCCGAGGCTCGCAACCTCCTCTGCAGCGAAGGGCGCCTCGCCCATCCTCTCGTAGAGCGAGCGGCCGGCGATGCGCTCCATCACGATATGGGGCTGATGGGAGAAGTCGCCGGCGGCGACGAAGCGCGGCACGTGCGGGCCTGCGAGGCGCGGCAGGATCATCTGCTCCATCTCGAAGCCGACGATCATGGTGGGGTCGTCGCCGTCGAGGATGAGCGGGATCTTCATGACGAGCGGCATGTCCGCACCCTCGGCCGTCACCTCCCAGATCTGCGCCATGCCGCCGAGCTTCAGCGGCGCCTGCAGCGTGAAGCCGTCGAGCACGAGGCCCTTCTCGATGCGCGGCGGCCGCATGCCCTGTCACCTCCCGTGAGCGAGGCGGCTCGCCAACCGATCCGGCAGCCCCGCGGCGCGGATTTTCGCGGCAGCGGCCTGATGGTCGTAGGGAACACGATGGGGCTCCAGAACGCCTTGGGCGAGATCAAGAACGGCATAGGCGGCGGCGGCGATGCCGTCGCGGGGCTGGCCCACGGCGCCGACATTCACATGCCAGCGGCGATGGGGCGCGAGGGGCACCGGCATGCCGGTGACCGGGGTGAAGCCGACGCAGGTGCGGTTCGGCTGCAGCGAGAACAGCGCCGGCACGTGAGTATGGCCGCAGGCGACGAGACGGGCGTCCGTGGCGCCGAAGCTCAGCTCGGCGTCGCGGGCGGTCATGACATAGGGCCAGTGGTCGGGATGACGCGCCCCGGCATGGACGAGCAGCAGGTCACCTTCCCGTGCGGTGAGCGGCAGGCCCTCGAGGAAACGGCGGTGGTCGTCCCTGAGGGCCCCGCGGGTCCAGACGATGGCCGCGAGGGCGTCGGCGTTCATGTCGGGATCGGCGCGATCCACTGCCTCGTCGTGATTGCCCTTGAGCACGACGGCGCCCGTCGCGGCGAGATCCATCACGATGTCGGTGCAGGCGACGGGATCGGCGCCGTAGCCGACGATGTCACCGAGAACGGCAATGCGGTCGATACCGGCGCGCCGCACATGGGCCAGGGTTGCCTCGAGAGCCTCGCGATTGCCGTGGATGTCGGAAAGGAGCGCGAGGCGCATGGACGACCCCCGGGTCGTGCGACCGGTGGACCATCCTCGGCCGGTGCCGCGCCGGCGGCAAGGCCGCCTTTAGGCGATCAGGAGGGGTAGCCGTAGCGCCGCTTGACCGCAGTCAGCGCGGCCCGGGCCTCGCCGTCGCGGCCGGCGGCGCAGGTGCCCTCCGGGCCCCGCAGGTCGGCGATGACGCGGCCGTGCACCTCGCGGGTGACGTGACCGGTGGCGAGGTCGTTGTCCATGACGGCGCGGAAGCGGGCGATGTCGCCGCTGCAGCCGGCTCCCTCGGGCAGGCGGAAGTCGGGTCGGGTCACATAGCTGGGCGTGGCGGAGGCCACGGGCTGCGGCGCCGGCACCTCGGCGGTGGTCGACTGGCAGGCCGCGAGGCCGAGGGCGACGATGGCGAGGAGCAGGCCGGCGCGGATCATGGAGTGCCCCGAAGGTCTCGAATCGATGGGGCGATCCTAGGCGGCGCCGCCGGCCCGCGACAAGCGCGACCCCGCGTCAGCCCAGCGGCTTCAGGCCGCGCTCGATGGCGGCGCGCTTCGGCTCGAGGAAGGGCGGCAGGGCGAGCTTCTCGCCGATGGTGGCGAGCGGCTCGTCGACGTCGAAGCCCGGGCCGTCGGTGGCGATCTCGAAGAGGATGCCGTTGGGCGCGCGGAAATAGAGGCTGCGGAAATAGTAGCGGTCCACCGCTCCGGAGCTCGGGATGCGCAGGCCGTTCAGCCGCTCGATCCAGCCGGCATATTCGTTCTCGTCCGGGGTGCGGAAGGCGACGTGGTGGACGGAGCCGGCGCCCTGGCGCGCCTGCGGCAGGTGCGGCTCGACCGCGACGTGATATTCCGCCGCCGGGCCGCCCTCGCCCATGGCATAGACGTGGACGGGCGAGGCGCTGGGCAGGGTGTAGTCACGCACCTTGCGCATGCCGAGCACGTGCGTGAGCACGAGGTCGGTGGTCTCCAGAACGGGCACGCTGGCGGTGATCGGGCCGAGGCCGCGGATCTGGTGCTCGGCGGGAACCGGGCTCGCATCCCAGGGATGGGCCTCGCCGGCGCCGCCGTCGTCGATCAGGGCGAGGCGCTGGCCCTCCGGGTCCTCGAAATCGAGGGTGAGGCGACCGTCGCGCATGACGGGTGCGTCGCACTTCACGCCCTCGGCGGCGAAGCGGTCAGCCCACCAGCGGATGGTCGCCTCGCCGGAGACGCGCAGGGCCGTGCGGATGATGGCATTGGTGCCGCGGCGCTCGCGCGGGACCGGCCATTCGAAGAAGGTGATGTCGGAACCGGGGCTGGCGACGCCGTCGCCGTAGAACAGGTGATAGGCGGAGGTGTCGTCCTGGTTCACCGTGCGCTTGACGAGGCGCATGCCGAGGACGCGCGTGTAGAAGGCATGGTTGCCGGGAGCGTCCGCCGACACGGCGGTGAGATGGTGGATGCCGGTGAGAGCGGGGGTCATGGCTCGTCCTCGCTGACGCGGCGGGGGCCGCGCTTCGTTGCCGCTAGACATCGGCCGGGCCGCCCCCCGCGGCAAGAGGCTCCGGGAGTGGTTCGCTGCAAGTCCAGCTTGCGCCGATGCCGCGCCGTCGCGCGATCGGATCGCGATGACCGTGGCAGACCGGACCGATCCGCCCTATTCTCCTCTTCAGAAGACCGCCGGGGGATGCGAGACGGTCCCGGCCCCACGGCCCGAGGGAGATGATGATGAATACCCTGACCACGCCCGCCCCCGTCCTGCCCGGCAAGGCGGGCCCCTATCGCGCCGACCAGGTGGGATCACTGCTGCGCTCGCAGCCGCTCAAGGAGGCGCGCGCGGCCCATGCGGCCGGCAAGCTCGACGCCCTCGGCCTGCGGACGGTGGAGGATGCCGAGATCAAGAAGCTGATCGCCAAGCAGGAGGCGATCGGCCTGCAGGCCGTCACCGACGGCGAGTACCGCCGCTCCTGGTGGCACTACGACTTCCTCTGGCAGCTCGACGGCGTGAGCCGGGTGGAGCTCGACCAGGGCATCCAGTTCGCCGGCGTGCAGACCAAGGCGGAGGCGCCCCGCGTCACCGGGCGCATCGACTTCACCACCCATCCCTTCGTCGAGCACTTCAAGTTCCTCAAGGCGAACACGACGCGCACGCCGAAGATGACCATCCCGTCCCCCTCCATGCTGCACTACCGGGGCGGGCGGAAGCTCATCAACATGGGGCTCTATCCCGACATGGCCGATTATTACGAGGATCTCGGCCAGGCCTATCGCAAGGCCGTGCATGCCTTCTACGACGCCGGCTGCCGCTACCTGCAGCTCGACGACGTCTCCTTCGCCTATCTCTGCGACCCCGAGCAGAAGAAGATGCTGGCCGAGCGCGGCGACGATCCGGACAAGCAGGGCGGCATCT
Organism: Pseudomonadota bacterium; assembly: GCA_023416965.1. Classification (GTDB taxonomy): domain Bacteria; phylum Pseudomonadota; class Alphaproteobacteria; order Rhizobiales; family Phreatobacteraceae; genus Phreatobacter. Next base: position 10,059 of record JAEZGJ010000119.1, on the reverse strand, counting down.
ATGCCGGCATGGTGAGCGCGGCGATCGGCGGGCGTCCGAAGGACCTCGCCATCACCATGCATCTGTGTCGCGGCAATTTCCGCTCCACCTTCGTCGCCTCCGGCGGCTACGAGCCGATCGCCGACCTGCTGTTCAACGCCATGCCGGTGGACGCCTATTTCATGGAATGGGACACCGAGCGCGCCGGCGGCTTCGAGCCGCTGCGCTTCCTGCCCAAGGGCAAGGCGGTGGTGCTCGGCCTCGTCACCTCGAAGACCGGCGTGCTGGAGAAGAAGGACGACATCAAGCGGCGCATCGACGAGGCGTCGAAATACGCGCCCCTCGAGCAGCTCTGCCTGTCGCCCCAGTGCGGCTTCGCGTCGACGGAAGAGGGCAACACGCTGGCCGAGGACGAGCAGTGGCGGAAGCTGGAGATGATCGTCGAGGTGGCGCGCGAGGTGTGGGGCTGAGGGGCGAGCTCACCGCCCTCCTGAAGGCCCCACCCGCACCCTCCCCTCGCTCCGCGAGGAGAGGGGACTATGGCGTCGCGCCCCACTCGGCGACGGATGCGCCAGGCGCGACGCGGGAGATCGTGCGGGACATTGTGGTCCCCCTCCCCGCGCAGCGGGGAGGGTACGGGTGGGGCCCTCCCAGGCGCTGGCCCGCTTGGCCTCACCCCTTGGCCGGCGGGAACATCAGCGGCGAGATCTTCATGTGGTCGCGCTTGGCCCAGTCGAGCCCCTTGACGCCGGCCTCGGCGCGGCGCTGGGCCGCCTCGAGCCTGGCGGAGGCGGCGTCGAGATCCATGGTCAGAACCTTGCCGCCGTCCACCACCTTCTCACCATCGACGAAGACGGTGCGGATGGCGCGCTCGGCCGCCGAATAGATCATCGAGCGGACGGGGTCGCGCAGCGGCCGCATGGAGGCGTGGGTGACGTCGACCAGCACGATGTCGGCCTTGGCGCCGACGGCGAGGCGGCCGATGTCCTTGCGGCCCAGCGCCTTGGCGCCGCCGAGGGTGGCGGCGTTGAAGACGTCCACCGAGCGGGTGTCGTAGCAATCCTCGCCCACCACGCGCGACATGATGGCGACGTGGCGCATCTCCTCGATCATGTTGTGGGGATAGGTGTCGGTGCCGATCGCCATGTTGACGCCGCGGCGGACATATTCGCCGAAGGTCTGGAGCGTGATGCCGCGGCGCTGGAAGACGGTCGGGCAATGGGCGACCGTCGTGCCGGTATCGACGAGGTCCTGAAGATCGTCGCGGCGCGGCCAGTGGGTCGAGGTGTGGTGGTCGAGGAAGATGCCGTGGCCGATCAGCGAGCGGTCGGAGAGCACGTCGAGGGAACCGAGCCACTCGACGGGGGTCATGCCGTGGCGGCGGGTGATCTCGTGGAACTCGACGACGGACTGGGCCGCGTGGATCTGGAAGGGCAGCTTGCGCTTCTTGGCTTCTGCAAAGCTCGCCTTGATGAGGCCGGGCGTGCAGGTGTCGATCTGGCTGGGCGAGACCATGCCGGACATGCGGCCGGAGGGGTGGTTCGCCGCGGCGTCGAGCACCTTCATCGCCGCCTCCATGGCGGGGACGCCCTCGTCCTTCTGCCATTCATATTCGACGACATGGCCGTTCCTGGTGAACCAGCGGGCCGAGCGGTACATGGGCGAGAGCACGCCGCGCAGGCCCGAGGCGGCGAAGGTGTCGAGCCAGCCGTCCCAGGCGACCGACATGTCGACCAGGGTGGTGACGCCGGAGAGCAGCAGTTCGGAATAGGCCACCGTCGCCGAGGCGGGGATCGCCTCCATGTCCGGGGCGCCGCCGGCATCGGCACGGAACAGCGGCATGAATTCGTAGAGGGCGGACTGGTAGAGCTTCGGCGAGCCGAGCTCGTCGTTCCAGCCTTTCGCCATCGGCTCGGAGGCGGGGTGGGAATGGACGTTGACGAGGCCCGGCATGACCAGCATGCCCGTCCCGTCGATGGTCTTGTCCGCCTTGCCGGCGAAGCCGGGGCCGACATGGGTGATTTTGTCGCCCTCGAAGGCGACGTCCGCGCCCTGCATGTAGGTGTGCTTGCGGCCGTCGAAGGCGACGACCCAGGCGGCGTTCTTGATGAGGGTGACGGGCATCGGGCGTTCTCTCGGGGCGTTTTATGGTTCGGCGGCGGGCAGGGAAGGAAACGGCCGGGCACCACGGGGGCGCCCGGCCGCTGAGGTCGTCACATCAGCGCGTGAAGCGCAGGTCGAGGCCCTTGTAGAAGCCGCAGCCATAGATGTTGTGGGCCTTGAAGGGGGCGAGGCGCGAGGTCGCCGCCACCTTCATCGGCTCGTGGTAGAGCGGGATCCACACCGCCGCCTCGTGGACTTGGGCCAGCACCTCGCCGTAGTTCTGCGCGCGCTCGGCGTCGGACACGGCGGTCATGCCGGTCTGGAGCCAGCGGTCGGTCTCGGCATTCTTCCAGTTCATGCGGTTCGGCGTCGGCGCATTGGTCGAGCGGAAGTAGAGGTTCAGCGCGTCGCCGGCGGTGATGTAGGGGAAGGACATGCCGAACAGGTCGAATTCCTGCGTGGCGAGCTTGCCCCAGGCCACCGTCGCGTCGAAGAGCTGGATGCGCAGGTCGACGCCGATCTTGCGCAGGTCGCCCTGCACCGTCTCCATCAGCTTCTGCCAGGTCGAGCCGGTGAAGCCGTAGGCGAGCGGCGAGAGACGCACGCCGTTCTTGGAGCGGAAGCCGTCGGCGCCGCGAACCCAGCCGGCCTCGTCGAGGATGCGGTTGGCCTCGGCGACATTGGTGCGGATGAGGCGGGAATCGATGGCCTTGTTCCAGTCGGTGGCCGACTGGTGGATGTAGGAATAGGCCGGCTCCGTCTCACCGAAATTGATGTCGCGGGAAATGGCCTCCTGGTCGACCGCCATCACCATGGCGCGGCGCACGGCGGCATCGTCCACACCGGCCTTGTCCACCTTGAAGCCGATGAAATAGGTCCAGAAGGCGGCCGGGTTGTCGACGATGCGCAGGTTCCGGTTGGCGCGGATCTGGGCCATGCCGGAATAGGGCACGTACTGCGTCGCCTGGCTCTGGCCTGTCAGCACGGCGGCGAGACGGGTGTTCTCCTCCGGCACGATGCGCCAGACGATCTCCTGGATGTGGGCCGGGCCGCGGTTCTCGTAGATCGGCGGGCCCCAGCGATAGGCGTCATGGCGCTTCAGGCGCATGTCGTTGCGCGGGCGCCAGTCGACCCAGCAATAGGGGCCGGTGCCGTTGAAGCCACGCACGCCGAAATCGGCGCCGAGGGCGTCGACATTGGCCTTGTCGATGACGACGGCGAAGCTCTGGGTGAGCTGGTAGAGGAGTTCCGAGAAGGGTGCGGTCAGGCGGTACTCGACCGTCGTCGCGTCCTTGGCGACGATGTCCTCGACCGGGCCGGCGCGCCAGCGCACCGGCGAGCGGGTGGCCGGGTCGATCCAGCGCTTCAGCGAATAGACCACGTCGTCGGCGGTCATCGCCTTGCCGTCGCAGAACTTCACGTCCGAGCGCAGCTTGAAGGTATAGACCTTGCCGTCGGGCGAGACGGACCAGCTCTCGGCGAGGCCCGGCTTGATCGAGGTCATGTCGTGGTCGAGCGACACCAGGGTGTCGGCCAGCATGAACAGCACCTCGGAGGCGGCGCGGGCCGTCGAGCGGTGCGGATCGTAACGGTCGGAATCGACCTCGCGCACGATGGTCAGCGTGTTCTGCGCCTGGGCCATGGCCGGGCTCGCCAGGCTCAGGCCGCCGGCGATGGCGCCGGCCAGCAATGCAAGTCGCTTCATACTCATGTCCCAACTCCTCTGAAGACGTGGGTTCTCTCCCGGTCCGCGTTGATCCGGACCGTTGGTTGCTTGCGGCTCACGAGTGCCTGAGCCGGGGGTCGAGCATGTCGCGCAGCGCATCGCCGAGGACGTTGGCGCAGAGCACGAGCACGACGATGACGAGGCTCGGCATGACCGCGATATGCGGCGCGAGGAACAGCTCGTTGCGCCCCGCCGAGGCCATGGTGCCGAGCTCGGCCGCCGGCGGCTGGGCGCCGAGGCCGAGGAAGGACAGCGCCGAGCCCAGCAGGATCACCTGGCCGAAGCGCAGCGTCAGGTAGACGAAGACCGAGGAGATGCAGTTCAGCGCCAGGTAGCGCACCAGCAGGGTGCGGTCGTTGAGGCCGATGGAGCGGCCCGCCTCGATGAAGTCCTGGCCCATGACCACGAGCGCCGAGGCGCGGGTGACGCGCACCACCGTGGGGATGGTGGCGACGGCGAGCGAGATGACCACGGCGGTCATGCCCGGGCCGACCACGGCGGCGAAGGAGAGGCCGAGCAGGATGGCCGGGAAGGACAGGAGGATGTCCGACACGTGCATGATGACGCCGTCGAGCCGCTTGTAGAAGGCGGCGAAGAGGCCGAGCAGCAGGCCGATGGAGCCGCCGATGACGGTGGCGATGACGCCCATCATCAGGGTGGCGCGCAGGCCGTAGAGCAGGCGCGAGAGCATGCACCTGCCGAGGCCGTCTGTGCCCAGCACGAAGTCCCAGCGGCCGCGCGCCTCCCAGACGGGGGGCAGCATGCGCAGGCGCGTGTTGGTCAGGTAGGGGTCGTTCGGGGCGAGCCAGGGGGCGAGGATAGCCGCCAGCACGAGGAGGACGAGAAGCACGGCGGCGGTGATCGCCAGCTTGTCGCGGAACAGGCGGCGCATGTTGCCCCAGCGGCGCGGGGCGGCGGCGGCCGGCTCGGTTGCGGTCACGGCGGTCATCGCTTGCCCACCCGGGGATCGAGGATGCCGTAGAGGACGTCGACGAGGAGATTGATCACGATGAAGGAGACCGCGAGGATCAGGATGGAGCCCTGGGCGAGAGGCAAGTCGCGCGCCAGGATGGCGCCCACGGCGAGCCGGCCGACGCCGGGCCAGGAGAAGATGGTCTCGGTGACGACGGCGCCGCCGAGCAGGTAGCCGGCCTGCAGGCCGATGAGGGTGACGACCGGGATCAGCGCGTTGCGCAGCACGTGGCGGATGATGACCGTGTGCTCGGCGAGCCCCTTGGCGCGGGCGGTGCGGACATAGTCGGCGTTCATCACCTCGAGGGCGGCGGTGCGCGTCATACGCGCCACCGGACCGATGAAGATGAGGCCAAGGGTCAGCGAGGGAAGCGCCGCGTGGGCGAGACCCTCGAGGGTCCAGAGCGGGCCGGCGCGGCCGAGGAAGGGCAGGAGCTCCCAGTGGTAGCCGACATACATGATCAGCATCAGGCCGATGAAGAAGACCGGCATGGAGACGCCGAAGACCGAGATGGCGATGATGATCCGGTCCAGGGCGCGGCCGCGGTTCACGGCGGCGACGGTGCCGAGCGCGATGCCGATCGGCACCGAGAAGAGCAGCGAGCCGATCATCAGCTCGAAGGTGGGGCCGATGGCCTCGCCGAGCTCGCTGATGACGGGCGTGTTGTTGATCATCGAATAGCCGAGGTCCCCCTGCATCACGCGGGTGATGTAGATGAGGAACTGGATGACGCGGGAGCGGTCGAGGCCGAGATCTCGGCGGATCTGCTCGACGACCTCCGGGGTGGCCTGCGGGCCGGCTATGACCTGGGCCACGTCGCCGGGCACGAGCTGCAGCAGCATGAAGCCGAGCAGCAGCACGCCGAAGAGCACCGGGATCGACAGGACCGCACGATGTAAGAGATGGACTCCCATGCTCGTCAGCCCTTCCACTCGCCGGTCGCGTCATGGACGCAGGCGCCGCCGAGGATGGTGAGGTCGCAGCGCGTGTCCGACAGGATCGCCTCTGGCGAGGCCGTGAGCAAGTCGCGAGAGAAGACTGCGACATCGGCAGCCATGCCCGGCCGGAGCGTGCCGCGATGGTCCTCGCACTTGTTCACGTAGGCGCCGAACTCGGTATAGGCCTGGATGGCGCGCTCGATGGAGATCGCCTCGCCCGCGCCGATCACGGTGCCCTTGTGGGTCTTGCGGGTGACCATGGTGAAGAAGTTCGGCCAGACATTGGCGTCGCAGACCGGCGCGTCGGTGGAGGCGGCGGGGCGGAAGCCCATGTCGATCCAGGTCTTCATCGGATAGCTGGTCGCCGGGCGCTCGTCCGGCATCACCTGCTGATAGAGCTCGCCGAAATCGTAGATGAAGACCGGCTGCGGCACCGGCTCGATGCCGGCGGCGCGCATCCGCTTCATCTGGGCCATGGTGTTGAAGCCGCAATGCTCGATGCGGTGGCGGCGGTCGGCGTCCGGATATTTCGCCAGCGCCTTCTCCATGGCGACGAGGGTCTGCTCGATGGCGCCGTCTCCGATGGCGTGGACGGCGAGCTGGTAACCCTTGGCGTGAACTTCCATCGTCGCCTCTTCCATCTCCTTGTCGGTGAGACAGTAGATGCCGTGGGTCTCCTCCTCGCCGGCATAGGGCGTGGTCATGGCCGCCGTCTTGCCGCCTGCCGAGCCGTCGGTGAAGATCTTCACCGGGCCGATGCGCAGCATGTCGTCGCCCGACCCGGTGACGAGGCCCTCCTCGTGGCAGCGGCCGAGAATGCCGCCGGGAATGTCGAGCAGGCACTGGGTGACGCGGATCGGCTGGCGGCCGGTGCGCACGGCGTTGCGGTAGGAGATGATCTCCCGGTAGCCCGAGCGCATGCCCACGGCGGCATCCATGGTGGAGGTGATGCCGAAAGTGTTCATGTATTTCGCGCCGCGCTCGATGGCGGCGACGTGGTCCTCGTCCGTATAGGCGGGGAGCGCGGCCTGGACCGCCTGGCGGCCGTTTTCGGCCATCAGGCCGGTCAGGTCGCCGTTGACCTGCTCGATGGCGCCGCCGGCGGGCACCGGCGTCCTCGTGGTCACGCCGGCGATCTTCAGCGCCATTGAATTGGCCACCGCGAGATGGCCGCAGGTGCGCACGAGATAGACCGGATTGTCGGGTGCGGCGAGGTCCAGTTCGGTGCGGTGCGGGTGGCGGCGGATGTCGAGCTTCGAATCGTCATAGCCGCGGGCGAGGATCCATTCGCCGGGCTTCTTCTTCGCCGCGGCCTCGCGGATGAGGCCGAGCAGGGCGTCGAGCGTGCCGGCGTTCTGCGGCCGGGCGTCGATCTCGGCCATGGAAATGCCCATGGGCAGGAGGTGGGCGTGGGCCTCGAACAGGCCGGGGGTCGCCAGGCGACCGCGCAACTCCACCACTTTCGTCCCGGGGCCGATCAGCGGCTCCATGTCGGCGGAGGATCCCACCGCCAGGACCTTGCCGGACCACAGCGCAATCGCCTCGGCCACCGGCTCACCATAGGCCACGAAAACTCGGCCACCACGCAATACGACATCCGCCCTGGGCAGGATCGGCATCAAAACCCCCGAAATACAAACTGCCCAGCATCGTGGCATGCCTCTTTTTACATCGGCAAGCCGCGCTGGTGCCGGGCACCTCTCCACTGCGCGGGGTGGATTTGTTGCCCACCGCCGCTATGGTCGGTGACTTTCATTTCGCCCGCGGCCCCGAAAAGAGCAGCAATCTTCTTCGGCTTCAACCCGTTTTGGCACGATCGTATCGCAAAGCGACACGAATCGATGCCGCATCAACCGTTCAGACCCGGCAGGCCGAAGCCCGGCAGCCGTCGTGCAGGAGCCCGTCCATGACCGATGCCAAGACCGAACTGCCCGACGCCGCTGCGAGCGACCCGGTGGCTCTCGGCTGGATGACCGGTTTCCCGCCGACGGCGGACAAGGCCATCACCTATGCGGACGGGTCGTTCCGGTCGTTCCCGCAGCTGCGCTGGTCGTGGAGCAATGTGCGGCAGATCGTGCCGACGGTGAACGTCTGGCGCGGGCCGGGGCCGGCCTCTCCCCTTCCCCGCGCCGAAACCGATCTCGACGCGGTGCCGGTGACGACGATGGAGGGGCGGACCATCACCTTCGCTCAGGCACTCGCCGAGACCTATGCCGACGGCCTCGTGGTGCTGCACCGGGGCAAGCTGGTCTATGAACGCTATTTCGGAGCGCTGAAGGCGCACCAGCCGCATATCGGCATGTCGGTGACCAAGTCCTTCACCGGCACGCTGGCCGGCATGCTCGTCGCCGACGGCCTGATCGACCCGGCGGCGCCGGTGACGCATTACGTGCCCGAACTCGCCGCCAGCGCCTTCGGGGACGCCAGCGTCGCCGAGGTCATGGATATGACCACCGGTCTCGCCTATTCGGAAGTCTACACAGACCCGAAATCCGACGTCTGGGCGCTCAGGCGGGCGAACGGCATGGCCCCGCCCCTGCCCGGCGTGCCGCAGCTCTCGCTGCTCGAATATCTCACCACGGTGGCCAAGCAGGGCGAGCACGGCCGGGTCTTCGCGTACAAGACGGTCAATACCGACGTCCTCGCCTGGATCCTCAGGCGCGCCAGCGGCCTGTCGCTGAGCGAGCTCCTGTCGACCCGCATCTGGCAGCCGATGGGCGCGGAGGAGGACGCCTATTATCACGTCGACCGTCTCGGCATCGAAGGCGGCGGCGGCGGCCTCAACACCACCACCCGCGACCTCGCGCGCTTCGGCGAACTGATGCGCAACCGCGGCATGGCCAACGGCCGGCGCATCTTTGCCGAGAGCGTGGCCGACGACATTTCCCGCGGCGGCGACCCGGCGAAATTCGCTCCGGCCGGCTATGCCACCCTCCCCGGCTGGTCCTACCGGAACCAGTGGTGGGTCAGCCACAACGCGCACGGCGCCTATATGGCGCGCGGCGTCTACGGCCAGGCGCTCTACATCGATCCGAAGGCGGAGATGGTGATCGCCCGCTACGCCTCGCATCCGGCCGCCGGCAACGTCGCCAACGATCCGGTCTCGCTTCCCGCCTGGATGGCAGTGGCCCGCCACCTGATGGGATGAGGCCGCCTTCGGGGGCGGCAACGTTTCAGCGGTATTGCTGCGCGGGCCGGCTGCCACGACAAAGCCACGCCCGCGCGAAAAGTTGCGGAAACGGCCCCCGGCTATAGGCTCACCATGGCCTGCCTCCGCGGGCTGCGAGACCCCAGGGGAAAGCCGTCGATGTCGCTGCTCAACCGCCACCCAGCGCCGCTCGCGCTCGCCGCCGCGTGCCTGATGATGCTGCAATCCGGCGATGCCGAAGCCCAGCGGCGGCGGCCGCAGCCCTCGGCCTCGACGGAGGTGACGGTGCAGAACCGCGCGTCGGTCACCCTGCAGTACCTCTATGTCACGCCGGCCGGCGAGGCGTCCTGGGGCGACGATCGGCTCGGCGACGAGACGGTGGCGCGCAACCGCTCGCACAGCTTCACCATCGAGGGCGAGCAGTGCCGCTATGACATCAGGGCGCTCTACGAGAACGGCCGCGAGGAGACGCGATTCGGGCTCGACCTGTGCAACCGGCCGGAAGTGGCGCTGAACGGGCGGACGCAGACTTCCAATGCCGACCTGCAGCGGCAGGGCCCGGTGGCGCTCTACGTGGTCCGCAACCGGTCCGGCGCGACGCTGCAGACGCTCAAGCTGGTGGCGCCGGGCGGCAACGAGAGCGAGGACGTGCTCGGCTCGACGGTGCTGGAGAACGACCGGGTCTTTACGGGCCGCTTCCGGCGCGCGGCAGGCTGCACCTATGACGTGGTGGCGACCTTCGATGGCCAGAGCGACCGCACCATTTCCGGGCGCAACCTCTGCACCAGCCGCGAGGTGGTCTTCGGCCCCGAGGCCGAGGGGCAGCCGCAGGCCCGCCGCGACGGCGGCCGGGAGCGGCCGGCCGAACCTGCCGGCGAGCCGCTGGCCTTCGTGGTGCAGAACCGCGGCGCCATCCCGATCCAGTATCTCTACGTCCGCCCGCGCGGCACCAGCGCCTGGGGCGAGGACCGGCTCGGCAGCGAGACCATCGCCGCCCGCGGCTCGTTCCAGGTGAGCATGCCGCGGCGCGGCTGCGAATATGACGTGAAGGTGCGCTTCGACAACGACCGCGAAGAGGTCCGCAACGCCGTCAACCTCTGCGAGACGCCGGAATTCGTCGTCACCGGCCCGGCCCTCGCCCCCCGCCGCGGCGATCGGAAGCAGCCGCCCGCGGCGCCCCCCCCCCCCCCCC
>JAEZGJ010000117.1 GCA_023416965.1 Pseudomonadota bacterium | reverse complement strand
GGTCCGGCGCGACCTCGTAGTCCTGGGCGAGGATGCGGGCGGTGGAGCGGCTGGTGACGATGACCGCGCGCACATGGGCGAGGGCCGCCCGCTCGCTGGCGCGGAGCCGCTGGGCGTCCTCCGGCGGAATGCCGCTCTCCAAGGCCAGCGGGTGATGGACGAGGGCGACGATCGGGCTCTTGATCGACAGGCAGATGCTCTCGGGGAGAGCGCCATAGGCGAGGCCGTCGACGAGCAGCACGTCGTCCGCCGGAAGCGAGACGAGGGCGCCGGCAGTCCTCAGGAGGTCGTCGGCGGAGGGGCTGGGATAGCTGCCGGGCAGGGCCAGGTGGACGAGGTCGATGCCGGCGGCGCCAGCACGCGCCAGAACCTCCCGGTCGTAGCGATAGCCGCCGGTCGGGGTCGCGATGTCGCCGGGAATGGCGAAGACCGCCCGGGTCATGTCAGGCGCTCGCCGGGCCGCACGGGTCAGGCCACACCGGGAACCGGCGCCTCGAAGGTGGCGCGGGCGAGGTCGTGCTCGTGAAGCGTGACGCGGATCTTGGCGAGGCCCGCGGCATCGGCTCCGAGGGCGCCGGAACGGGCCGCCTCCGCCATGCGGTCGAAGACATATTTGCAGAGGAATTCGGTGGTCGTCAGCTGGCCGGCGAACTCGGGAAGCGTGTCGAGGTCCTGGTAGGCGAGCCGCTTCAGCGTCTTGCCGAGCACGTCCAGCGCCGCGCCGATGTCGACGACGACATTCTGCGCGGTCAGCGTCTCGCGGAAGAAGGCAACATCGACGACGAAGCTGGCGCCGTGCTTGCCCTGCGCCGGCCCGAAGAAGGGATCGGGCAGGGAATGGGCGATCATGATGCGGTCGCGGACTTCGACGGAATACATGGACCTCTCCTGATCAGTAGGTCACCGCGGTCATGAGGCCATGAGCGCCGGGTTCGAGGATCTTGGGCAGGGTGGCCGGCAGGTCGTCGAACGCCACCTCGGCGGTGATGAGCCGGTCGAGGCGATCGTCGGCGAGGAGGCTCAGGGCCTTTTCGAGACGCCTGGCATACGTCCAGCGCGGCCGCCTGGATGTGGCGACCATGCCCACCTGCGAGGAGACGAGCTTCAGCCGCTTCGAGTGGAAGCCGGCGCCGAGCGGCACGGCGGGATCCTGGTCGCCGAACCAGGAGAGTTCGACGACCGTCGCCTCGTCGCCGCAGCAGGCGAGGGCGCAGGCGAGGCCCGCCGCGGTCGCCGAGGCGTGGAAGGCGACGTCGCAGTCGGCCGGGCCGTCCAGCGGCTTCTGGAATTTGACGCCGAAGAGTTTTGCGAATTCCCGGCGGGAGGGATCGAGGTCGACCAGCGTCACCTCGGTGCCGGGGATCTGCGAGACGATGAAGGTGACGAGCAGGCCGACGACGCCGCCGCCGACCACCACCACGCGGTCGCCGGGGCCGACGCCGGAATCCCAGACGGCGTTCAGCGCCGTCTCCATATTGGCCGCGAGGATGGCCCGGCGGGCGGGGACGGCCTCGGGCACCGGCACCACCGAGACCCTGTCCGTGGGCGCGAGGAAGCGGGTCTGGTGCGGCGCAAGGGTGAAGACGGTGCGGCCGACGAGATGAGCGGGGCCCGCCTCGACGACGCCGACGGCGCAGTAGCCGTATTTCACCGGGAAGGGGAAGTCTCCCTCCTGCAGCGGACAGCGCATCCGGTCGCGTTCCGGTGCGGCAACGAGGCCGTTGAAGACGAGCCTTTCCGTGCCGCGACTGACACCGCTATAGATCATGCGTATTTCGGCATCCGAAGGTCCGCGTTCATCCAGCGTTGTGTCGCGCAGGTCTAGTGTCCGGCGCGACACGTACCAGAGGGCTCGGGCATTCGCCGCCATGCTGCTTCTCCCGTTGCGCCGCCCGGCGGGGCGACGGAGGCTCATCGATGACTGATCTCTCGCCGTTTCCGGCAACGACCGGCGGCACCGCCTCGCAGCAGGGCTCTACGACGCCGACGGGTGTCCAGTCCACGGCAGAATTGCGCCGGCGGCGCCTGACCGTGGTCGGGCTGAACCTCGTCACCTGGCTGGGGCTCAATGCCGCAGCCTGGTCCATCCTCGGCTCGGGAGGCTGGACGCCGGTCGACGTCGTGCTGGCGCTGGCCTTCGCCATCGCCACGCCGTGGACGGTGCTCGGCTTCTGGAATGCGCTGATCGGGCTCTGGCTGCTGCACCGGAGCGACAATGCCATGGCCGAGGTCGCGCCCTTCGCCGCGGCGGGCAACGCGCCGACCTCCCTCGCCATCCGCACCGCCGTGTTCATGACGCTGCGCAACGAGGATCCCGAGCGGGCCATCGGCCGCCTCGCCATCGTCAAGGAGAGCATCGACGCCACCGGCGAGGGGAGCCAGTTCGACTATTTCATCCTGTCCGACACAAACAGGCCGGAGATCGCCGAGCGCGAGGAGAAGGCCGCCGCCGCCTTCGCCGCCCTCGCAGGCGAGGGGCGGGTCGTCTACCGGCGCCGCACCGACAATGCCGGCTTCAAGGCGGGCAACGTGCGCGACTTCCTCGATCGCTGGGGCTCGCGCTACGAGCTGATGCTGCCGCTGGACGCCGACAGCCTGATGGCGGGCGCCACCATCGTGAAGCACGTGAGGATGATGCAGGCCCATCCGCGGATCGGCATCCTGCAGAGCCTCGTCGTCGGCATGCCCTCGGCTTCGGCCTTCGCCCGCATCTTCCAGTTCGGCATGCGCCAGGGCATGCGCGCCTACACGATGGGCCAGGCCTGGTGGGTGGGCGACTGCGGCCCGTTCTGGGGGCACAACGCCCTGGTGCGCATCCGCCCCTTCATGGAGGACTGCCACCTGCCGGTGCTGCCCGGCGCCCCGCCTCTCGGCGGGCACATCCTCTCCCACGATCAGGTGGAGGCGACCTTCATGCGCCGCGCCGGCTACGAGGTCCGCGTGCTGCCGGTGGAGGAGGGCTCCTGGGAGGAGAACCCGCCGACCATCCTCGAATTCTCCCGCCGCGACGTGCGCTGGTGCCAGGGCAACATGCAGTACGTGAAGCTGCTGGACCAGCCGGGCCTGAAGCCGATCAGCCGCTTCCAGCTCGTCTGGGCCATCCTGATGTTCGTCGGCGTGCCGGCCTGGACGCTGATGATCGCGCTCTCTCCCTTCCTTGCCTGGCACGGGCCGAGCCGCGAATCCTTCCCCGTCGGCTTCGCGGCGACGCTCTATGTGATCTTCTTCCTCATGTACCTCATGCCGAAGATCGCGGGTTTCGCCGACGTGCTGATGAGCGCGGGCGGAACGGCCCGCTATGGCGGTCGGCCGCGGTTCCTCCTGGCAGCGGCAACCGAACTCGTCTTCTCCTTCCTGCTCGGCGCCCTCACCTCCTTCCGCATCACCGTTTTCATGATCGGCCTCGCCTTCGGCAGGTCGGTGGTCTGGGGCGGCCAGCAGCGCGACGCCATGGCGCTCTCCTGGCGCGAGGCCTGGGACGCCTTCTGGCCTCAAATGGCTTTCGGCCTGGTGGTGTTCGGCCTGCTCTGGGGCGCCTCGCCCGCCGCGGCGCTGTGGTCGCTGCCGCTCACCGCCGGGTTCCTGGTGGCGGTGCCCTTCGCCGTCGTCACGGCGTCACCGCGCCTCGGCCGGCTCTTCGTCGCCACCCGCTTCTGCGGCATTCCCGAGGAGTTCGCCATGCCGGACGAGATCGCCCGGGCGCGCGCGTCATGATGTCCCTGGACCAGCGCATCGCCGAAGCCGTGGCCGTGGCGAAGTCGGTCGTCACCTATCACGGCGACACAGCCCGCAACGCCGCCATGGACGCGCTCTACCGGCGCTTCGTGCCGCAGGGCGGCCTCGCCTTCGACATCGGCAGCCATGTCGGCGACCGCGTCGCCAGCTTCCGCCGCCTCGGCGCGCGGGTGGTGGCGCTGGAGCCGCAGCCGGGCCCGGCCGATGTCATCGAACGCCTCTTCGCCGACGATGTCCGGGTCACCCTGCTCCGCGCTGCCTGCGGGGCCGTGGAGGGCGAGCTGAAGCTCCGGATCAACACCGCCAACCCCACCGTCAGCACCGCCTCCCATGCCTTCGTCGCCTCGGCGGCCGGGGCCGAGGGCTGGCACGGCCAGGTGTGGGATCGCGAGATCACCGTGCCCTGCCTCACGCTCGACCGGCTTGTGGCGGATTACGGCGTGCCGAACTTCGCCAAGATCGACGTCGAGGGCTTTGAGGCCGATGTGCTGCAGGGCCTGTCGCAGCCGCTCCCCGCCCTCTCCTTCGAGTTCACCACCATCCAGCGCGAGGTGGCCTTCGCCTGCCTCGACCGGCTGGCGGGGCTCGGCGCCTATGGCTTCGACCTGGCCCTGGGGGAAAGCCAGAGCCTCACCTTCGGCCGTTTCGTCGACCAGGCGACGATGACCGCCCATCTGGCCGGTCTTCCCCATGCCGCCAATTCCGGCGATGTCTATGCGGTGCTCGCGAAGGACTGATCCATGCGTCTCGCCCTCGTCGCGGCCGCGCTCCTCCTGAGCGCCGCCGCCCATGCCGCCTCCCTCGACGGCCTGCCGGTGGAGGTGACGAACGCCTCCGAGCCGGTGCTCTGCGCCGAGAAGGACAATGTCACGCTCAACCTCGCCAACCCGCAGGTGCGCGCCTTCCGCATCGAGGCGGCCCATCCGGCCTATATCGGCTCGCTCGCCGTCGACCGTTTCGCGCCCGACTGGACCGCCTGCCCGATGAAGGAGGAGGCGCTCGCCCCGCCCATGCCGCAGCGGATCACCCTCTACGAGACGGTGGAGTGGCAGGTGGTCGGCTATCGCGAGCAGGGCTTCTGGCGCCCGTCCGACACCGCGGTGAGGATCGGCGAGCGGACCGAGCGCAACATCCACCTCCTGCAGATCTGGTACCGGTTCCGCGATCGGGCCGAGGAGGTGCTGGTCCTCTATCCGACCGACGGCTACTGGCGCGCCCGGCCGCTGCCGCCCTCCAACCTGCGCTGGACCGCCTATGGTTCGTCCTTCCTCATCGGCCCCGTCGTGGTGGAGGGCCGCCCCATCGTGAAGATCAAGGAGGTCGCCTTCGACCCGGCGACGAAGACCTTCACCCTGACCTATCCGGACGGCAACACCGCCACCGTGCGGCTGTCGACCCTCAACCAGGAGATGATCGGCCTCGACGTCGCCTTCGCCCGCCCCGTCGCCGGCGGCCCCTTCGCGGCGCTGCGTTCCATGTATGTCACCGAGTTCAACGCCGACGTCGCCCGCATCGCCGTGCGCGAGAAGGACGCGCCGGGCTGGCGGGAGGAGCACATCATGCCGTTCCGCCGGGCCAATGCCACCGACCTCTGGGCCGGCCGCCTCGTTGCCTCGCGGCACAATACCTCGGCCCCCGACATGGTGTTCAACGCCTTCCGCGCCCAGCCGTCGCAACTGGCGGCGCCGGCGATCGACAAGTGACCCCGCGGAGCCGCTGCGGCCCCGACGGTTCCAGGGAACCGCGGCACTCACCGGGCGTTCAGCATTGCTGATTTAGGTCTTTGCCGCGTCTTCGTCCTCTTCGAGGTTTTCCTTCATGGTCCGTCGCATCCGCAAGGCTGTGTTTCCCGTCGCCGGCCTCGGCACCCGCTTCCTGCCCGCCACCAAGGCGATCCCGAAGGAGATGCTCACCGTCGTCGACCGGCCGGTGATCCAGCACGTGGTGGATGAGGCCCGCGAGGCGGGAATCGAGCATTTCGTCTTCGTCACCGGCCGCAACAAGCAGGTGATCGAGGACCATTTCGACAAGTCCTTCGAGCTCGACACGACGCTGGCGGCGCGGTCGAAGACGGCGGCGCTGGACGAGCTCAAGCGCGACCTGCCGGCGGCGGGCGCCACCTCCTTCACCCGTCAGCAGGAGCCGCTCGGCCTCGGCCATGCCGTGTGGTGCGCCCGCGACATCATCGGCGACGAGCCCTTCGCGCTCCTCCTGCCCGACATGCTGCATCTGGCGAAGCCGGGCGCGAAGGGCTGCATCGCCGCGATGATCGAGGCCTACAACGAGACCGGCGGCAATTTCGTCGCCGGCTACGAGGTCCCCGACAGCGAGACCCACCAGTACGGCATCATCGACAAGGGCGCGCCGGCCGCCGGCGGCGCCTACGAGATCCGTGAGATGGTGGAGAAGCCGCCGAAGGGCACGGCGCCGTCCAACGTCGCCATTTCCGGCCGCTACATCCTGCAGCCCGAGATCTTCCGCATCCTGGAGACCCAGGAGCGCGGCGCCGGCGGCGAAATCCAGCTCACCGACGGCATGCTGAAGCTGAAGAGCCAGCAGCCCTTCTTCGGGTTCACCTTCGACGGCGAGATCCACGACACCGGCACGAAGCTCGGCTTCCTCACCGCCAACCTCGCCTATGCGCTCCGGCGCGAGGACCTGTCGGGGCCGCTGCGGGAGGAGATCGCCCGCCTCAGGGGCTGAGCTCGGCGCCGGGGCCTGCCTCAGCAAAGTGCAGGGCGGAGAAGTCCGTGGCTCAGCGCTGCAGCCGGAGCCCGAACAGCACGACATTGGCCGAATAGCTCTGCCCGGCCTCGTTGGACTGCAGCGTTTCGCGGCGCAGTTCCCCGCGGATCTGCAGGTTGCGGGAGGCCCGGTAGATGAGGCCGAGGGAGGCGACCGTGCGCTGGTCGACGCGGGACGTGCCGCGATAGGTGTCGTGGCCGTAGGCGAACTTCGCCGTGCCCACGAGCCAGCGGCGGAAGGCATGTTCGAGCTCCACCGAGACGTCCCGCCGCTCGATGCCGGAGGCGCCGGTGGTGAAGCTCTCGTCGATGGCGGACTTGGCGTTGAGGCGGACGGTGGTGAGGGCGGTGGCGGTCCAGACCAGCGAGGCGTCGAAGACCGGCACGGCGATGTCGCCGAAGGTCGGCTCGAGATTGTCGCGGACGAGATAGCCGGCGGAGATCTCGCCGGTCAGCAGCCGCGTCAACTCGAAGGCCGAGCCGATGCGGTAGGTGGTCGCCGTCGAGCCCTGCAGCGTGCCACCCGATGACACGCGCCGGTCGAAGCGGCGCTGGTCGATGGCGGCCTCGACGAAGGGCCTGAGGCCCGGGGTAAGTTCGTAGGAGGCGCGCAGCCGGGCCCCCATGGCGTTGTAGTTGCGCTCGCCCTGCGGCAGGACCGTGCCGGCATTGGTGACGGCGTCGTCGTAGATGTAGCGGTCGAAGGTGCCGCGCAGGCTGAGCTGCAGGCGGCCGATGTCCTGGACCACGCCCAGCGTCGCGCCCGACTGGTGGATGAGCGGCAGGCTGCGCAGGCCGTCCGGCGAGGAGGGCAGGTTCGACGAGCCCGGCGAATTGGTGTTGAGGAGGTAGCGCCCCTCGCCCTCGAGCCGGGTGTCGCGGGAGACGTCGACGCGCCCCGTGACCACCGCATTGACCTCCGGCCTGTTGACGCCGGGATCGGAGAAATAGGCCGAATAGGTGCCGCGCAGCCGCGCCGTCAGCTCGTGGCGCGACCAGTCGGAGCGCGCCTGCACCTCGCCGTAGGACTGGGTGAAGAGCGAGCCGGAACCGCCCGAGGACAGGCGCCGGGGATTGGAATCATAGCCGAGCGTCGCGTCCACCGTCGGCGTGACGATGAAACTGCCGAGACGGATGCCGGTCGGCGCGAAGGGGTCGGCCTCCGGCTGAATCCGGCGGTCGTAGGAGACGACCTCGCCGGTGCGCGGGTCGATGACGGTGTTGCGGCCGAGCGGATTGGCATTGGGCAGGACGCGGCCGGAGGGCGGCTGGCTCCGGTCGGTGACGATGGGCACGCCGACCGGGCGGCGTGGCTGGACCGGTGGCGCGACGCCGCGCACACCGCGGTCGAGGGCGCGCGAATCCTCGCGGCTGGGGCCGAGGGCCGTCGGCCCGCTCGCCGCCGCCGGGGCGAGGGTGCGCAGG
>JAEZGJ010000071.1 GCA_023416965.1 Pseudomonadota bacterium | reverse complement strand
GCGGGGGGGGGGGGCGTCGCGCGCCGGCGCCCGGGGGCCGCCGCGGCGAAGGGCCACCGGGTGGCCTACGTCCAGTTTCTGCCGATGGTTACGGACTGCCCCTTGTTCGTTGTCGTCAATGGGGCTTCCCGGTTCCACACGATCCAGGTCCGTCGCCGCGGCCGAGGCGAAGCCAGGAACCGTGGCGATTTGGACTGCCGGCGTGGGCACCACATGGGCCTCGACTGATGTCGAGTGCCGCTCCGGGCCAGGCGCCGGCCGCTGTCGTCGACAGGCTCAACAGGTCGATTGGGCAGAACGTCGGGACGCCGGAGGTGCGGGCGCGGCTCGCAGGCCCCGCCGGGGACCCCGCTGCCAGCACGCCGGCGGACATGCAGCGCAAGGTGACGGTGCAGATCGCTCCATGGAAGGACATTGCCGCCAAGGCGGGCATGCAGGCCCAGTGGCGAGCCACCGGCGTCCACGGCGAAGGTCTTTCCGGGGGTGGCGTCTGCCTGGACGGTGCCACGGCCGGACCGCGGTCGGGTGGCCCCGGTGAGGATCCCTCGCTCCAAGAGGGGGGATCGTGCAACCGGGGCGGCTTTCTAGCGCATGAGCTTCGGCAGCCAAAGGATCAGCGGCGGCCAGGCCATGGCGATCAGCAGCGGGATGAGCTGGATGACCATGAAGGGTGTCACGCCCCGGTAAATCGTGCCGATGGTGACGTGGGGCGGGCAGATCCCCTTGAGGTAGTAGAGCGATGCTCCGAAGGGCGGCGAGATGAACGAGGTCTGCAGGTTCACCGCCACGAGAATGCCGAACCAGATCAGTGTCTCTTCGCGCGTCATGCCCATGCCGAAATTGAGGTCCGCGACGATGGGCGCGACGAGCACGATCAGGATGAAGGTGATCTCCACCCATTCCAGCACGAAGCCGAGGACGAACACCGCCAGCATGATGATGATGAGGACGCCCCAGGCGCCGACCGTGTCGACGAAGAGCATGTTGCGGACGAGGTCGTCGCCACCGATGCGCAGAAAGAGTCCGGTGAAGCAGGTGGCGCCGATCATCACCATGGCGATCATCGCCGTGGTGCGCGTGGTGGAGTGAAGGATCGGCGGCAACGACGACCAGCGGAACTCGCGGGAGAAGGCGGCGAGGATGGTCGCGCCGAGGGCGCCGATGGCCGCCGCCTCGGTGGGCGTGGCGATGCCGGCGGCAATGGAGCCGAGAACGGCCACGATGAGGCCGAGCGGGGCGACGAGGTTGGCGGCGGCCTCGAGCAGGAGCGCACCGATCGCCATGCCCTCGCGCCGTTCGATGGCGGGCATGCGCTGCGGCCAGAGCACCGCGCCGATGAGAATCCAGATGATGAACAGCAGGCCGAGCATGATGCCCGGCACGAGGGCGCCGAGGAAGAGGTCGCCGACCGAGACCTGCAGCACCTCGCCCAGGACCACGAGCATGATGCTCGGCGGGATGAGGATGCCGAGCGTACCCGAGGCCGCAATGATGCCGGTGGCGATCTGCGGGTCGTAGCCGCGGTCCAGCATGGCCGGCAGGCCGAGCAGGCCCAGCATGACGATGGAGGCGCCGACGATGCCGGTCGACGCCGCCATGATGATGCCGATGACCGCCACGGCGATGGCATAGCCGCCGGGCAGGGGGCCCATGAGGCGCGCCAGCGAGGTCAGGAGACGGCCGGCAATGCCCGACTTGTCGAGCATCAGGCCCATATAGACGAAGAGCGGGATCGAGAGCAGCAGCCAGTCGGCCAGGATGCCCGCGTAGATGCGCGTGACGAAGGTGAAGAGGAATGCGATCGGCACGTCGGCGACGAGGCAGAAGCCGACCGCGATGCCGGCCATGACGAAACCCATGGGATAGCCGCTGAAGGCGCCGGCGATCAGGGCCACCAGCATGGCGATGGGGAGCCATTGTCCGGTCACGTGGTCATGCCTTCTTCGGGTGCGGCCGTCTGGCGGCGGGTAAACCAGTCGACGCCCGCGGGATCGCGCCCCCTGCCGAGCAGAGCCACCAGGTGGTGGAGGATCTTCACCGTCACGACGACTGCGAGGAGCGTGAAGCCCAGGGGCATCAGTCCCTTGACGAGGTAGCGGTCTTCCAGCCCCCCGGTGGTGGAGCGCTCGCCGGTCCGGAAGGCCGTGGCGGTGAAGTTCCAGGAGAAGTGGGTCATGAACAGGGTGAAGGGCAGAAGAAGCAGGGTGTCGCCGACGAGTTCGACGATGACCCTTGTGCGCGCGGTCCAGCGGCCGGCGACGAAGTCGATGCGGACATGGGCATCGGTCTCGACCGCATAGACGATGCCGAGCATCACCATGGCGGCGAACAGATGCCATTGCAGTTCGGTGAGGCCGGTGACGGTAAGCCGGTCGCCGAAGAGCGGCACGTCGACCCCCCAGACGGCGATGGTGGAGAGCCGCAGCTGGCTCGCCAGAACCGTTCCCAGGATGACCAGGATGACCGGTGGCAGCGTCCAGCTGGCGAGCCGGCAGAAGCCGCTCGCCAGCCGGCTGGCGCGATCAAGGACGTTCAGGGCAGCATCCACGGAGGGTTTCCTTGGGAGCGACGGCCGGCGCTGGCGCCGGCCGCGGGATTTCCGGCAAGGTCAGCGCAGCGGAGCGGGAACGCGCTGCAGCTCGCGCCACTCGCCGACCTTGGCGATGTAGTCGCGCAGGCTGGTCAGGGCCTCCTTGAACAGCGGGTCGCGCGCCGCCTGCTCGTTCAGCACCTCTTCGGAGGCCTTCTGCAGGGCGGTCAGCACCGCGTCAGGGAAACGACGGATAGTGACGCCCTGGGTGCGGTAATATTCGAGAGCGGTCCGCTGGGTGTCGATCTGGTCGTACATGTTGAACGTGACGTTCGCCATGCACGCCTCGCGCATGATGGTGCGCTGCCGGTCGGTGAACGAGTTCCAGACACTCTTGTTGATGATGATCGAATCCCATGTGGCGAGCTGGTGCCAGCCGGGGAAGTAGTAGTTCTTGGCGACACGGTAGAAGCCGAGGCCGCGGTCGATCGAGGGCAGGGAGAACTCGGTGGCGTCGATGCGCCCGCGCTCCAGCGCCACGAAGATCTCGCCCGCCGGCACGAGCTGCGTCGACACGCCGAGCTTCGACAGGACGAGCGCGCCGAGGCCGGCAATGCGCATCCTCAGGCCCTTCAGGTCCTCCACGGAGTTGATCTCCTTGCGGAACCAGCCGCCGGCTTCGGAATCGACGAGGTGGCAGGGCAGGATGACGACGTTGTGCGGGTCATAGGCCTTCTGGATGATCTCGAGGCCGCCGCCGCGGAACATCCACGCCAGCAGGATCTCCGGCGGCGCGCCGAAGGGCATGGCGCTGACGAGATTGGTGACCGGAATCTGGTTCGCCCAGTAGCCCATCCAGTCGAAGGCCATGGGAATGGCGCCCGACGACACCGCGCCGAACATTTCGAGCGGCGGAGACAGTTCGCCGGCGTTCCGGACGCGGATCTTGACCTCGCCGTTGGTCATGGCCTCGACCATCTGCGCCCAGCGGCCAGGGCTCGGGCCGAGGGAGGGCAGGTTGACCGGGAAGCCATGCTGCAGGTCGAAGGTCCGCGACTGCTGCGCCGTGGCGGGACTTGCCGCCGGCACCAGGGCCGCCGCGGCCAGGAGCCCGAGCCCCGCCGCCATCGTCTTCAAGAGTTTCATCGCCGTTTCCTCCTCCGGCAGGTCAAGAAGCCCGCTTGGCCATTCGGCCTTGGTGTTGCCGGACCATCCTGGGCGGGTGCCAGGATGCCGTCGAGCCCTGATCAGGCACGCGTGCCCTGCGGCGCCTCCTGGTCGGAGACGCTGGCGGGATGGCGCTGCATGTGCCTCGCGGCGATGTAGCCGAAGGTCATGGCCGGGCCGAGCGTGATCCCGCCCCCGGGATAATTGCCGCCCATGATGCTCGCCGCATCGTTGCCGGCGGCATAGAGCCCGGGAATCGGGACCCCGTTCACATCGAGCACGCGCGCGTCGGCGTCGCAGCGGATGCCGGCGAATGTGCCGAGTTCCCCTGGAACCACCTCGACGGCATAGAAGGGGCCGGTCTCGATGGGAGCGACGCACGGGTTGGGCTTCACGTCGGGGTCGCCGAGATAGCGGTTGTAGGCGGTGCTGCCGCGGCCGAAGGCAGGATCCTCGCCGCGTCTCGCGGCCTCGTTGTAGTCGCGGATCGTCGCCTCGAAGGCCTCCGGGTCGATCCCGGCCGCGACCGCGAGGTCGCGCAGCGTCCGTCCCTTCTTCAGGTAGCCGTTGGCGAGAACGGGCGTGAGCGGCACCGGAAACGGCTTGACGAAGCCGAGGCCGTAGCGCCGCAGCGTCGGATGGTCGGTGACGAGCAGAGCCCGGACCTCCGACCCCTTCGGCGTCGCCCTGAACAGGCCCTGCATGAAGTCGTGATAGGAATTCGCCTCGTTGACGAAGCGCCGGCCGGCCGGCGTGACGGCGATGACGCCGGGCTTGGCGCGGTCGATGAAGTGCGGGAAGAGCCCGATGGAGCCGTCGCGGCGCGGCACCCGCGAGACGGGCGCCCAAGCGGCGGGATTGGGATAGTCCGTGACGACCGCGGCCCCGATCCGCTCGGCGAGGCCGAGGCCGTCGCCCGTGTTGCCTGGCGGGGCGGGCGAATAGTGTTCCTCGCCGGTCGGGGCATGCGGATAGAGCGCCTTGCGGCGTTCGGCGTTGCGGGGAAAGCCGCCCGAGGCCAGCACGACGCCGCGGCGGGCGTGGATCTCGACCGGACCGTCGGGCGTGTCGACGATGCCGCCGATCACGCGGCCGTCGCGGACGACGAGGTCCCGCAGGCCGCTGGAGGTGCGGATGGGAATGCCGAGATCGAGGGCCGATTTCGCCAGCCGGCCGATCAGGGCATTGCCGTTGGTCAGGCGCATGGCCCGGCCGTGGACGGCGAGGTCGCGGGCATAGCGGGCGAGGAGCATGCCCACATAGCCCGCCGACTTCACCGATCGGGTGACGTTGAAGAAGTGCAGCAGTTCCTTGCCCGAGCCGATCATCATGCCGAGGAAGGTGATTTCGGGCAGGGGAGGGCGCAGGCGCCTGATCTCCGCGCCGAGTTCGCGCCCGTCGAAGGGTTCCGCCACGATGGAACGGCCGCCCGGCTTGGCGC
>JAEZGJ010000035.1 GCA_023416965.1 Pseudomonadota bacterium | reverse complement strand
GCCTCAGCCCGCCGCCGCCAGCGCCGCCAGCACCTCGTCCCGCCGCGGCAGCGGCGCCACGGCCCCGTAGCCGCGGGTCGAAAGGGCCGCCGCAGCACAGGCGTAGCGGCCGGCGCGGAAGGGATCGCCGCTGGCCAGCCATTCCGCGAGGAAGGCACCGTCGAAACAGTCCCCGGCGCCCGTCGCGTCCACCGCCCTCACGGGGATCGACGGGATGATCCGCCGCTCTTCGCGCGTGGCGATCAGCGCCCCGTCCTTGCCGAGGGTGAGCGCCACGATCCGCGATCCGCCCTCGAGGTAGAAGTCCGCGATGGCGTCGGGCGTGTCGCGGCCGGTGAGCTGGCGCGCGTCGTCGAGGCCGGGCAGGGCGATGTCGGCGAGGCGCATGGCCTCGTTCGTCACCTCCCGCGCCCGCTCCAGCGGCCACAGTCTGAGGCGCAGGTTGGTGTCGTAGGAGACAGTGACCCCCGCGGCCCGCGCCTCGGCGATGGCGAGGCGCACCGCCGCGCTCGCCGAGGGCGAGATCGCCTGCGAAATCCCCGAGACGTGCAGGATCTTTGCGGCACGGATCGCAGTCACCGGCAGGTCGGCGGAGGTGAAGCGCGCCGCGGCGGAGCCGGCGCGGCGATAGGCGAATTCATGGCCTTCCGGGCCGTGGGTGATGAAATAGATGCCGGTCTCGCTCTGCGGCGGCATGCGCATGGCGCTGGTGTCGATGCCCTCGGCCCGCCACAGGTCCAGGAAGGCGCGGCCGAAGGTGTCGTCGCCGACGGCTCCGATCACTCCGACGCTCGCTCCCGACCGCGCTGCCGCGATGGCGCAGTTCGACGTGTCGCCGCCGAAGCCGAAGAGATAGGTCGGCTCGCGCGGGATGGTCTGGTTGAATTCGCCCAGGGCTTCGCCGAAGCAGAGAATGTCGGAAGGCATGGCAGGACCGCGCAATGAGGGGCGGCCAGCATAGGCGGGAGCCGCCGCCCGGCAAGGGCTCGCGGAGCCGCAGGAGGCCGCCCGCGAGCCGTTTGATCCAGCCCAGCGAATTTGCTGTTGCCTTGCTCCATGCTCTTGCCTAGTTGGTGCAATGCGGTATCATTCGTGTACGAATGAAGCGGCCGTCGGCGCCAGTCACCCCGGGCTCTGCCATGTCCAACCTGAACTCCGAGCGCGTCCTCGATGTCCGGCACTACACGGACCGGCTCTTTTCCTTCAAGACCACCCGCGACCCCTCGTTCCGCTTCGTCAACGGCCAGTTCACGATGATCGGCCTGGAGATCGACGGAAGGCCGCTGCTGCGCGCCTATTCCATCGTCTCCTCCAACTACGAGGACAATCTCGAGTTCTTCTCCATCAAGGTGCCGGACGGGCCGCTGACCAAGCACCTGCAGAACATCAAGGTCGGCGACCGCATCCTCGTCGGCCGCAAGCCGGTCGGCACCCTGGTCCAGGACGCGCTGCTGCCGGGCAAGAACCTCTATCTGTGCGGCACCGGGACGGGCCTTGCCCCCTTCATCAGCGTGGTGAAGGACCCGGAGGTCTATGACCGCTTCGACAACATCGTCCTCATCCACGGCACGCGCTTCATCGCCGAGCAGGCCTATGGCGACTACGTCTCGAAGGAGCTGCCGAACGACGAGCTCATCGGCGAGTTGGTGCGCGCCAAGCTGAAATACTACCCGACGGTCACCCGCGAGCCCTATATCCATAACGGCCGTATCACCGAGTTGCTGGAGACCGGCCGGATCCAGGCCGAGTTCGGGCTGCCGCCGCTCGACAGGGCCAATGACCGGGTGATGATCTGCGGCTCGCCCGCCTTCCTGAAGGACATGGTCGACATGCTCGTCGCCCGCGGCTTCGAGGAGGGGGCGATCTCCGGCCCCGGCCATTTCGTCATCGAGAAGGCCTTCGTGGAGAAGTGACCGGCGCCCCCGGTGGCGGGACGCTGAACCTTATGGCCTCCCGGCGCGACTGAACTGCGAGCCGCTCTCGCGGCGCCACAGTCGAGCCATGTCCGATCCACGCCTCTTCCCCATTCCCGCCCGCTCCCCGACGCCGGCCGCAGGGCGCCATCCCGTCCTTGTTCTCGCCGCCCTCCTGGTGGCAGCGCTGGCCGGCGCTGCTGCCGTCGGCCTCGCCAGCCGCCACGGCGCGCTCGCCTTCGCCGGCTGGCTCGACCTCGGCAGGTCCGGCGACAGGCTCGCCTTCGCGGCCATGATGGGCGGGGTCGGCGCGGCGGCCGGCGCGGCCCTCGGGCTCTGGATGGCACTCTGCCGCTTGTCGCGGCCCGCCTCGATCGCGCGGGGCGCCGCCGGCGCCGCTGCGGCCCTCGCCTCCGTCTCGGTGGCGGTCGGTTACATGGCCTTTGCGCTCACCACCCCGCCGCCGCCGATCCAGCCCTTCCTGCTCGTGCAGCTCCGTCTTGAGGGCCCAGGCTGGACCGATCTTGTCCTCGCCGGCACCGGCACCCGCGCCGCCATTCCGCCGCTTGACCTCCACTGGCGGCCGGACGAGGACGGCGCGACGACAGCCGAGGCGGTCTTCCCGATGGGCGATGCCGGGGGCGTCAGGGCCGTCGTGCTCCGGCGTGGCGACGGCGAAATCGCCCGCTTCAGCCTCGACCTGCCCGGCGACCCGCCCGCCACCGCAAGGTTCAGCCACTGGCTCACGCCCGACCGTCGCCCCGACGCATTGCGCGGCGTCGAGATGCGCTTCCGGATCGAGCGGCGCGTCGTGCGCTAGGGGCGCCGGGAAAAGCCGAAGCGCGCGGCGGCGGCGTCGAGGTCCGCCTCGTCCCAGAAGCGGTGCTCGCCACGGGCATAGGCTTCGGCATTGGCGGTGTAGAGCCAGGCGTTGAACCGGTTGGCCGGCCCGCAGTCGCGGCTCGCCTTCAGCACGGCCGGAATGCCCGCGACGATGGAGTTCGGCGAGATCACCGTGTTCTCCTTCAGGAAGGCGCCGCCGGCGATGATCGAGTTCTCGCCGATGACGCAGCCGTCCATGATCGTGGCGCCGATCCCCACCAGCACGTTGTCGCCGATCGTGCAGCCATGCAGCGTGACGCGGTGGGTGATGGAACAGTTGCGGCCGACCGTCGTGCCGGTGCTGCCGCCGATATGGATCATGGCGAAGTCCTGGATGTTCGAGCCCTCGCCGATGACGACCTCGTACATCTCCGCCCGGATGACGGCGTTGGGCCAGACCGAGACGCCGGCGGCAAGGCTGACCTTGCCGTAGATCTGCGCCGAGGCGTGCACAAAGGCCGCCGGATCGATGGCGACGAGCGGCCCACTCCGCAGAACCGCCGAACCCCTAATCATGATCCTGTCCTCCCCGCCGTCTGTCGCGGCTCGGGCGGGACGATGCCCGCCGCGGGGCGGGCGGGGCAAGCGGGGGAGGTCAGTCCTTTCGGACGATGCTCCCGCTCGACAGCCACTCGACCTCATGCAGGTCGGCGACGTCGGCGTCGAAGGAGGCGGCCGGCGAGAGCGGCGGGGCCACGATGAGGGGCAGGGTGGTCTCGTCGGGGGTCATGGCCGGATTCCCGTGGCGGGAGGGGCGGCCGGCCGCGCGACCGAACCGGTCGAGAGCGGCCCGGACTGCGCCAGGAGGTGGAAGACGATGGTGCGCATCGCGGCCGTGTTCTCCTGCTCCGGCAGCGAATGCAGGTGCGGGTAGAGCGGGCGGAAGGCCGCGCCGATCAGGGCGATCAAGGCCGGCGAGACCTGCGGGATCTCGTCGGCGGCATAGGTGGCATAGGAGGTCCGGCCGGCGAGCGCGGCGACCTGGATCAGGACGCGCTCCTCGATCTCGCCGACGGCGCGGAGCTGGTCGAGGGCGAAGCTCGCGCAGGCATGCAGCGCGGCTTCGGCTTCCGCCCTCAGATCGGCGTCGCTCACCATCGCTTCCGCGGTGAAACGGGTGAGGTCGGCGGGGGCGCAGGCCTGCTGCGCCACGGCCGGCGCGGCGAGGGCGAGAACGACGGCGGTTGCCGCGAAGACCTTTGCAAGCGCGCGCATGGGGCGGCTCCGGACAGGGCAGACCGGCAAACCGTGGACTGATCCGGTTAACGGGGTCTTAACGCCGCAGGCGGCCACTGCCCGCGCCCCTGACACATTCCGGGTTCAGGGTGGGGCGCTGAAGCCATTTTCCCCCTCCAGCCGAAAATTGCCGTTGCCGATGTTGTTCAACCTTCCCCCCTGGATTCCCGACTGGGCCGTCAGCGTCGGCCTCTACGCCTTCGCCATCCTCGTCGCCGTGCTGTTCTACCGCGTCGCCTTTCGTGCGGCGACGCGGCTGGTGCGCGACCGCGACCTGTTCTGGCGCTCCATCGTCGCCCGCAACAGGCGCCCCTTGCGTCTCGCCTTCGTCACCGCGGCCATCGCCCTCGTCACGCCGGCGGCGCCGCTCACCTTCGTCCAGGCCGAGGCGGTCAGGCACGTGCTGGTCCTGTGCACCATCGCCCTCCTCGCCTGGGTGGCGCTCAGCGCCCTGCACGTCTGGACCATCGTCTACCTGCGCCGGTTCAAGCTGGATTCGAGCGACAACCTGCTCGCCCGCAAGCACGCGACCCAGACCCAGATTCTCCAGCGCGTCGGTCGCATCATGGTCATCGCCGTGGCGGTGGGCGCAGGCCTGATGACCTTCGACAGCGTCAGGCAATACGGCATCAGCCTTCTCGCCTCCGCCGGCGCCGCCGGCATCATCGTCGGCCTTGCCCTCCAGCCGGTGCTGAAGAACGTCTTCGCCGGTATCCAGTTGGCCATCACCCAGCCCATCCGCATCGACGACGCCCTGCTCGTCGAAGGCGAGTGGGGCAATGTCGAGGAGATCACCGCGACCTATGTGGTGGTGAGGATCTGGGACCTCAGGCGCCTCGTCATTCCGCTGACCTATTTCATCGAGAAGCCGTTCCAGAACTGGACGCGCGAGGATGCCCACCTCATCGGGTCGGTCTTTCTCCACCTCGACTACCGCGCGCCTGTGGAGGCCATCCGCGAGAAGGCGCGGGCGGTCGTCGCCGCGAGCGATCTGTGGGACCAACGGGTCTTCGCCGTTCAGGTGACGGAGCTCCGCCAGGAGACGATGGAGATCCGCATCCTCGCCAGCGCGGTCAATTCGGGACGCACCTTCGATCTGCGCTGCCTGGTGCGGGAGAAGATGACGGAGTGGCTGCAGCGCGAACACCCCGAAGCCCTGCCGCGCCGCCGTGTGGAGGCGGAGATTGCGCGGGCGAAGGTCCCCGAGGCGGCGGCCTGAGGCTCAGCGGACGCGGTTGCCGGAGACGCTCAGCTGGGCATGCCGGCCGACGCCCTCGCGGGCCATGTCGCCGGTCACCGGCCGCTTCCATTCCATGCCCACCACGGCCCCGACGCGTGCGCCCTGGACGAGATTGTCGGCGATCAGCGCCTGGCCCGCCCCCGGCACCACGGAGACGGCGATGCCGACGGGGGCGCCCTTGATGACGTTGGCGGTCACCGACAGGTCACGCATGTATTGGCCCCAGCCGAGCTGGATGCCGGCCGTCGGCGCGCCCTCGATGACATTGGCCGAGATCGCGGCGTCCGCCTCGGCGGAAATGCCGATGCCGGCGGCATCGTTCGGGTCCGTGCCCGCCGGGCGGCGGTTCACCAGGTTGCGGATGATGTTGCCGTGGATGTTGGCGAGCCGGCCGCCGTGGTTGAAATTGGTCGCGACGATGCCGAGCGCCGCGCCGTCGATGATGTTGTTGGCGACCACCGCCCCCTCGAAGCCGAACTCGACATAGACGGCGACCTCGCCGAGCGAGGCGCAGTTGTTGCCGGTGATGGCGACGTTGGCGGCGCCGTTGGCGCGCACGGCGGAGAAGGCGGCGCCGCGGATGCGGTTGCCGGTGACGGTCACGTTTCCGGCGCGGAAGACGTTGATGGCATTGCCGTTCTGGCCCGAGCCGCCGTCGCGCGCGCCGATCTCCTCGATGCGGTTGCCCTCGACGATCGTGCCGTCGTCACCGGCGATGGTGCGCCAGACGAGGATGCCGTTGTTGGCAGCCGAGCGGATGGTGTTCTGCGTCAGCGTCAGGCCGCGGCTGTCGAGCGCGACGATGGCCGCCTTGGCGACGCCGGAGACCGTGTTGCCGCGCACCAGGCCGTCGATGCCCTCGAGGACCATGCCGTGGTGGCTGGAGCCGGCGATCTCGCAATCCTCGACGCGCACGCCACGGCCGTGCTCGAGCACGATGAGGCCGCGCTTGTCCGGCAGCGCCTTGCCGTTGCCCTCGATGACGAGGCCCGACAGCGTCACCATGTCGGCGCGCGGGGCGGAGAGACAGGCCGTCCCGCCCTGGAACACCAGGCGGGTGGCGCCGCGCACGCCCAATATCTGGGTGTTGGCCGGCAGCCTGATCTCGCCGACCCTGTAGGCGCCGGGCGCGAGCCTCAGCGGCATGCGGGAGCCGGCGGCCGTCTCCACCGCCCGCTGCATCGCGCGGGTCTGGTCCTCCGCCGCGCCCGGCTTCAGGCCGAAGGACGCCGCGTCCAGCGTCGCGGCGCGGACAGGGGCGGGCAGGGCGAGGGTGGCGGCGGCAGCGAGAAGGAACGAGCGGCGGGCGAGCATGGGGGCCTCCGGAAGGTGAGGGGGCCGGCGCAAGGTCCGTGCCGGGCGGGACTGTGCCGGATCGGGATGCGGAAATGGATCTTGCCGCCACGTCCCGCCGGCGGCACGGTGCCCGCGGTTCTTCCGATCACGGTCCCCCCATGCGCCTCGCCGTCATCGCCGACGTTCACGGCAACCTCCTCGCTCTCGAGGCTGTTCTGGCCGACATCGCTGCGCGCGGCATCGACAGCATCGTCAATCTCGGCGATTGCGTCTCCGGTCCGCTCTGGCCAGCCGAGACAGCCGCGCGGCTCATGGCGCTCGACCTTCCGACGGTGCGCGGCAACCACGACCGCTGGGTCGTCGAGGCCGAGGGCGAGGCGCTACACTTCTCCGACAGGTTCGCCCGCGAGCGATTGGACGAGGGTCAGCGCCTCTGGCTCGCCAGCCTGCCGATGCAGCGCGACATCGCACTCGGCGGTTCTGCCGTGCGCCTGTTCCACGCGACGCCTGCCGACGACGACACCTACCTGATGGAAGACAAGCGGGACGGGCGCCTCGTCCGGTCGGACGCGCCGGCCATCCGGGGCCGCCTCGGCGATGTCAGCGACGCCCGTCTCGTGCTCTGCGGCCACAGCCACCTGCCGCGGCTGCTCGTGATCGACGGCCTGACGGTGGTGAATCCCGGCAGCGTGGGGCAGCCGGCCTATTCCGATCCGACGCCGCCCGACGCCCATGTCTCCGAGGTCGGCTCGCCCCATGCCCGCTACGCCGTGGTGACAGTGGCCGAGGGCGCGGTCGCGAGCATCGACATGGTCGCCGTCGCCTATGACTGGGAGGCCGCCGCGCGGAAGGCCGAAGGCTACGGCCGCGCCGACTGGGCGCGGGGCCTGCGCACCGGTTTTGCCAAGTAGCCACGGCCGGTGATCGCCAGCGCCGCTGCGACGGCGACCTCCGCGAGGTCGTCCGCCGTCATCCGCCGCGTCAGGGCGCCGCGCCCGGTACGGCCGGCCTTGAGCGGCAGCGGCACGTGGACGAAGAGCGCGCGCTTCACCACGCGGCGCGCCACCGCCTCCAGCGCCAGCCAATAGGAGAAGTTGCAGAGATATTCGCCCGCCGAGGGCGACAGCCGGGCATTGAGGCCGGCGCGGCGCAGCTGCTGAGTCAGGGGCCCGCAGGCGAAACCCGTCGGCACCCGCCACGGCCCCTCGGCGCGAATATCGGGTCTTGCGTGGAAAGCCCCCGAGGCGTCGGGCACCCTGCGAGTCGTGACATTGTGGGCGTGCTTCTCGATGCGGACGTGGCCCGTGCGCCCCGCGAGCCCGAAGAGCAGGATCGCGTCCGGCCTGTATCGGGCGAGGAGGGCCGGCAGGTCGCGGGCGACCTCGGCATAGACGGTGTTGAAGACGTGACCGACGATGCGGACGCCCGGCAGGCGCAGAGCCGTCACCGCCTTGACCATGGCGGGCGTGGGGTTGCGCTCCCAGCCGGGAAAGGGGCCGAAGCCGGTGACGAGCAGGGTGGTCACCGCAACCACGCCCCGAGCCGCTTCACCGCCTCTTCCATGTCCGCGGTCGAGCCGGCAAAGGAGAAGCGGATAGCGTGCATGCCGCCATAGGGGTCGAAATCGGGCCCCGGCGTCGCCGCGATGCCCGTCTCGGCCAGCATGCGGCGGGCGAAGTCGAGGCTGTCGTTGGTGTAGCGGGAGACGTCGGCATAGACGTAGAAGGCCCCGTCCACCGGCAGCAGCCTGTCGAGCCCCGCCTTCGGCAGGCCCTCCAGCAGCACCCGCCGGTTGGCGGCATAGCCCGCCTTGATCGCCTCGAGCTCCGCGGTCGCGTCGAAGGCGGCCAGCGCCGCCACCTGGGAGAGCTGCGGTGCCGAGATGAACAGGTTCTGAGCGAGACACTCGACCGAGCGGGCGAGGCTCTCCGGCACGATCATCCAGCCGATCCGCCAGCCGGTCATGCAGTAATACTTGGAGAAGGAGTTGATCACGACGACGTCGTCGCTGGTCTCCAGCGCCGTGTGGCAGGGCATGTCGTAGGAGAGCCCGTGATAGATCTCGTCGGAGATGAAGCGAATGCCCAGATCGCGCGAGGCCTCCACCAGAACCTTCAGCGCCTCCGGGGTCATCATGGTGCCGGTCGGGTTGGCCGGGCTGGCGATGAGGATGCCGTCGAGCTTCTTTCTGGCATGTTCGGCCGCGAGCATTTCCGGCGTCACCGCCCAGCGCGTCGCAGCGGTCGTTTCGATGAAGACCACCTCGCAGCCGAGCGCCTCGAGGATGTTCTTGTAGGCGGGGTAGCCGGGGCTGGCGATGGCCACCCGCGCGCCGTGTTCGAAGAGGGCGAGGAAGGACAGGATGAAGGCCGACGACGAGCCCATGGTCACGGCGATCCGGCCGATGGGAACCTCCACCCCGTGCGTCTCGGCATAGCGTCGCGCGATCCGCTGGCGCAGGTCCGGCGTGCCGAGCGCGAGCGTATAGCCGATCTGGCCGCCCATCAGGGCCTCGGCCGCGGCCTTGCGGATGCTCATGGGCGTCGGTGCGGCGGGCTGGCCCACCTCCATGTGGATGACGTTCTGCCCCTCCGCCTCGGCCTTCGCCGCCGCGGTCATCACGTCCATCACCAGGAACGGCGCAACCGAGCCCCGCCGGGTCGGGTGGAGGATCTGGCGGGCAAGTCCCTCGCGCGTCATG
>JAEZGJ010000189.1 GCA_023416965.1 Pseudomonadota bacterium | reverse complement strand
CGCCGCACCTGCCGCTCCCGCCGGCCCGGCACGGCCGCAGCCCTCTCCTCCCGCCGCCAAGGCGCTGTCGGCCGACGAGAAGTCGGTCTTCGACAGCCTCGAGGAGGAAATGGCCGCCCTCCTCGGCCGCGGCCCCCCCCCCCCGAAGAGCTGACGCGGCCTCGGCGGGCGTTCTGCTCAGGAGCCACTGGAATCCGGTTTGCCGGCGGCGCGCGCCTCCAGCCGGCTCGTCCCGACGCGACGCGGTAGTCTCCCTCCCCTCGCTCCGCAAGGAGAGGGTAAGGGTGGTGCATTCATTGCGATCCCGTCTCCAGCCTCGCTGATCCGGCCTGCGTCGCGCATCCAGGAACAACGCCCCACCCGCACCCTCCCTTGCCGTTCCGCGCCAAGGAGAGGGAGACTCGACCGTGCGCCTCGTCCGGAGGGGCAAGCCAAGCACGTCCGATCGCACCAAGGCCGCGACCGTCCGAACGGCCCGGCGCAGCGGGCGCTTGGCCCGCGGCGTCCTGCCCTCCCGCCATCCACAGGCCGGGGCCTCCGGGCCTGCTAGACTCGCGCCAACGATTCGCGCGGTGCGGGACGGCGATGGCGCTCACGACCCCTGACGGCAGGACAAGGACCCGCCCGGCCATGCGCCGCGCGGCGGTTCTCGCCGTGCTGCTGGCGGCGGGCCTCTCCGCCGGACCGGCGGCGGCCCAGGACATCTCGATCAATCTCGGGCAGGGAGCGGGCGTCAACGAGCGGGTGATCCAGCTCATCGGCCTCATCACCATCCTGTCGGTGGCGCCTTCCATCCTCATCATGGTGACGAGCTTCGTCCGCATCGCGGTCGTTCTCTCGCTGCTGCGCACCGCCATCGGCACCCAGACCGCGCCGCCCAACGCCGTCATCGTCGGCCTGTCGCTCTTCCTCACCGGCTTCGTCATGGCGCCGACGCTCCAGCAGAGCTACGACCTCGGCGTCCGGCCGCTGATCGAGAACCAGATCGAGATGCCGCAGGCCTTCGAGCGCGCCTCCGGGCCGTTCCGCGACTTCATGCTGAAGCACGTCAGGGAAAAGGACCTCGCCCTGTTCCAGGAGCTCTCCCGCGAGCCGGTGCCGGCCACCCCGCAGGAGGTGTCGTTCCGCGTGCTCATCCCGGCCTTCATGATCTCGGAACTGCGCCGTGCCTTCGAGATCGCCTTCCTGCTCTTCGTGCCCTTCCTGGTGATCGACCTCGTCGTCGCCTCGGTACTCATGTCCATGGGCATGATGATGCTGCCGCCGGTCACCGTCTCGATGCCGTTCAAGCTCATCTTCTTCGTGCTGGTGGACGGCTGGAATCTCGTCGCCGGCAGCCTGGTCCGAAGTTTCGGCACCTGAACGGCTGGTTATCCCTGCCGCGGCGTGGCCCCGGTCGGCGTGTCGGACTGCTGCTGCGGCGCCCCGGCGCCGGGCGCCTCGTTCGGGTAGCGCTCGCGATAGTTCTTCAGGAAGGCGTCCAGCGTGTCGCGGTCGGCGATGGACTTGGCGATCTCGCGATATTCGACGCCCCGCGCCTCGATCGGCGAAGTGACCACGTCGAAGGCGCGCTCGTCGGGGGTGCCCTTCATCGCCTCGCGCCAGCGGTTGCGCAGGCGGTCGAGGCCGAGCGCGTCGTCCACCAGCGCATAGCCGATGGCGGCTCTCAGCAGGTGGCGGCGCTCGTCGTTGCCGAGCGGTGCGCCGCCGGCGCGGGAGGAGACCCAGCGCTCGCTCTGTTCGGCGGATTCGCGATGGCGCTGCGCGCCCCAGTGGATGTCGGCCCGCAGCATCTCCGCCTCGGGCGTGCGGATTCCCGACAGCATTTCCAGCGCCTGGTCGGGCCGGCCGGAATCGGCATGGGCCCGCGCCTCCAGCAGGTAGCGCTGGACGCGCAGTTCGTCGGGCAGGTCGGCGAGCCGGGTGGCGCGCAGCACCTGCAGCGCTGCCGCCGGCTTGCGGTTGCTGAGGTGGATCAGCGCCAGCCGCGCCGCCACCTGCGAGCGCGCCGCCCCCGTCAGGCGGCGGTCGATCTGGTGCTGCAGCAGCGCCGCGGCCTGGTCGAGCAGGTCCATCCCCGCCAGCCGGTCGGCGAGGCGGCGGATGATCTCGTCGCCGCGGCGGCCCTGCGGGGTCATGTCGCGGAAGTCGTAATAGAGGGCCAGCGCGTCCACCGGCTTCATCTGGTCGGCATTGCCCTCGAGGAACAGGCGCTCGAAATGGCGGGCGACGTCGTCCTGCATGCCGCGCACCGATTCCGACCGCGGGTGCGCGCGCATGGCGAGGCGCATCGTGGTGAAGGCCTCGCGGAACTGCCCCTGGTCGGCATAGAGCTTGGCGAGAAGGGCCAGCGTGCGCGCCTCGACCTCGTCGCCGCGCCAGGCGTAGCTCTGGACCTCCAGCTCCTCGATGGCGGCCTTGCGGTCGATCTCGCCGAGGCGGTGGCGGGCGGCGAGCAGGCGGTGCTCGGCATCGGCGCGCACCGGCAGGTCCGGACCGTTGGCGGCCCGCGCATAGGCGACGAGCGCGTCGCGGTCCATGCCCTTGGCCTCGATCACCCGGCCGCGCAGCAGGGCGAACTGCTGCTCGGCCGAGGGCGGGATGCCGATCTCCTGGAGGTCGGAGAGGTGCTTGTCGGCGCGGTCGACGGCGCCGCTGTCGAGCGCCGCCTCGATGGCGCGCACCAGGATGGCCCGCGCCAGCGGATGCGGCAGGGTGGCGGGCGAGACGTCGGAGCCCTCGAAGGCGTCGTGCGCCTCGCGTGAGCGCCCGTCCATGGCAAGGGCGGTTGCCCGCCAGAGGGCGATGTCGGGCGCGTTCGCCATGGCCGGGTGGGAGAACTCCCGCAGCGCGTCCGCCGGCCGGTGCATCATGATGGAGACGACGCCGCGCAGGCCCTGGATGGTGCCGTCCTCGGCGATCCGCCGGTCCTGGCGCACGATGGCGTCGAGCACGGCCTTGGCCTCGGCCCAGCGCTGCTGCGCCATGTAGAAGCGCACGAGGTCGAGGCGCCTCGCGGTGCGCTGGGTGTCGTGGACGGCGGCGGCATTGGCGAGCAGGTCGCTCTCCCGCTCGCGGAACGGCGCCCGCTCGTCGACCGCCCAGAGCTCGAGGTCGAAGGTGATGGTGCGGGGGCGGCGGGTGAGACGCTGCACCGGCTGCGGTCGCGCATGGCCGGCGCTGAGCTGCAGGCCGAAGGGCCGGCCGATATTCACCTGGTCGCCGGAAATGGCGACCGTCAGGTCGTCGGCGATGGGCTGGAAGACGAGGCCGTGGCTGCCGGCCAGCGCGGTGAACTCCACCATCTCCCGGGTCTGCACGAAGGAGCGGGCGGGGCCGGCGCCGGTGACGACGATGAGCGTGTCGCCGGCCAGTGGGTCGGCGAGCCGGTGCACCGAACCGGCCTGGGGGAAGTCGACCGTGGCGATGAGCCGGTCGCCCTGTTCTGTGGCGCGCGCCAGATGGACCGGCCGCGGCGGCTCCAGGACGCTGTCGGCCAGGGTCACGATCCAGGCAAGGCCGTCGCGTCCGGCGGATGCGAGGCTCTGGCGTTCGAGCCCGATCCTGACGGCGATGCCTGTGCGCGAGCGCGAGGCATCGACCGACGAGAAGATGCCGGCGGCCTCGGCCTGGAGGCCGGCGAGCGCCACCTCCTCGAGCGTGTCGAAGACCAGCCACAGCGTGTCACCGCGCTGGAAGACCGCGCCAGGGGTCTCGCGGGTGAAGGGCACGAGGATGCGCACGGTCCCGCCGGCGCGCCGCGCCTGCATGGCGACCGGGCCCGGCGGCGGAGCGGGGGAACGGGCCGCCGGGTCGGCGGTCTCGACATGGTGCTGGAC